>CAZOTV010000015.1:0-26714 GCA_964582795.1 uncultured bacterium
AGAGCCCCGCGTCGGTACCGTTCGCGAACCGGACATGCGCGCGCGCATCGCGTTCCCGATGGCGTCGGCGGCCATGGCGGCCGCGACGGTGGTGATGACGCCCGCGAGCGTCACGACGCCGTAGAGCGCGAACAGCAGGATCGCCTCGTTGCGGGTGCCGAGCCAACCGGCGAGCCGCTCCGCGATCTCGAAGAACGGCGAGATCATCGCCAGTGCGTTCATCAAGCCCCAGTACGCCAGCAGCACGCCCATCGCGAGCACTGCCAGTCGGCCACGGCGCGCCCAGGGCGCACGCGCGAGCTCGCGGCCGGGCGCGCGGACGCGAAGCGCGACGTTGTCGTAGGGGCACGCGCGAACGCAGTTGAAGCAGTACGTACAGTCCATGTTCGAGGTGATGGTGGGCACGAAGAGATCGGTCTCACAACCGGGGAAGTGCCCGGAGCCGTTCGGTGTCACCACGTCGGCCAACGGCACGAACGCCGCGCGGGGGGTCGCGGGCGGCCGGTCGTAGGTGTCGCGGCCATGCAGGCACGGTTTGTGCTCACATGCGCGGCACACGTCCGGGTCGACCGCAGCGACCTGGGTCGGTGAGACGCTGGCGAGCGCGAAGTTGAAGTTCCCCAGCGGGCACACGTAGCGACAGAAGGTTCCGGCGGGGAAGAGCACGTCGACCGCGAGGGCGGCACCGAAGTAGCCGATCACCAGCCAGGCGGTCAGCCACGGGCTCGCCCACAGGTCGAAGACCTCGTAGGCGAGGAAGAACCCCAGCAGTAGGGCGACCACGGTCCATTTGTTGCGCAGGTGCCGCGGCCACGCGAGTTTGCGCGGAAGCAGCCGCTCCAAGCGCCGCGTCAGCCCGCGCGTGAGCATCAAGGGACAAGCGGCGCAGAACGCGTTCCCGAAGAGTGCGAGGGCGATCACGACCAGGCCCCGGTAGTGCAGCCACACGCTGGTGGTGGCCAGGTTCCTGGGCGCGACCTGCCGCCCCGTCAAGCCGTCGATCACGACCATCACGGCCAACAGGAGCAGCGGAACCTGGAACGCGAAACGCGCGTACTTCCAGCGCGCCAAGCGCCTCAGGCCAGGCAGGCGGAAGAGGTCGAACCCACGCGGCTGGTCGACGTACGGCCCACGCGCGGCAGGGCCACCCTGCTGCGACCGTTCGCTCGTACGCAGCGTGCTGGTGGGGGTTCTCACGGCCACGGCGGGGTACCTACGGCATCAGGCGCAGCTGCGCCTCAGCGGGCGGGAACGTTGAGCTGGACCTCGGCGATGATCACGCGGCCCTCTGGGTACTGCACCTCGGCCGTGACGATCCAGTCACCGGCCATCGAGAAGGCGAACGTGTCGGCGCGGTAGAGCCCGGGCTCCACCTCCACGGCGTCGACCTCGACCGGCGTCATGCCGGCGTGCGTCATGTCCCCCGTGACCTGGACGGTGGCGCCGGAAACGCCGGCGGACTCGTCGAGGACGTACACGGCCACGGGCACGACGCCGACGGCCGGCGGAGACTCGAGCTCGATCCGCACCGGTTCGGGAGCGTCGGCCGCGCTCGTGGAGGACGAACGAGCCTCGTTGCGGGGCCGGCATCCGGCCAGCGCGAGGGCGAGGACGAGCGCCGCCAGCAGCACCAACGGCAACCACGACCGACGCGGTGATGCGCGATGTCCGGCTTGCGCATGACGACCGCTTCGCGAGCGGCGTTCGCGGGACGAGCGACGGTCGATGAGGACCCGATTCATGCCCGGTACGCTACCACGCTCGTCGACGGGTTCCAGCCGTCACGGGGACGCCGCCGGCGGCGCCTTCCCAAGCTCGGCTCGCGTGAGTACGCGGTGCACCGCGCCGTCCGGCGTGAGCACGCTGGCGTACAGCGCTACGTGCGTGAGTCTCCACGGAAGGTGCGCCGCGCGGTATGCGCTCAGCGCGTCCCTCACGGTCGCCTCGTTGCCGCCGGCGAGGGCCTTGACGCGCGCCAAGGTCACATGCGGCACGAACCCGCCCGGAGCCGCTGCGTCGGCGACGGCGACGGGCATCCGTGCGGCCAGGCCGCGCGCCAACTCGCCGGCGACGCTCGTGGCTCCCTCGAGGCCGAGCCAGAACACGCGCGGCCGTCGCGGGCCAGGGAAGACGCCGAGGCCCGCGGTGCGAAGCTCGAACGGCTCCGTGGCGCCGGCGGCTTCGTGCACCGCGGCCTTCACGCCCTCGAGGTCGCCTTCGTCCACCTCGCCAAGGAACGAGAGCGTCAGGTGACGTTGGAAAACGGGGACGAAGCGAGCGCGTAAGGCGGGGATGCGCCGGCGCAGGAACCGTTCGGCGCGTTCCGTCTCCTCGAGCACCTCAGTGGGCGGATGCGCTGCGACGAAGAGCCGCATCTCAGATCACCCCTTCCGAACGCGGCGAAGAACTCAGGCCAGCCGTTGCGAGACGCGGCCGTCAGTCCACACGGCCGTCAGTCCACACGGCCGACGGAACGGAGGTAAGTGAGGACGCCCCGCTCGAGCGCTTCAGCGTAGACGTCGGGCTGCATGAGCGCCGCCAAGTCGTCGGGATGGGAGAGGTACCCGAGCTCGACCAACAGCGCCGGCGTCGAGGCGGCCGCGGCGTGCTGGAACCGCCGGTGGTTGAACGCGTAGTAGTGCAGCATGTTGCCCGACACGTTGCGGTCGTCATCGGGAAGCCCGGTCGCGGCGAACACGGCGCGGTCGATCACGACCTTCAGGAGGGGCTCGCGCGCGTTCCTGGCAGGAAGGAAGTGCGCGCTCTTGTACCCGCGCCGCTCCGCGTCGATGCTCGCGTCGGCATGGATGGAGAGCAGCACGTCGGAGCGGTAACCCACCGGGACCGTGGCGGGGAGGAGGTCCACCTCGAACCCGAGGCGGGTCAGGCGCGCGGCCAGCGCTTCGGCGACCGCCAAGTTGACTTCCACCTCGTCGATGCCGTCGACGTGCGCCCCGGTGCTGACGCGCAGGGTCGCGAGCTCGTCGGGCTGAAGCGCGGCGTCGAGATGTCCGACCTGGACGCCCACGCGTACCGGGCCGCGAAGCGTGTTCACGAACCCGCGCAGCCACGGCGCCTCGAGGACGCGGACGCTCCCTCCGCCGAACGCCATGGCGCCGGGATCCTGCAAGGCTGCCGCCGCGTTCAGGCCAACGAAGACCATCAGCGCGATGGCGAAGGTCGCCGCCAACACCTGCCGTCGGCGGTGGGCGCTGCGACGTAGCGGCGCCGCAGTGCGAGGTTCGCGCGTGGACGACGCGCCGCGCGCGACCGAGTCGCCAAGCGCGGCCGCGGCGTCGGCAGGGGCGTCGCGTCCGGCCCGCGCGTGGCGCGCGTCCTCCGGGTCGAGCGACACCAGTTCCGCGGGCGACTGCGACGTCTCGGGGCGCAAGAAGCGCGAGAGCGGCCCTTCCACACGACGATGCTACCGCTCCCCGGCGCGGGGCAGGCGATGGTTGCCCGGTCCGGCCCTCAGATGCGTTCGCCGGTGAGCCAGAACAGGATGTGCTCGTCGACGTTCTCGAGGTGATCGCCGAGGCGCTCCAGGTACCGCGCGACCGCGAGGAGCTGGTTCGCACGGTTGATGGTGGTGGGGTCCTGGATCATGTAGGTCAGCAGTTCGCGGTGGATCTGGTCGTAGAGCGCGTCGATCTCCGAGTCCATCGCGTGCGAGCGGCGGGCGGCGTCCTCGTCGGCCTCCGCGAACGCCTTGGCCGTGGCGTCGAGCATGGCGGCCAATACCTCGAAGATCCGTTGGAGGTCGAGGTACTTCTTGAGCGGCGGCTGCTCGGCCAACACCATCGCCGCCGTGGCGACGTGCTCGGCGTAGTCTCCCGCGCGCTCGATGTCGGCGAGCGCTTGGAGGCTCCCACCGAGGAAGCGCAGGTCGCGCGCCGCCGGCTGCCGCCGGGCGATGACCGTCAGGATCCGCATCTCCAGGTCGGCCTGGAGCAGGTCGATGGCGTTGTCGCCGTCGATGCAGCGCCGGGCGGCTTGCATGTCCTGATCCACGAGGGCACGTCGAGCGAGGCCACAGCCTTCACGGACCATGCTGAGCATGCGCACGAGGTCACCGTTGATCGCCTGGAGGTCGTGTTCGAGTGGGTTCATGGCGTCTGGGCGCATGATAGCCGATGCTAGCCGAGCACCGTCATGGGACGGTCATGGACCGGGTTCGATGAGGGGACGACGGCGAAGGGGCATGGAGCTTGACCGGCTTGCGCATGGCGCCGCTGCCGGGCGGTCCTTCGCGTCGTAGCGGACCACGCTCACACGGCCCCGAGCGCGACCGCCCTTGACGACGCCATGACGCGGGCGTCCGTACAATGCCCGCATGATGCACGCGAGCAACGTACCTCGCGCGACGGTGCCGTCGTGAGCCGGGCGACCGTGCTGCTCGTGGAAGACGACGACGCCGTGCGCGAGCTCGTCGCGTACCACCTCGGGCGCGCCGGCTTGCGGGTGGTCGAGGCCGCGACCGCGGGGCAGGGTTGGACGGCCCTGGACGAGGCCGACATCGTCGTGCTGGATTGGATGCTGCCGGACGAGTCCGGCGTCTCGTTGCTCCGGCGCATCCGCGCCATGCGCGGGCATGCGGTGCCCGTCGTCATGCTCACGGCGAGGGCGCGGGAGGCGGAGCGGATCGAAGGTCTCGAATCGGGCGCCGACGATTACGTGTCCAAACCGTTCTCGGCTGCAGAGCTCGTCGCGCGGGTACGGGCGCAGCTGCGGCGCGTGGAGCCCCACCGAAGGCTGCAGGTCGGGGATCTCGACATCGACGTCGAGCGCGGCATGGTCGCGCGCGCGGGGGAGGTCATCGACCTCACGCGCCGCGAGTTCGAGCTGCTGGCGTTCCTGGCGGCGCACCCTGGCAAGGTGTACAGGCGCGGCGAGCTGCTGGACGAGGTGTGGGGGGAGGCGTACGTAGGAACCGAACGAACGGTCGACCAGCACGTCGCGCAGTTGCGCGCTCGGTTGGGCGCGGAGGTGATCGAGACGGTGCGGGGTCGAGGGTACCGGTTGGGGTCATGGGCGCATGCCTGAGCCCGAGGGTTCGCTTCCGGACGACGGGTCGTGGCTCGACGCCTTGGCCGAAGGCGTGATCTTGGTCGAGCGTGGCCGTGTGACGTCCATCAACTTGGCCGCGGCGCGGATGCTGGACGTCGATCGCGGATGGGCTCGCCACGCCCCGCTCATCGCGGTCCTACGCGATCATCGACTCGAACGGGCAGCGGCCGGGAGCGACCCCACCGAACTCGACGTGCGCGACCGCCGGCTCCGGGTCGTGCCGGTGACTGGCGGGCTGCTGCTGCAGGACCTGACGGAACTCCGCAGCGCCGAAGCAGACGCTCGGGAGCTCCTTGCGGTGTTGTCCCACGAACTACGCACACCGGCCACCACCATCGCGGCCACGCTGGACGCCCTCGCCGACGAGCTTCCCGAGGAAGACCGGCGCCGTTTCCTGGCGCGGGGGCGGAGCGAGGCACAGCGCCTGGCCCGTCTCCTCGATGATCTGACGGTCGACGTTCGGCCGCCGCGTGAGCGTAGCGTGCCGCTGGAAGCCGTGGTCGCGCGTGCGTTGGGCTCGCTGCAACCGGTGCTGGCGCGGCGCCGCGTGAAGGTGCGCGTCGACGTCGGCGCAACGACCGTCTGGGCAGACGAGGACAAGGTACTGCAGGTGGTGTTGAACCTACTGGAGAACGCCGCGCTTCATGGCCCTGAAGACGGGGTCGTCGACGTGGTGGCGTGGCCCGAAGGAACGGAAGCGCGCATCGAGGTGCGTGACCGTGGTGTCCCCATCGATCCGGAGACCGCCGAGGCGTTCTTCGCGTTGCACGCCCAAGGCGGACCCAAAGCCAAGGGCACGGGGCTGGGGCTGTACATCGTCCGCTCGATCGCCGTCGCATGGGGCGGCCGAGCCTGGGGTGGTCCGCGAACCGATGCCGGCGACGCCGGCGAGCATGGCGACGACGACCGCACGGGCAACGCCTTCGGGGTCAGCGTTCCGCTCAAGCGGCCAAGCTGAGCGCGGATCAGGTCCGGGGGTCGTCCTCCAACGGCGGCATCGGTCGTAGTCGATGTCGCCGCTTGGGCCCGATGCTCGCGCGTCGGGAAGCGGGAACGGGGCGCATCCGCGCCCACGGTTCGTGACGGGGATCCCGGTCGCGCCCGGCGTCGAACGATTCGCCCGCCGGCAGGCGCAAGGTGGGCGCCGACCTCGAGCCTGCTCGCACGGCGTGGACGGCCGCGTCTTCCAAGTCGGGCACGGCGGACAGGTCCACCTCGGCGAAACGCGCACGGACGCGCGTGTCGACGTGGACCGTGGTGACGGCCGGCGGGGCGGGTTCGGCCGGACCGGCTGCGATGCGGCTGCCGGGGAACGCACGCTGGTAGAAGCGCGGCCCGAACGCGAGCAACGCGAGCACGGCCACCGCGACGGGAACGAGGTCGGCCGATACCTCGGCGCGCCACCGCTGAGGCGAGAACTCCCCGAACCGGTACGCCATCAACGCCACGCCGCCCGTACCCCAAGCCAACAGGTGCGCGAGCGTCACGTCGAACGGACCCGCCCAGCGCGTCTGACGCGGCGACGGGTAGATGGCAAGCCACCCCAGGACGACGAGTTCGAGGGTGAGGATGGCCTCGCGCCAGCCCGGCAACGACGCGTCGGCCGCGAAGCCGACGGAGAGCGCGGCCGCGACGATACCGATGGTCGGTCCGTACGCCAGCGTCACGAGGTAGAGCGGAAGCCGTCCGACACCCTCGAGCAGCGCGGCCGCGGTGATCGTGCCGGAACCGTTCGCGAAGGTGCGGGCGGCCACCGTGATCAGGAACGACACCGCCACCGCGCCGGCGACACGCAGCATGGTCCGAGGACGCAGCAAGGCGGCCACGTCGGCGCGCCCCAGGCCGGACGACCACGAGACGATGGCGAGCAGCGCGGTGGCGGCCAACGAGTACAGAAGCAACGGGTCGCCGGCGACGCGCTCCCACACTTGTGGCCATGGCAGCGACATGGCGGCCAATGTAGCACGGCCGCGGCTTGGGCCGAACCTGCGTCAGGGACGCGTGTCGACCGTGACGCTCGAGGCGTCGAGCGTGGCTCCGAACGGGGAGGTGTCGAAGTCGCCCGTGCGCACCATCGTCGCCATGCGTTCGTGAGCAGCGCGTCCGGCAGCGTCCCGAGCGAAGCGCATCCCGAGGCTCGCCTCGAGCCCGAGGAAGGCGCGGTGGCCCCGCCGGTACGAGGGCGCCAAGTAGCGTCTCGACACGGTGTATCCCCCACGCCGACCCTCGACGTGGAACGCAGGGTCCGACGGCGTGGAGGTGCCGCCGAGGTGGACCACCGGGGTGTCGACCAAGAGGCAGGCGAACCCGGCGCGGCGGGCGCGGAGACAGAACTCGAGGTCCTCGTTGAAGAAGCGCAAGCTCGGGTCGTAGCCGCCCACGGCGTCGAGGACCGCGCGCCGCACGAGCTGCAGGCAGCCGGACAGCCAAGGCGCCGTCACCACGTGGCGCGGTGCCCTTCGAAGGCGCGCGTAGTGCACCCGGTACGGGAGCCCGAGGTCTTGGATGGCGCCGTGCCGGTCGGTGGCGAGCGGGCCGGCGACACCCGCTTCCGGGTGCGCGCGCAGCGCGGCCTCGAGGTCGGTGAAGGTAGCGCCCTCCACCCACGTGTCGGCGTTCATGAGGGCGAGCAGCGGCGTGTCGAGCGCCTTGAAGCCGACGTTCGCCGCGTAGGCGTAGCTGTGATTGGGCGTCGGCACGCGCCGCGCGCGCGCGTGACGCCCGACGACGGCTGCAGCCGCGTCGTTGCCCGAGGTATCCACCACGACGACCTCGGCGTCCTTCGCCGATCCCGCGATCCGTTCGAGACACTCCTCCAGCACGCGTTCGTCGCGGTAGTGCACGACGACGATGCCGAGCTGGGCGTCGGCCGGGCGGGCGGGTGGCATGTGTCCCAGCATCGCATGCGGCGTACATGCGTCTCATCTGGCACGGCGTAGCATGCCCCACGTGGACCCCGAACATATGACGACGACCTCGGCCGGCACCTCGGCCGAGGCGTCGATCGCGGCGACGACCGCAGCGTCCACCGCGGCGTCGACCACGGTGTCGACCGCGGCGCGCATCGGCGTCGCGCTCGGTGGCGGGAGCGCCCGCGGCTACGCGCACATCGGCGCCCTTGCCAGCCTCGAACGTCACGGTCTCGCGCCTCACGTGATCGTCGGCACGAGTTTCGGCGCGGTCGTCGGCGCGCTCTACGCGACCGGCCGTGACGTCGCGACGCTGAGGGACGAAGCGGAGCGCACGCGACGCCGTGACGTGTTCCCGTACATCGCGGACTTCGGCCTGCACCGCGCCGCGCTGTTCGAAGGGCGGCGTCTCGAGACGTACTTCGACCGACTTCTCGAAGGGCGGACGTTCGCCGACCTTCGCCGCAAGCTGGTGGTCGTGACGACCGATATCGACACGGGCGAGCGTGTGCTCATCGAAGACGGCCCCATCGGCGTCGCGCTGCGCGCCAGCGCATCGATCCCCGGTGTCTTCGCGCCCGTGCCGTGGAACGGCAGGCGGCTGGTCGACGGCGGCATCGGATCGCCGGTTCCGCTCGACACGCTGGCGGGCATGGACGTCGATGTCGCCATCGGCATCGGTGCCGGCATGGAGGCGCAGGACTCGCGGGCGATCCGGCTCGCGCGGCGCGTGTTGACGAGCGAGACCGGGCGCCGGCTTCACCAGGCGGCCGTCGAACATCGGCCTCGGACCGCCGTCGGGCGGCTGGGACGCGCCCTGGCCTTCGCCGCCGATGGGTGGCTGGGAGGCGAGGACGCGTGTGCGCGCGGTGCGGCGGTTCCTAGCGACGTGGACTGCGACGGCGCGCCGGCGTGCGCGACGCTCGAGGTGCACACACGGCCGCCGATCCATTGGTTGAACTTCCACCGCGCGGGGGAAGCGATCCGTGCGGGCGACGCCGCCCTCAACGGGCTCATCCCTCGTATCAGGAACGCGATGGCGGAGCTGGCCGCGGCCACGTCCGCCGCCACGTCCAGCGCGACGCTCAACGCGCGGGCGACGGTCAACGGCAGCCCGCTAGGCAGCGCGGCGTAGTCGCTCGGGGCGGAGTAGCACCGGGTTCAGAGGATCGTGCGGCCCAGCAAGCTGGCGGCCATCTCGACCAAGATCACGGCCGTCCGGTTCTGGACGTCGAGGATCGGGTTCACCTCGACCAAGTCGAGGCTCGTGACGCGCCCGGCGTCGGCCAGCAACTCCATCAGCAGGTGCGCTTCGCGGTACGTGAGCCCCCCGGGCACCGGAGTGCCCACGCCCGAAGCCAGGGTCGGGTCGAGCACGTCGGCGTCGAACGACACGTGCAAGCGATCGGTGGCCGACAGGCGTTCGAGAGCCTCGGCCGCGACCGTGGCGATGCCGCGCTGGTCGATCTCCTTCATGGTGTACGCAGCGATGCCGAGATCGTGGATGCGTTCGCGTTCGTCGTGGTCGACACTGCGAAGCCCGATGTAGACCACGTCCTCGGGCGCGAGGAGGGCGCCGCCGCCCCAGTTGCGGCGGAAGCGCTCGTCACCGAGGCCAAGCAGATGCGCCACCGGCATGCCGTGCACGTTGCCCGAAGGGCTGGTGTCCGGCGTGTTCAGGTCTGCGTGGGCGTCGATCCAGAGCATGCCGGTCCTGCGCCCCTTGGCGACGCCCGCGACGGTGCCCATGCTGATGGCGTGATCGCCGCCGAGCGTGATGGCGAAGGCATCATCGGGCAGCTCGCCGAGCCGGCGGTACGCCTCGTCGCACGTCCGGGCGATCGCGTCGGCGTAGGGGAGGGCAGCCGTGGTGGTTATCGCTTCTGCGACGGGCACGTCGACGTTGCCGAGGTCGGTGACGGAGTGTCCCAGGTCGGTGAGCGCTGGTGCGAGACGCGCGAGCCTGAGCGCGCTCGGTCCCATGTCGACGCCGCGACGGCCGGCGCCGAGGTCCATCGGGATCCCCAGGATGCGAACGTCGTGCACGCCGCAAGCTACCACGGGCGCGGAGACGCTCGGCGAGCGTCGCCGGTGCTTGGCCACCATGCGCGCCAGGGTGGTCGGCGGCGCGTGGCGGCCGCCGGGGAGCCGGACCAGGAGCGGCACACGGCGCGGTTGCGAGCACGGAGGTCGTGATAGACTACCGCCCGTTTCGGCCCGGAGCCGATGTTCGCGACCCGGTGCCGATCCGTTCGACATGAAGCCGGTGTCCCGGGGTCCGGGACCCGTGCCGAAGCTTCGGGACCGATGCCATCGCTTCGGGCCCAGAACTCGGCGGAACGACGCCGCCGCTCGTGACGCGGGCGGGCGAGTGAGGAGCAGGCATGACCGACGGGCGCGAAGGCGGCGCGAAGGAACCGACGGACGCGGCCTCGATCGGTGCGAGCGAGCTCGCGCCGGACGTGGCGGACGCGCTCGCGCTGCTTCGGCGCGGCGCCGAGCAGATCGTGCCGGCGGAAGAACTGGCCGACAAGCTCGCTCGCGCCAAGCGCGAGGGGCGTCAGCTACGCGTCAAGCTCGGAGTGGATCCGTCGAGCGCCGACCTGCACGTGGGCCATGCCGTGGTCCTTCGCAAGTTGCGGCAGTTCCAAGACCTAGGGCACCGGGTGGTGCTGATCATCGGAGACTTCACCGCGATGATCGGCGACCCGAGCGGCCGTAGCAAGACGCGGCCGGTGCTGTCGTTGGAAGAGACGCGGCGCAACGGGGAGACGTACGTGGCGCAGGCGACGGCGGTGCTCGACGACGACCCCGCCAAGCTCGAGATCCGGCACAACTCC
The DNA here is from genome assembly GCA_964582795.1 of uncultured bacterium. GTDB lineage: Bacteria > Deinococcota > Deinococci > Deinococcales > Trueperaceae > CAZACZ01. The sequence goes on from CAZOTV010000015.1 coordinate 10,817, forward strand.
GAGTGGCTCGAGCCACTCGGGTTCGCCGACGTGATCCGGTTGGCTTCGAACTACACCGTGGCGCGCATGCTCGAGCGCGACGACTTCACCAAGCGCTTCGAAGCGGGCGTGCCGATCCAGGTGCACGAGTTCCTCTACCCGCTGGCGCAGGCGTACGACTCGGTGGCCATCCGCGCGGACGTGGAGCTCGGCGGCACCGACCAGTTGTTCAACCTGCTGGTGGGCCGCGACGTCCAACGCGCCTACGGCCTCGAGCCGCAGGTAGCGCTCACCACGCCGCTCCTGGTCGGCCTCGACGGCGTCGAGAAGATGTCGAAGTCGCTCGGGAACTACATCGGCATCGCGGAGCCACCCGAGGTGATGTTCAAGAAGGCGATGCAGGTGACGGACGCGTTGCTGTTGTCGTACGCCGAGCTTTGCACCACGCTGGACCTCGCCGACCTCTCGGAGCGGCTGCAAGCCGACCCGGTCGGCGCCCACCGGGTGTTCGCGCGCGAGCTGGTGCGCACCTACCACGGCGAGGCGCCGATCGCGGCCGCCGAGCACCGCTACGACGAGGTCGCGAAGGGCGCCATCCCCGAGGACCTGCCCGAGTTCGTGGTGCCGGAAGGCGAGTTCCAGGACGGTGCCGTAGGGCTCCTGCGGGTCGCTACGTTGGCGGGCTTGACGAGCTCCAACGGCGAGGCGCGACGGCTGGTCTTGAACCGCGGCCTCCGCGTCGACGGCGACGTGGTCGAGGAACCTCGGACCATGCTCGACCTGCGCGTTCCGATCGTGTTGCAGAAGGGCAAGGACACCTTCGTGCGCGTCCGCCGCGGCTGACCGCCGCCGCAATGGACCGTCGCGCAGCCTAGATCGCCAGGATGGTCGCGAGCTCCATCAGCTCGCGGTCGATGTCCTTGGTGTTGCGCTCCAGCTCGGCGAGCGGCACCCGTACCACGTCGCGCTGGTCGATTCCGACCATGACGTCAGCCGCCCCTGCTTGGAGCGCCCGCACGGCATGGAAACCGAGCCGGGACGCGAGCACGCGGTCCCGCGTCGTCGGGCTGCCGCCGCGCTGCGTGTGGCCGAGGATGACGGTGCGCACCTCGTAGCCGCAACGCGCCTTCACGGCGCGCTGGAGCGCCATCGCGCCGCCCTCGTACGCGCCCTCCGCCACGATCACCACGCTGGAGCTCTTGCCTCTGTCTTGGGCCGCCACGATCATGTCGGCCACGTCGTCGGCCGGCACCACGTCCTCGGGTAGCAGGATCGCCTCCGCGCCGCCTGCGACCCCGACATGGAGGGCGATGTGGCCCGAGTCGCGTCCCATCACCTCGACCAGGAACAAGCGGTCGTGACTCGCGGCCGTGTCGCGAAGCCGGTCCACCGCTTCGAGGGCGATGTTGATCGCCGTGTTGAAGCCGATCGAGACGTCGGTACCGTAGATGTCGTTGTCGATGGTGGCGGGGATGCCGACCACGGGGATGCCTTGCTCGTCATGCAGGCGATGCGCGCCGCGGAAGCTGCCGTCACCGCCGATGACCACCAACCCGTCGATGCCGCGCTTGCGCAAGGTCTCGGCTGCGTGCGCCCTGCCTTCGGGCTCGAGGAAGGCGTCGCATCGAGCCGTGCGCAGGATGGTGCCACCTCGCTGGATGATGTTGGCGACGCTGCGCGGCCCCACCTCCACGATGTCGTCGTCGATCAGGCCCTGGTAGCCGCGGTAGATGCCGGACACGCGTAGGCGGTCGTGGATCGCGGTCCGGACGACGGCGCGGATGCCCGCGTTCATCCCCGGTGCGTCGCCGCCGCTGGTGAGCACGCCGATATGCCTCATGGCGGCCCAGTATAGCGGCGGCGGGCGACCGGGCGTCGGCGGAACCGCGCCGCGGGTGGACCGTCGCACGGCTCGCGACACGGCGGAAGCCGGCGTCAGGGACGTGGCGTTCTCGGTTCGCGGGGGACGGATGTCCGGCGTCGGGCACCCGGGGGTGTGTCATCATGCCCCCAGCATGAACATCGTCGCGATTCGGGAATCCGTCCGTGGTGAGCGGCGCGTTCCGCTCACTCCCCAGGCCGTCGAGAAACTCGTCAGGCTGGGCGCCACCGTCACGCTGGAACCGGGCTTCGGTGCCCCACTCCACCTCTCGGACGAACAGTACGCCAAGGCAGGCGCGTCGTTCGAGGCGGACCGTGCGGCGCTGCTCACGTCCGCCGACCTGTTGCTCACGGTGCAGCCCCCCGACGAGGAGACGGTGAAGGGTCTCCGTCCAGGCGCCGCGAGCGCCGGCTTCCTCGATCCGTTCCGCAACCTCGGCCTGGTCAAGACCATGGCGGAGCACAAGGTGGAAGGCTTGTGCATGGAGCTCATCCCACGCACCACCTACGCGCAGAAGATGGACGCGCTCTCGAGCCAAGCGAGTCTGGCGGGGTACGCGGCGGTGATCGTCGCGGCGGAACGCATCGACAAGTCGTTCCCGATGATGAGCACGCCGGCGGGCACCATCCCACCGGCGCGCGTCTTCGTGGTGGGCGCCGGGGTGGCCGGGTTGCAGGCCATCGCCACCGCCAAGCGCTTGGGCGCCAGGGTCGAGGCATACGACACGCGCCCGGTCGTCAAGGAGCAGGTGCAGTCGTTGGGGGCGCGCTTCGTCGAGATCGACGTCGGTGAGACCGGCCAGACGGAGCAGGGGTACGCCAAGGAGCTCACGCCGGAGCAGCTGGAGATGCAGCGGCAGCAGATGGCGAAGGTGTGCGCCGGCGCCGACGTGGTGATCACCACCGCCCAGGTCTTCGGCCGCAACGCGCCGCGCATCATCTCGGCAGCGATGGTCGCCGGCATGCGGCCGGGAAGCGTCATCGTCGACCTGGCGGCATCGACCGGCGGCAACGTCGAGGGCACGGTCGCCGATCAGGAAGTCGTCACCGACAACGGTGTGAAGATCGTGGGGCTGGCGAACATGCCGGCCGAGGTCGCGCGCGACGCCAGCCAGGTGTACGGCAACAACCTCTACCTGCTCATCGAGCACGCCTGGGACAAGGAAGCCAAGACCATGAAGCTGGACCCCGCCGACGAGGTCGTGGGCGCCTGCCTGCTGACGTCGCAAGGTGCGGTGCGCGACGAACGGATCCGGAACCTGCTGGAGGGCACGCGATGACGATGCTGCTACTTCTGTTCATCTTCGTGTTGGCCATCTTCCTCGGCCTCGAGCTGATCACGAAGGTGCCGTCGCAACTGCACACGCCGCTCATGTCCGGTTCGAACGCCATCTCCGGCATCTCCATCGTCGGGGCGCTCGCCGCCACGGCCATCGAGGGGCCGATGGGCACCACCCTCGCGACGCTGGCGGTGGTCTTCGCCACCATCAACGTCATCGGCGGCTACCTCGTCACCGACCGCATGCTCGCCATGTTCCGCGCCGGCGAGAAGAAGGAGTAGGCGCGCATGAACGTCGTCATCGACCTCGCCTACATCGCCTCCGCCATCCTCTTCATCTACGGCCTGAAGATGCTCGGCCGCGCGACCTCCGCCCGGCGAGGCAACATGGTCTCTGCCCTGGGCATGCTCATCGCCGTCATCGCCACGCTCTTGCTTGGCGGCCTCGATTACGTCTGGATCCTGGTCGGCCTGGTGGTCGGCACCGGCATCGGCGCGTTCGCCGCGCGCACCGTGAAGATGACGCAGATGCCGGAGATGGTGGCGCTGTTCAACGGCTCCGGCGGACTCGCTTCGATGCTGGTCGGTTGGGCCGAGTACGTCGGTCATCGCGATCCCGACCCGATCACCGCCATCGCCATCGTGCTCGCCATCCTCATCGGCGCGGTGGCGTTCACCGGTTCCGTGGTCGCTTGGGCCAAGCTGTCCGAGAAGGTCACCGGGAAGCCCATCCTGTACGGCGGCCAACAGATCGTCAACGGCCTCATCGTCGCTGCGCTGGTCATCTTGGGCGCTTTGTTCGTCATCAACCCTGCTACCGCGTACACCTTCCTGCTCATCGTGATCGCGCTCTCCCTCGTGTTCGGCGTGCTCTTCGTGATCCCCATCGGTGGCGCCGACATGCCGATCGTGATCTCGCTTCTGAACAGCTTCTCGGGCATCGCCGCCAGCGCCGCCGGCTTCGTGATCGGCAACAACGTGCTGATCGTGGCCGGGTCGCTGGTCGGAGCGTCGGGGCTCATCCTGACGCAGATCATGTGCAAGGCGATGAACCGCTCGCTGGCCAACGTGCTCTTCAGCGGCTTCGGTTCGGTGACGCAGACCTCGGCCACTGCGGTCGAAGGCGAGGTCAAGCCGATCACCGCGGAGGACGCGTACTTCATCCTGGAGGCCGCCGGCAGCGTGGTGTTCGTGCCGGGTTACGGCATGGCCGTGGCGCAGGCGCAGCACGTCGTCAAGGAACTCGCCGACCTGCTGGAGAAGAACGGCGCCGAGGTGCGCTACGCCATCCACCCCGTCGCCGGCCGCATGCCGGGCCACATGAACGTGCTGCTGGCCGAGGCGAACGTTCCGTACGAGCAACTGGTCGAGCCCGAGGACGTCAACCCGACCATGGAGATGATCGACGTGGCCGTGGTCATCGGCGCCAACGACGTCGTGAACCCGGCCGCGCGCGAGGACAAGAGCAGCCCGTTGTACGGGATGCCGATCATCAACGTCGACCAGGCGCGCACCTGCTTCGTGCTCAAGCGCTCGATGAACCCCGGCTTCTCCGGGGTCGAGAACCCGCTGTTCTTCAAGCCGAACACACGCATGCTGTTCGGGGACGCGAAGGCGTCTTTGGGCACGCTCGTGTCGGAGTTCAAGGGGGCTGCCGAGTAGACGGCAGGACCACCTCCATCGCGAGACGCGCCCGGGTTCGGTCGACCGGGCGCGTCTTCGTTCTGCGCCGCCTTGGTCGGCGGGATGCTCGCTTCGCTACGGGGGCAGGTCCGTCTGGGCGCCGGTGCTTCCGGGCGCGCCCATCCGTTCGGCAGCGCGCGTCGCCCTCGGGCTGGGCGAGCGCGAACCACGACGATGGCAGGAAACTTGACATGACAACACTCAAGTTCCTATCATCGACGGCATGGATCCCGAACGTTTTACCGAGGCCGCGCTGCAGCTCGTCGCCAGCGCGCAGCAGATCGCCGGCACACGGCACCACCAGCAGGTCGGTCCGCTGCACCTAGCGGCGTCGCTGCTGGCCGACCCGGCCGGACCGCCGGCTCGGGTGGTCGAGCGTGCCGGCGGCGACGTCGCGCAAGCCCGGACCGCCATCGACACCGCGCTGAACCGCCTCCCCAAGGTCACCGGAGACACAGGTCAGCCCGCTGGTCAGTACATGAGCCCGGAGCTCGGACGGATGTTCGAGCGCGCCGAGAGCCTCGCCAAGGAGTGGAACGATGCCTTCGTGGCGGCCGACACCTTGCTGGTGGCGTTGCGGCAGGCCGCGGGCAGCGAGCTGAGCGCGCTGCCGGACGCCGAGTCGTTGGCCGAGGCCGCCAAGGCCATCCGCGGCGGCAGGAGCGTCGACAGCCGCGCGGCCGAAAGCACCTTCGAGGCGCTCGAGAAGTACGGCATCGACCTCACCCAGCGCGCGCGTGACGGCAAGCTCGACCCCGTCATCGGGCGAGACGAGGAGATCCGCCGCGCCATCCAGATCCTGCTTCGGCGCACCAAGAACAACCCCGTGTTGATCGGCGAGCCGGGCGTGGGCAAGACCGCCATCGCCGAAGGGCTGGCCCAGCGGATCGTCAACAAGGACGTGCCCGAGGGCCTCCAGGGCAAGCGCATCGTGCAGCTCGACATGGGGAGCCTGCTGGCGGGCGCGAAGTACCGCGGCGAGTTCGAGGAGCGGCTCAAGGCCGTCATCCAGGAGACGACCAAGTCCGACGGCAGCATCGTGCTCTTCATCGACGAGCTTCACACCATCGTCGGCGCAGGCAAGGCCGAGGGTGCAGTCGACGCCGGCAACATGCTCAAGCCGCCGCTGGCGCGCGGCGAGCTGCGGATGATCGGCGCCACCACCCTGAGCGAGTACCGCACCATCGAGAAGGACGCGGCGCTCGAGCGCCGCTTCCAGCCCATCGTCGTCGACGAGCCGACGCTCGAGGAGACGGTGTCGATCCTGCGTGGCCTCAAGGAGAAGTACGAGGTGCACCACGGCGTCGGCATCACCGATCCCGCCATCATCGCGGCCGCCACCATGGCGCACCGCTACGTCGCCGACCGGCGGCTGCCCGACTCGGCCATCGACCTCATCGACGAGGCCGCCAGCCGCATCCGGGTGCAACTCGACAGCCTGCCCGAGGAGATCGACACGCTCAGGCGGCGCAAGCTGCAACTCGAGATCGAGCACGAGGCGCTTCGCCGCGAGGACGATCCGGAGTCCGCCGCGCGGCTCCTGCGGCTGGAGGAGGAGCTCAAGGCCGTCGCCGACCAGATCGGCCAGGCGCAAGCCGACTGGGAAGCCGAACGCGCCGTGCTCGAAGAGTGGCGTTCGGACCAGGAGCAGCTCGACAAGGTCCGCACCCAGATCGAGTCGGCCGAGCGCGACTACGACCTCGAGACCGCTGCCAAGCTCCGCTACGGCGAACTCCCGAAGCTGGAGGCCGAGGTGAAGCGCCTGGCAGGGCGTTTGGAGAACGCGCGCTACGTGCGGCTCGAGGTGGGGGAGGAGGAAGTCGCCCAGGTGGTCGCGCGCGCCACCAAGATCCCCGTCGCGCGGCTGCTGGAAGGGGAGCGCGAGAAGCTGCTCCATCTCGAGGACGAGCTGCACCGGCGCGTCGTGGGGCAGGACGAAGCCATCACCGCGGTCGCCGACGCCATCCGGCGTTCCCGCGCAGGACTGTCGGACCCCAACCGACCCATCGGCTCGTTCATCTTCTTGGGGCCGACCGGGGTAGGGAAGACGGAGACGGCGAAGGCCCTGGCGCAGCAGCTCTTCGACAGCGAGGAGAAGATGATCCGCCTCGACATGTCGGAGTACATGGAGCGCCACAACGTCGCCAAGCTCATCGGAGCGCCTCCCGGGTACGTCGGCTACGAGGAAGGCGGTCAGCTCACCGAGGCCGTACGCCGCCAACCGTACAGCGTGCTGCTGTTCGACGAGATCGAGAAGGCGCACCCCGACGTGTTCAACACGCTCCTGCAGCTGCTCGACGATGGCCGCCTGACCGACGCCCACGGCCGCACGGTCGACTTCCGCAACACCGTGGTGATCATGACCAGCAACATCGGCAGCCCACAGATCCTGGAAGCGAGCCGGGCGGGCGCCGGCTACGACGAACTGAAGGCCACCGTGTTCGGCCAACTGCAGCACCACTTCCGGCCCGAGTTCCTCAACCGCGTCGATGACGTGATCGTGTTCCACGCTCTCGAGCGCGAGCAGGTGGCCAGCATCGCGCGCATCCAGATCGCGGGCCTGCAACGGCGGCTGGACGAGCGCCGCATCCATCTCGAGGTCAGCGATCCGGCGCTCGAGCAGCTCGCGCGCATCGGCTTCGACCCGGTGTTCGGCGCCCGCCCCCTGAAACGCGCCGTGCGCGAGCACCTGGAGACGCCGCTTGCGCGCAAGATCATCGCCGGTGAGGTGCAGGACGGGGACGTCGTGCGCGTCGAACCGGGCGCGGGTGATGGAGCCACGTTCCGGTTCGTGACCGTGGAACCTCAGGCGGTGGCGAACTGAGTCTCGGCGGCGCGCCGTGGGCCGCAGTCGGAACGGTCGGCCATCGGCGCGTCACGCCGCGGAAGACGCGCAACGCAGATGGGGCGAGCCGATCGGCTCGCCCCTTCGTGTATGGCCCGGGCATGTCAAGGGGACTGACAGGCCGATCGCTTCGGCCCCGCGTCACGCCGCGGTGGCGTCCCGGGACGCGACCTCGTGCGCCGCGGCGGCGATTGCCTCCTCGGTGGTGCCGAACTCCTGCACGCCCTGTGCCATCAGGTCGTCCCAGACCCCGGTGCGCTCGAGCAACGAGCGCGGCTGAGGCTGCAAGCCCGAGATCATCATCCGCACGCCGCGCCTGCGCAGCCGATCGTGGAGCGACTCCAAGGCCGTCACGCCGGTGGCGTCCATGACGGGAACCCGTCGCAGGCGCAAGATCAGCACTCGGATCGAGGCGTCGACCTTGAGGAGCTGGTCGATGAACCGCTCCGCGGCGCCGAAGAAGATCGGACCGTCGACGCGGTACGCCACGACGTGCTTCTTCAGCAGGGCTCGCTCCGCCGCCCGCTCCGCTTCGGTCTCGTGAGCGCCTTCCTCACCTGCGAGCGTGATCGGGTCGACGGTGAACATCGAGCTCATCCGCACGATGAACAGCACGGCGGCCGCCACCAACCCGACCTCGATGGCCAGGATCAGGTCGAAGAAGATGGTGATCACCGTCGTCAGAAGCAGGACGAAGGCGTCCGACTTGGTGCTCCGCATGATCAGCGCCGCCGCCTGGCGCTCGACCATGCGCACCGCGACCACCATGAGGATGCCGCCCAGCACGGCCAGAGGAACGCGCGCCGCCAGCGGCGCGAGGAAGAGGATGATGACCAAGAGCGTCAGGCCGTGCACGATGGACGCCAACCGCGTGCGGGCGCCGGAGCGCACGTTCACGGCGGTCCGCGCGAGCGCCGCGGTGGCAGGCAGGCCGCCGAACAGCGCTGCCGCGACGTTCCCGAGTCCCTGCCCGACCAACTCCCGGTCGGGGTCGTGCTTCTCGCCGATGGTCATGCCGTCGGCCACGACCGCGCAGAGAAGGCTCTCGAGCGCCGCCAAGACCGCGATGGCGAACGCGGCGCGGGCGAGGTCCACCCACGCGCCCGCGAGGGTCAGCGAGGGCAGCTGCGGCAAGGGGAGGCTGCGCGGGATCTCCCCGATGCGGGCGACCTCGGCGAACGGCGGCAGGAGCGACACCAGCGTGGCGATCAGCAAGGCGGCCATGCTGGCAGGAACCACTCCGAGCGCGCGCACGCGGCTCCATGCCACCATCACCGCCACCGTCAGGAGCGCCAAGAGGGCAGGCGTGAAGATGGGCGCCGCCGCCCACGCACGAACCGTCGCCACGGCGAGCACCACGATGCTCTCGCCATGCGGCGTGGCCGTTCCGAGCACGTTCGGCAGCTGCTGCAAGAAGATGATGACCGCGATGCCGTTGGTGAAACCGGTCACGACCGGCCACGGGATGAAGCGCACGTAGCGCCCCACGCGCGCGAGGCCGAGGACGATGAGGATCAGGCCGGCGCCGATGCCCAGCACCGGCAGCGCGCCCACGCCGTAGTCCGCCACGATCGGCAGCAGTACCGCCGTCATCGCGCCGGTGGGGCCCGTGACCTGGAAGTTCGAACCGCCGAAGACGGCCGCGACCACGCCGGCCACGATGGCGGTGACGATCCCGGCCGTGGCGCCGGCGCCCGACGTCACGCCGAAGCCGAGCGCGAGCGGTAACGCGACGAACGCCACCGTCACGCCGGCGAGTAGGTCGACGCGCCAGTGGCGCGGCGCGTAGTCGTGAGGACCAGGAAGGAACTTGCGGACGGCAGTACGCAGCCCGCCTGAGGATGATGGGGTCTCGAGCACCGGTGGCGCCCCCTTCGCAGATCGCGTCGGCCGGCCCGCGGGTCGGTCGCGCCCGTACGATCATGCGCTCGTTGGATCGCGAAGGCAAGTGCCCGTGGCGTTGGTACGCTTGTCGGCATGACCGAGGTCTTGCTGATCGTTCCGCATCCCGACGACGAGGCCTTCGGGAGCGGCGCCCTGCTTGCACGCGAGGCGGCAGCGGGACGCGGCGCCGCCACGCTGACCTTGACGCGGGGGAGAGCGGGGCGCTCGCTCGGCTTGTGTACCCGCGACGAACTGCCCGTCGTACGAGAGCAGGAGTTGCGCGCGTCGCTCGCCACGCTCGGGGTGCGCGACGTCACCATCCTCGACCATCCCGACTACGTTCCCGACGCCGACCGTGGCATGGAGCCCGGTCCTGGGCTGGCAGGGGTGCCGCGCGGTCGCTTGGTGGCCGACGTGTTGGCGTCGATCGAACGGACCCGGCCGCGCGTGGTGCTGACCTTCCCGCCGAACGGTTCCAACGGACACCCGGACCACGTCACGACGAACGAGGCGGTGCTGCAGGCGTTGGCCGAGTCGCTCCATCAGCCCGAACGCCTCTACTACTTCGCGTCGGACCAGCCGTTCGCAGGGCCGCAGCGTGACGGGTTCCTGGCCGCCGAGGAGATGCGGGCGCGCCACCTCGCGCCGACGCATCTGGTGCCGGCGGGACGCTTCCTCGAGACGAAACTCCGCGCCATCGGCTGTCATCGCACGCAAGCGCTGTCGGTCGTGACCTTCATGCACCACTTCCCGCACCGGCTGACGGTCGAGTCGTTCCACCGCGCCGTGCCTGCGGTCGAACCCGGCACCGGGACGATCGCGGCCGATACGCTCTGACGAGCCATGGCGCGCGCCGCAGCGTTCGGACGCGCCCCGACCGCGCCACGGCTCGGCGGGAGCCGTGGACGGCCCGGTGAATGTGGTACATACCGCGTCCTACACGACATGTCGTGGTAGCGTGACGCATGATGTTCCGTCGCTCCCGTAGCGTCGACCTGGAGACGGCGCACGAGGCGCTGGCGCAGGGCCAGTACGACGTCGCGTTCGCCATGCTGGAGAACGCGGTTCGGCGTGGCGCCGGCCGTGGCCAGCAAGGGCCGTACTGGCTGCATCTGGCGGCGTTGTACGCGCTCTACGGAGAAGACGGCATCGACAACGGCCAACCGGCGCTGCGGAGCGCCGTGTCTGCCGACCCGAACCTCGTGTCCCACCCGCTCTATCGCGCCCTCTACTGGGAGTTCTCGGCCCTGCGCGGCGCCTCGGTGGGCGACGTGAAACGCGGCGTGCGGGAGGTCATCGGCGAGGGCGACCCTGTCGCTTCGTACCACGCCGCCTCCGCGTTGTTCGCCGTGGGGGCGTCGCGGAGCTCGGGCAAGGCGCTGGCCGCCGTCGCCGAGGACGAGCTGCCGGCGTACCTGCGGTGGCGTCGCTGGTCGCTGCTCGGCCAGTGTCACGAGGCGATGGGCGAGTGGGAGAACGCCGCCGAGGCGTTCGAGCGCGCCGTCGACGCCGCGCCGCCGCCCGAGAGCGGCGCAGAACGGCTCAGCCTCGCCGGCGCCCTGATCGAACTGCAGCGCACGGAAGAAGCATTGACGGTGCTCTCCGGCATCGATGACGACCTGCTGTCCGACGACGAGCGCGCCGTCCAGCGCTACCTGTTGGGGCGCGCCCACCTCGAGCTTGACAACCCGAACCTCGCGCTGGAGCTCCTGCGCGAAGCCGCCTCGCTCGACGACGACGCTGGCGAACCGTCGTACAGCGTGGCGTTCGCGACCGGTCAGGCGCTCAGCGCTCTCGGCCGGCAGGACGAAGCGGCCGAGGCGTTCCGCCAAGCGTTGGAGGTCGCGCCGGCCGAGCACCGCGCGTTCACGCAACACGAGGCGGCGTTCGCGCTGACCGAGAGTGACCGTCTCACCGATGCCGAAGAGCTCCTGGCAGAGGTCGTCAGCGACCCGTCGTACTCGCACCGGGCCGAGGCCCTGGCGGACCTGGCCGACGTCCGGTTCCGGCGCGGCGAGTTCGAGTCGGCGCAGACGCTGGCCGAGCAGGCGCTCGAGCTCGGAGCGACGGCGCCAGCCTGCATCACCCTCGGCAACATCGCCTACGAGTACTACCGCCTCGAGGAAGCCGCGAGCTGGTTCGAACAGGCCGTGAGCGCCAGCTCGGCCGGCGACCCCTTCTGGGTCAGCGCGCACCAGATGCTGGCCGACGTGTACGCTCAGATGGGGGACGAGCACGCCGACCAGGTCCTGCTTCACGCCCGCGCCGCCCTCGAGCACACCGACCCCGCCAGCGAGTGGCACCTGCCGTTGACGCAGATCGCCGACGAAGCCAAAGCGAGGCTCGGTGGCTTCGATCGGCTCCTGAACTAGACCGCTGCCCGAGAGAAAGGACGAGACCCTCCCGTGGAAGGCCTCCTCATCGCGGAGGTGTTGCGAACCCTGGCGCCGCGCCTACCCGCCGAGCGGCTGGCTTGGCGGTTCCCCGACGACCGCACCGCGGTGCTGCCGCTCGCGGGCGACGTGTCGCTGTGGATCGTCAGCCGCCCGCCGAACCCGCGCATGGGGCTCAAGCCCGGCGCGCCGGAGGCGTCACGGCCGCGAACGCCGTTCCAGGCGCAGCTCGCCGCATCGGTGGAGGGGCCGCTTGTCGCGACGGAGCAAGCGGGTCTCGACCGCGTGGCGAAGCTTACCTTCGGGCCCGGTGAAGGGTTCGTCCCCCGCCCCGCCGTCGAGCTCGTGGTGGAACTCACGGGCAGGAACGCGAACCTGATCCTGGTCGACCTCGAGGGCCGGATCCTGGGTGTCGAACGGCAGGTCCTTTCGGATCGCAACCGCTACCGCGAGCTGCGGGCAGGTCTCCCGTACCGGCCGCCGCCTCCGTACCGCAAGATCGACCCTCGCGTCGTCGATGACGCCACCCTCGTCGAAGCGTTGGCGGGCGCGAGCCCGAAGGACGTCCGGAAGCTGGTCGACGGCATCGGACCGCAGTTGACCGCCGCGCTCGTCGCGGCGGTCGCGCGCGAACCGGGTGAGCAGACCACCCCGCAGAGGCTGGTACGCGAGATCCGGCGCATGGTCGACGCCCCGTCGGCGTACTTGGAGGCGGCCGACGTCTTGGTCGACGTCGGCGAGGTGCGTGACGAGGAGCGACTGGCGCGCTGGCGCGCGGTCGTGCGCGGTGACGCCGAACGTGAACTCGCCGTTGCCCGCAAGCGGCGCGATGACGCCGACCACGCCGTCGCGGCAGCGGCCGACGCCGCCGATCTACGACGGGAGGCCGATCTGCTCCTGGCGTACGCGCACACCGTACAGCCGGGCGCGTCGTCGGTCACGCTCACGGACTTCGACGGCACACCGCGCGACCTACGACTCGATCCTCGCCTCGACGCGCCCGCGAACGCCCGCGCCCGCTACGACCGCGCGAAGCGGCGCGAGGCCAGGGCGAAGCGCGCCCTGAGTCAGCGACCTGGACTCGAGCAGGCGGTGCAGGACGCCGAGCGGCGGCGTTCCGGCATCGACGCGCTTCCCGAAGACGAGCTCAGGCGCCAGGCCGAACGGATCGAACGCGAGCGCAACGACAAGCGCGCTGCGCCGGCCGTTCCCGGGGTGCGCTTCCGCGACCCGCGCGGGTTCGAGGTGGTCGTGGGGCGCAACGCTCGCGAGAACGACATCGTCACGTTCCGAGTGGCGCGCTCCCGCGACCTCTGGCTTCACGCCCAGGGGTTCCGCGGGGCACACGTGATCGTGCGCAGCGAAGGGCGCGAGGTACCGTTCGACACCGTGTTGTTCGCGGCGCGCCTGGCAGCGGGCTTCTCCGAGGCGCGTGACGAAGACGGCGTCCCGGTCGATGTCACGCAGCGGAAGCACGTGTGGAAGGTCAAGGGTGGTTCCCCTGGCGCCGTGCACTTCAGCCAGCACCGCACCGTGTACGTCACGCCGGCGCGAGACGACGCGGGCGCGTCGGGAGCTTCGCGACGGGGATAGACTGTTCCGGATGGAAGCGCCTGCCCGGCCACACACGCCTCGCGCCGCCGGCACCGGACGAGAGGCGGAGCGCGCCACCGTTGCCGCAGGCGCAGCCGTGCCGGTGCTGCTGATCCTGGTCCATGCCACCAATGACGCGTTCAGCGGCATGCTGGCCGCATTGCTGCCCACGTTGCAGGCACGCTTCGCCGTGGGCGAGTCGACCCTGGCGTTGTTCGTGGCGACGCTGTCGTTCAGTTCGGCGGTGCTCCAACCCCTGCTTGGAAGCGTGGCCGACCGTGTCGGCCGACGGACCATGGCCGTCCTCGGGATCCTGACGAGCTCGATCGTGCTCAGCCTGATGGGCGTCGCGCCGTCGGCGGCGGTGCTGATCGTGTTCCTGTTGTTGGGAGGACTGGGCTCGGCGGCGTTCCACCCGGCGGGCACCGCGCTGATGCGACTGCACGGCGGGAGCCTGAAGGAACTCGCCGTGGCGGCGTTCAGCTCTGCCGGCACCGTCGGTCTGGCCGTCGGGCCGGTGGTGATCTTGACCGTTGTCCGGCGCTTCGGTCTCGAGGCGTCCCCTTTGCTGATGGTCCCGGGGATCGTGCTCGGGCTCGCGTTGGCAGCGGCGCTGCCGCGCGTGAGGGCAAGCGGACCGTTCCGGCGCATCGCGTTCCTCGACGCGCGGCTCGTCTGGAGCCCCATCGGGCTCTTGAGCCTGGCAGGGATCCTCCGCAGCCTCTCGTTCGTGACGTTCAACAACGCCGTACCGCTATGGCTCGTCCAAACGCACGGCGTCGCCCCCGACGCGGCGATCATCGCGACCACGTTGGCCGTGTTCGCGGTGGGGGCCGGCGTCGGTGGCTTGGGCGCAGGCGCGCTCGCGACCCGCTACTCCCGCAGGTGGCTGACGACGGGCGCCATGTTGCTGGCAGCCCCTGCCATGCTCGCGGTGTTCGTGGTGACGCCAGGCACGCTACCGTTCTTCGTCGTGGTCGCGCTCGGGGGCGTACTGGCCAACGCGGCGGTGCCGCTGTTGATCGTCAGTGCTCAAGACCTGGCGCCGGGCAGCATGGGCGCGGCGTCCGGCATGTTGATGGGGTTCACATGGGGCACGGCGGGCGTGCTTTACCTCGGCGTCGGGGCGCTTCAGGAAGTCGTCGGCTTGGCGCCGACGATGGCGATGGCGTTCACGATGCTCGTGCCGGCAGCGCTGCTGGCCGGCGCGGTACTCTCCCGTGACCGGGCCGTGGTGGTCGCCTGAACCAGGCCGAGGCCGCAGTTCCCGTCCGTGCCTCAGGCCCGACCGGCGGAGCCGAACACGCGCATGCGCTCGATCACGACCTGGCGCATCTCGTCGCGGGCCGGACCCAAGATCTTGCGTGGATCGAACTCCTTCGGTTGCTGCCGCAGCACCTCCCTGACGCGCGTCGTGAACGCCAGGCGCAGGTCGGTGTCGGTGTTGATCTTGGCGATGCCTTCACCCACGGCCTGGCGCACGTCGTCCTCGTGGATGCCGGACGCGTCCCCCATCTCGCCTCCGGCGGCGCGCAAGCGCTCCACCAGGTCGGCCGGAACGCCCGAAGCGCCGTGCATCACCAGAGGGTGCGGGATGCGCGCGGCGATGGCGCGAATGCGGTCGTGATCGATGAACGGGCGTCCCTTGCCCTTGTAAGCGCCGTGCGACGTGCCGATGGCCACGGCAAGGTAGTCGGCGCCGCTGTCGGCCATGAACCGCTCCGCCTCCTCCGGCTTCGTCAGGGTCGCTTCCTCGGCGCTCACCACGACATGCTCCTCGATGCCTCCGAGGCGACCGATCTCGGCCTCCACGGTGACACCGACGGCGTGCGCGGCCTCCACCACGCGGCGGGTCTCGCGGACGTTGGTCGCTTCGTCCTCGTGAGACATGTCGATCATCACCGAGGTGAAACCGAGGCGAAGCGCGCGCACGCATGACGCGTAGCTCGAGCCGTGGTCGAGGTGGATCGCCACCGGCACGCTGGCGCCTTGGGCCAGGAAGCGCACGATCTCGACGAGCGTCGGTCCGCCGAACTTGAGCGCACCCTCGGACAACGAGACGATGACCGGACTGCGGGTCTCTTCGGCCGCCTCCACGATGGCCTGCGTGATCTCCATGTCGTTGGTGTTGAACGCTCCCACGCCGTAGCCGCCATCGCGGGCGGCGCGGAGGATGTCGAGCCCCGTCACGAGTCCCATGCCCGTGAGTATACGTTCCCGACGTTCAGACGCCGGTCCTGCCGCCGTTCGGCCGCCGTTCGGCCGCCGGTCCCTCCGCCGGTCCTGCCGCCGTTCAGCGGCCGGTCACTCTGCCGGTCCTGCCGCCGTTCAGCTGCCGGTCCCTCCGCCGGTCCCTCCGCC
>CAZOTV010000015.1:26814-47164 GCA_964582795.1 uncultured bacterium
GCCGGTCCCTCCGCCGGTCCCTCCGCCCCCGCCCTCCTTGCGCCGGGCTGCACTCTGCCGAGCTTCCGGCGGCGGCGTCGAGCGCCCGCTCACGATGCCACCGGCGACGGCGAACACGATCGCCAGCAGGATGCTGCCGGGTGCTTCCGGGTCCACCACGATCAAGGCGACCAGCAGCAGGAGCGACGCGCCGACGCGTCCTGCCGTCGCCATGCTGGTGCGGGCTGCGCTGACGTGGGGACGGTACGCCAAGACGTGCGCTCCCATGAACGTCAGAGCGAGCACCACGAAGTAGAGCCAGACGGGGATGGCGGAGAGTAGGTTCATGTGTCCTCCGGGGAAACGAGGTGGTGGCGTGGCCGGGGCGACGGGTTCGCATGCTCGTCCTGCGGTGCCCGGCGGTGCGTGATCGCGAAGCCGCGACGAGAGAGGATGTCGGTGCGTGCCGTCATGGCAGGAAGGGGAGGGCTGCCCGCGCCACGGCGCACGACGCCCGGATCGCGCCAGCTATGTCCCAGCGACTGCGGTCGCGCTCGCCCACGACGTTGCTCACGCCGCGGATCTCGACGACGTCGACCCCCATCGCGAGCGCGACCTGGGCGACGGCCGCGCCCTCCATCGACTCGATGGCGACGTCATGCCTTCGCCGCAACTCCATGGCGGTGGCCGCATCGGCGGTCACGGACTCCGCCGTGCCGAACACCAAGGCATGAACGCCGAGTCGGCTCGCCAGTTCCCGCGCCGACGCCGCGTCGAGGTCCATGCGGTTGTAGCGTGGCGGCGGGCCGGGAAGCAACGCGAAGCCCAGGGAAGCCATCCCTTGCCAGGTCGCGCCGTGGCCGACGCCGGTGTCGAGATGGACCTCCGCTACGGCGAGCGCGACGTCGCCCAACCCGAGCGGCGCGCCCGGGTAGGCGCCGCCGATCCCCGTCAGCAACAACGTTCGGGGCGCGTAACGTTCGATGGCGAGGGCCGTCGCCGCCGCGGCGTTGGCCTTACCGACACCGGTGAGCACCACGGTTACCGGTCTACCGTCGATGACCCCTTGCCGATGAGTTGGCCACGCCAGGGGGCCGTCCTGGTGTCCGGGCGCTCGCATGTCCATGGACCCCTGGCGCGCGGGCAGGTCATGGCCTTCCAGCGCCTCCAACAGCGGGCCGAGCTCCCGTTCGGTGGCCCCGAGGACGACCACGGCCTTCGGCGCGGCGTTCAGGCGGCCCGCGCCGGCATGTCGAGCAGCGCGCGAACGTACGCGGCGGCGTCGTACGGCTGTAGGTCGTCCTGCTGCTCGCCGACGCCGATGAACTTGATGGGGAGACCGAGCTCGCGCGTGATCGGCAGCAGGATGCCGCCCTTGGCGGTGCCGTCGAGCTTGGTGACGATGACCCCGGTGAGGTTCACGGCGTCATGGAAGCGGCGCGCCTGCTCGAGGCCGTTCTGGCCCGTCACCGCGTCGAGGACCAGCCAAGTGTCCTTCGGCTCGCCATCGTCGGCCTTCGCGATGACGCGCTTGACCTTCTTCAGCTCTTCCATCAGGTTGTGCTTGGTGTGGAGGCGCCCCGCCGTGTCGACCAACAGCACGTCGACGCCTTGCGCCCGACGCTGCTGCGCTGCCTCGAACGCCACCGCGCCGGGATCGCCTCCGTCCGGCCCCGTGATCGTCGGGATGCCGAGCCGTTCTCCCCAGACGGCCAGTTGCGCGCTGCCCGCCGCACGGAAGGTGTCGCCGGCGGCGAACATCACGCTGCGATCGTGGCGACGGTAGTAGCTGCCGACCTTGGCGATGGTGGTGGTCTTGCCGACGCCGTTCACGCCGACGACCATGATCACCTTGCCGCTCGGCTCGACCACGTTGCGACCGACGTCGAGTTGGAAGCCGACGCGCCGCAGCTTCTGCCGCATGCGGTCGGGCTCGAGCTGATCGAGCAACGCCTTCTCGAGCGCGTCCTGGAACGAGGTGCCGCGCTCCCGTTCCTGCCTGGCGTCGGCGACCACCTGAGCCGCCAGCTTCGCTCCGACGTCGGCGGCGATGAGCGCGAACTCGAGGTCGTCCCAGTCCATCTCCCACGACGACGCGCCGCCCGCGATGGTGTTGCGCGTGCGACTCAGGCCGTCGCGGAGCCGATCGAACCAGCTCACGTGGACGGTTCTCCCTTCGCGTCCGCCTTCACGGGTGGCGCGCCGACGCTCTTCACGTGCGGCTTGGAGGCCTCGGCCGCCGCCGCCTTCCGCGCCTTCTCCTCCTCGAGCAGACGCTGGGGATCGTCGTCCGGCAGGCCCGCGTCGATGAAGGTGAGCGCCTTGCCGATGCGGTCGAGAGACTTGCGTTTGCCCAGGATGACGATGAGGTCGGTGACGCCAGGGGCGTTGGTCGTTCCGGTGAGGGCGGCGCGGAGCGGCATCAGGACCTTGCCCATGGGAACGGCCTGGTCCTGCACGTAGTCGCGGAGCATGTCCTCGACGCCGTCGAAGTCGAAGAACTCGACCATCGACAGTTCGCGCTCCACGTCCTGTAAGTACGCCTGGCCCGCGGCGAGCTGCTTGCGGGCCGAGTCGTCGTAGCGCACGTCTTCGACGAAGAAGTAGCCGGACTGCTCGACCAGCTCGACGAGCGTCTCCGCTCGTGGCCGCAACACGTCGACCACGTCGAGGAGGTAATCGTCATCGTCCCAGTCGTAGCCGGCGGCGCGAAGTAGGGGAGCCACGCGGCGCGCGACGTCTTCCAATGAGAGCAGGTCGCGCAGGTACTTCGCGTTGAAGTAGCGCAGCTTCTTCAGGTCGAAGATGGGGCCGCCGAGCGATACGCGGTCGATGTCGAAGCTCGCGATCATCTCCTTCACCGAGAAGAACTCGCGGCCGTCGGGCATCGACCAGCCCATGGTGGCGAGGAAGTTCAGCAGCGCCTCCGGCAGGATGCCTTGCGCGCGGTACGACTCCACCGAGGTATCCAGCTTGCGCTTGCTGACCTTGCTCCGGTCGGGGTTGCGCAAGAGGGGCATGTGGATGAACTCGGGCAGGTCCCAGCCGAACGCCTGGTAGAGCAGGACGTGCAACGGGGTGCTCGAGATCCACTCTTCCGCCCGGATCACGTGCGTGACGCCCATGAGGTGGTCGTCCACGACGTTCGCCAGGTGGTACGTGGGGTACCCGTCGCTCTTGAGGAGCACCGGGTCCCGCACCTCCTCGTTCGGGATGGTCACGTCGCCGCGCAGGCGGTCGCGGAACGTCGTGCCCCCTTCGTCTGGCGTGATCAAACGGATCACGTGCGCTTCGCCTGCGGCGGCGCGACGGTCCTGCTCGTCCTTCGGAACGCTCCGGCCGCGGCCGTCGTACCCGATCGGCCGGTTCAGTCGCTTCTGTTCGAGGCGCATGGCGTCCAGCTCCTCGGACGTCTCGAACGCGCGGTACGCCTTGCCATGCTCCAGCAACGTCTCGACGTGCTGGCGGTAGATGGCGGTGCGCTCGCTCTGGCGGTACGGCCCGTTCGCCCCACCCGTCGTGGGGCCCTCGTCGGGAGCGATGCCGAGCCACTGGAACATCTCCAGGATCCGCGCTTCGGCGCCCTCCTGGTAGCGCTGACGGTCGGTGTCTTCGAGCCGGAAGATGAAGCGCCCGCCGTGTTGCTTGGCGAACACGTGGTTGAACAGCCCGATGTACGCCGTGCCGACGTGCGGATCGCCGGTCGGCGACGGGGCGATGCGTGTGACGACTTCCATGCAGGCGCCTCCTACGGGGGCATCATAGCCTAGGGTCGCACGCGGTCCGTGTCGCGTTCCCGTGCGTCCCCGGCGAGGTTCTTGGCGTGACGGTCGCGCCGCGTCCGAGGGTTCAACCCGCTAAGGCCACGTACGCCAGGGTAAAGGCCGAGACCGCCCACAGGTAGGGCGAGAAGGCGCGGAAGCGGCCCCGCCGAAGCAGCGCGAACAGAGCGAAGAGCGCCGCGTACCCTACCAGGAACGAGGCGCCGGTCATCACGAGCAGTGCCGTCCAGCCGATGTCGGCAGCGCGCAACTCGGAGATCCCCATGATCGCCACGCCGAACGAGACCACCAGGTAGAAAAGGAACGAGAGACGCGGCGCGAGGTCCTTGTCGGCGCCGCGGCCCAGGAGCGTGGCGATGGTGATGCCCGAACGTGACACGCCGGGCACCACCGCCAGGCCCTGGGCGATGCCCGCGATGAAGGCGTCCAGGAAGGTGATGTGCCCTACGTCGTGCTTCGGACCGGAGCGGGGGGCGAACCACAACACGAAGCCGGTGAACGCCAAGGCGATCGCGACGGGCACGGGCGCGTTGAGGTGCTCGAAGACGCCCTTCAAGCCGAGGCCGATGGCGGCCGTCGGGACCGATCCGACGAGGACCAGGAGGGCCAACCGCCACCCCGACTCCGAGCGAGCCTCGGCCGACACCAGACCGCGAGCGAAGCCGCTCACGGCGGTCGCGACGTCACGCCACAGGAAGGCCAGCACGGCAAGCAGCGTCCCGGTGTTGGTGGCGATGTCGACGTACAACTCGAGCGAGTCTCCCCAACCGAGGAAGTAGTGGGCCAATACCAGGTGTCCGGAACTCGACACCGGTAGGAACTCGGTGAGACCCTGCACCACGCCGAGGACGGCGGCTTGGATGACGGTCATCGATCTTCCCTCGATCCGCGCGCGGGCGCGCGCTTCGGAGCGTATCTGCGCGCGGGCGCGCGCTTCGGAGCGTATCTGCGCGCGAGTGCGCGCTTTGGCGTGTACCGGCGCTCGCCCGCGCGCTTCGGAGCGTACCTGCGCGCGAGTGCGCGCTTTGGCGTGTACCGGCGCTCGCCCGCGCGCCTGATCCGTACCTTCGCGCGACCGCGCTCGACAATGAAGCGGCGAGGCCGTCCCGCCGGGAGGGCCTCGCCGTGGAGCCTACACCTGCACGGCCCGAACGGTCCGTGCACGGCACAGAGGCAGCGCTTAGCGCTTGCTGTACTGCGGCGCGCGGCGAGCCTTCTTCAGGCCGTACTTCTTCCGTTCCACGATGCGGGCGTCGCGCGAGAGATGCCCGCTCTGCTTCAGGATGGGGCGGAAGTTGGGGTCGACCTTGAGCAGCGCGCGGGCGACGCCGAGCTTGATGGCGTCGGCCTGGCCGCTCGGTCCGCCGCCCTTGACGGTGATGACCGCGTCGTACCGGCCGGCGGTGTTCGTCGCCTTCAGCGGTTCGAGGGCCTCGACACCGACCAGGATGCCGCGGAAGTACTCCTGGAACTCGCGACCGTTGACCGAGATGCGGCCGCTACCAGGGCGCAAGAACACCCGCGCCACCGCTTCCTTGCGTCGTCCCGTTCCGTAGTACTGGTCCATCAAGCCAACTCCATCTTCTTCGGTTGCTGCGCCTCGTGTGGATGCGCGTCGCCGGCATAGACCTTGAGGCGGCGGATGAGCTTGCGGCCCATGCGCGTCTTCGGCAGCATGCCCCAGACCGCGTGCTCGAGCACGCGCTCGGGATGCTTGGCCAGCACCTCGCGGGCCGTGGTGGCCTTGAGACCACCCTGGTAGCCGGAGTAGCGGGTGTAGACCTTCTGGTCGAGCTTGCGCCCGGTGAAGGCGACCTTGTCGGCGTTGATGACGATGACGAAATCGCCGCCGGGCTGGTTGGGGGTGTAGCTGGGCTTGTGCTTGCCCTTCAACACCGAGGCGATCTGCGTCGCGAGGCGACCCACACGCTGACCGGCGGCGTCGATGAGCACCCAGTCGTTGGTGGGTACGTCCGGAAAGTACGTCTTCACAAAAACCACGTCCTTCGGCTTTGCCTGCTTGATCGGGGCGGCAAAAACGAAAAGCCAAAGCGGAGTCTAGCACGGCGGGCACCGGCGTGTACAGCGCCCGGCGCCGGCAGCGAGATGGTCCGCCCGAGGTGTCGGCTTCGGTCGAGATCGGCGTGCGTGTCGGCGTGGTGCTTCGAGTGAACCCCGCCGGAAGGCGCGCGCCTGCGGGGTGCGCGGCCGTCGGCCCGCGCCGCGAGCATGGCAGGTGATGAGCGAGGTGGCGTTCCGGTTCCGTACCCGGCAAGGTAGGCTGTCGCGGAACCGCGAAGGGACGGACCGTCTCTCCAAGCGTCACGACGGAACGCGCCGCCCCGACAAGGTCCTACGCCGTGCGCCTGACGAGGTCCCGTTGGTCGCGCCGCGCCCTGGGAGGATCCCGTGCTTCGATTCGCTCGTCTCGTCGGGGGCTTGCTGCTGTTCGTGGCCGTCGTGGCGCTCGGCCTCGTGGCGTACCTGCGTTCGTCGCTCCCCCGCATCGACGGCACGCAGGTCGTCGCTGGAGTGTCGGCGCCGATCGAGTTGGTGCGCGACGCTGACGCCGTGCTTCACGTGTACGCAGCCAGCTACGCCGACGCGGTGTTCGGGTTGGGCTACGCGCACGCGCAAGACCGGCTCTGGCAGTTGGAGTTCCAGCGTCGCGTGGGCGCCGGGAGGCTCTCCGAGGTGATCGGGGAGACCACGCTCTCGACCGATCGCTTCTTACGCACGCTCGGGGTCCGCCGCGCAGCGGAGGAGGCGTGGAGCGCGCTCCAGCCCGCCACCCAAGCGCTCATCGAGTCGTACGTCGCGGGCGTGAACGCCTCCCTCGCGAACCGGACCGGCGCCCTCCCACCCGAGTTCCTGCTGCTCGGGTTCGAACCGGAGCCGTTCGAACCGGTGGACGTGCTCACCTGGGCCAAGATGATGGCCTGGGATCTCGGGGACAACTGGGACACGGAGCTCGCCCGCGCCGCCGTCATCGCTGCGCTCGAGCCCGTCGATCCCGCGGCTCTGGTGACGACGCTGTGGCCCAGCACGGATGACGATGCGACCGTCGTCATCCCGGAGCGCGCCGCGGAGCTCTACCGCCAGCTCGACCTGTCCGCGCTCGCCGACTTGGCCGGTGACCCGAAGCCGGACGGCTACGGCTCCAACAACTGGGTCCTGGCGGGTTCGCAGACGCTCGGTGGCGCGCCGATCCTGGCGAACGACCCGCACCTCGGGCTGCAGGCTCCGTCGCTCTGGTACTTCGCGCACTTGGTGGCGCCCGGCCTCGACGTGATCGGAGCCACGCTTCCCGGCACGCCGGTGGTGCTGCTCGGGCGCACCGACCGGCACGCGTGGGGCTTCACCAACACGGCCGCGGACGTGCAGGATCTCTTCGTGGAGCGGGTGGACCCCACGGACCCCGACCGGTACCTGACTCCGGGCGGGAGCGCGGCGTTCACGACACGGCGCGAGGTCATCCGCGTCAAAGGTGCGGCGGACGTCGAGATTGAGATCCGCGAGACGCGCCACGGTCCGGTCATCTCGGACGCGCACGCCGGTGCCGCGCGGGCTGCGGCGCAGTACGGGGAGAGCGCGCCGCGCGAAGGCGCTAGCGTCGTGGAGCTCGAGGGTGCGGCGTCAGCCGACACGGCCGACGGCGGCGCAGAGGACGTCGTCCTGGCGCTGCGCTGGACCGCGCTGTTCCCTGGCGACCGTACCGTCGAGGCGGTGCTGGGGATGAACACCGCGCGCTCGCACGAAGCGTTCGTAGACGCGCTGCGGTCGTTCCGCGCGCCCATGCAGAACATCGTCTACGCCGACGTCGACGGCGTGATCGCGTATCACGCTCCGGGGCTGATCCCGATCCGGCGCAGCGGAAACGGGTCGGTGCCGATGCCAGGCTGGACCGGGGAAGGCGACTGGATCGCCTATGTGCCGTTCGCCGACCTGCCGCACCTGGTCGACCCGCTGGACGGCCGCATCGTGACCGCGAACCAGCGCGTCGTGCCGGACGCCTACCCGTACTACCTCACGCGCGACTGGACCGTGCCATACCGCGCGGAGCGCATCCACGAGCTGCTCGACGACCAAGTCGCCGCCACGCCGGAAGGAAGCGTGCGCATACAACTCGACCAGTTCTCGCCGATGGCGCGCGAGTTCGTGGTGTTGGCTCGGAGCGCCACGCCCGGGAGCGAAGGGGCGCGGCGGATCCAGGCACTCTTGCTCGACTGGGACGGCGAGATGCACGAGGACGACGCTGCGCCGCTCGCGTTCGCCGCCTGGTACCGCCACCTGGCGGCCGGGCTCTACCGCGACGATCTCGGCGACGCGTTCGACGCGTTCTTCGGGCTGAGGCCCCAGTTGACGCGCGCCATTCTCGCGGGCGATCCCGACTGGTGCGACGACACCACCACGCCCGCGCCCGAGCGCTGCGAGGACGTGGCAGCCGTGGCTCTTGACGCGGCCTGGACGGAGCTGTCGGCTCGGTTCGGTGAAGACGAGTCTCGTTGGCGGTGGGGCGACGCGCACCAGGCGGTGTTCGATCACGACCTGCTGTCCGGGACGCCGCTGCGCCTCATCTCCGACCTCCGCATCGGCAACGGAGGGGACGGCTTCAGCCTCGACGCCGCGGGGTACCCGGCGATGCCAGGGGCTTCCTTCGACCAGACCGCGGGGCCGGGCTACCGCGCCGTGTACGACCTCGCGGCAGGCGGTACGGGGGAGTTCGTGCACGGTACGGGTCAATCGGGAAACCCGTTGTCGCTGCGCTACCGCGACTACCTCCGGCGCTGGAGCGACGGCCGCATGATCCCGATGCGCATGGAGCGCAGCGAAGTGACGCGCGACGCCATCGGCGTTCTAAGGCTCGAACCCGGGCCACTCTGAGCCGGAAGCCAAGAGCGCGGCTGGCCGGCGCATGGACGCGTCACGCGCGCCGTAGCACTCACGCCGCCGCGCCTTATCAGCCGACGCGCCGGAGCCCCTTCGGGAGCAGGCTCCGGACCGTGGCTGGCCCCGACGCCTGGTCGGCCCCCGAGCTGCCGCTGACCTTCCCGGACGAGCGTCCCCAACCAAGCGGGAACCCATCGACCTCCACACGCACGTAGGGCGTGTCCTTCGACCACCCGGCGGTCTCGTCGGCCTGGAGGTCGAGATGGTCCCCTGCGAGGTACGCGTCGACCCGAGGGTCGTGCGCGGCCAACGACAGGCGGTTGACCACGGCCTCTGCCGGAAGGGCCATGGCCAGCGCGTGGGCGGGCTCGACGGAAGCGAGGTGGCCGCCGGTGGTCTCGAGTCGCTCGGTCCGTGTCGAGCGGCGATCGTGACGGACCCCGGCGCGGGACGCCGTGGCTCTGCGGGCGGTGGCGCCGCTACCGGGGCGGACCGTCGCCAGGTGAAGTCCGGCCCGCACGACGTGGACACCGCCGAGCGGAGGAAGGCCGTCCGGGTACGCCAGAAGCCGGCCGCCGTGGAGACCGCTCGGCTGCAGCTCGTCGCGCCAAGGTTCGGTCAGCGCGGCGTGGGCGAAGGCGCGCCACGCCGCGAGCACGACTCCCATGTCGCCGGTAGGTCGCTCGCTGCGCACCCTGGCGGTGGGTGGAACGGCGTCGTCCGACGCGCGCTGCAGCCGCGCCACGAAGTGGCCCTCCCCGACGCTCCGATGTGCCCAGATCCGTACCGTCTGCGTCAAGCGCGCGTCGGGCGGGTCGTTCCACTCGGGGCGTCCGGGCTGCCCCCCTGGGAGGTCGATGGATGTCAACGCGAAGTTCGTGTGACGAGCGAGGAACCTGGCCACCGCGCCTTCGTTCTCCTCGGGGGCGAACGTGCAGGTGGCGTAGGTCAGGGTCCCACCGGGTCGCACCAGCTCCGCTGCGGCGTCCAAGAGCTCGTCTTGGCGCCGCGCGCATCCGAGCACGTGCGCCTCGCTCCAGTGCCGGGCGGCGTCTGGGTTCTTCCGGAACATCCCCTCGCCCGAGCATGGCGCGTCCAAGAGGACGTGGTCGAACCATCCGGGCCAGGCCCGCGCGAGGCGCTCGGGGCGCTCGCGCGTGACCATCGCGTTCGTCACTCCGAGGCGTTCGAGGTTGCCGACCAACGCTTCGACGCGGCCCGCTTCGACGTCGTTCGCGACCAGCAATCCCCGGCCGGCGAGCATGCCGGCGAGGTGCGTGCTCTTGCCGCCGGGCGCCGCCGCGAGGTCGAGGACGCGGTCGCCGGGGCGCGGCGCGACCGCCTCCGCCACCGCCATGGCTGCCGGATCCTGGAGGTAGTACACGCCCGCGTGATGGTAGGGGTGCAGGCTCGGGCGTGGTACCGCCTCGTTGGCCGCGTCGTCGGAGTCAGGTGGTTCGACCACCACGCGGCCGGTGTCGCACCATGGGACGGGGTCGAGCGCCCACGGAAGCGCTCGCGCGAGCCGGCTCGGTTCGCCACGCAGCGGGTTGAGACGCAGGCCCGTGGGAGCAGGCAACGCGAACGCCGCGAGGAACGGTTCGGCTTCGTCGCCGAGCAGACCGCGCATGCGCGCCACGAACCGCTCCGGCAACCGTGGGGCGTTCGGGCCCGGTTGCGCCTCGCTGGTGACGCGCGTCAACCGCGCTTGCTTTCGGCGACCGTGGCGTCGAGCTGCTGGATCTCCTCGATGAAGCGGTCGACCGAGTCGAAGTCCCGGTAGACGCTGAGGAACCGGATGTACGCCACGCGGTCGAGATCGTGCAGGAACGCAAGCACACGACGGCCGATCTCCTCGCTGGCGATCTCCGGCGCCTGGATCTCGTCCTCGAAGGCGTACGCGAACGTGCGCAGCTGCTTCTCACCGACGGGGCGCTTGTTGCACGCGATGCGGAGCTTGTCGAGCAGCTTGTCCGGGTCGAACGCTTCGAGCCTGCCCGAGCGCTTGCGCACCATCAGCGCCTCGAACTGCGCGCGCTCGTAGGTGGTGAAGCGCCGAAGGCAGGAGGCGCATTCCCGCCTCCTCCGGATGGCGGCGCCCTCGTCGGACGAGCGGGAGTTTATGACGCGGGTGTCGTCAGCGGAGCAGTACGGGCATCTCATGCGCTTCCTCGCGGACCGCGCGTGAGGGGGTACACCACGTCGTCGCCATCGGACGCATCGACGTCCGCGTCCTCGTCGAACGGTTCCTCGTCCGCGTCGTATCCCTCGAGGCGGCTCAGGTCGCCGTAGAGGTCGTACGCGGGGTCGTGGCCGGCGGCGTACTCCTCGGCGGTAGCGTGCGGCTCGTGCTCGTCCGCGACGAGGTGGCGCAGGGCAGGCGCGCCGATCGACAGGCCGAACTCCTCGACCCAGTGGTCCTCGAACAGCCCCTCGTCGTCGTCCCCTTCGGCGCTCAGGGTCACCACTTCGTCGTCGCCGCCGTCCGACTCGGACTCGGCCTCGAGGAACTCCTCCCAGTCCTCGGCGTCGTCTTCGGGTTGCCGCACGTTGAGGTCGAGCGCGGCGCGGACCTCCGGCAGCAGCGCCTCGGCAGCGCGGGGCGGCGGCGGGAGCTCGACATCGACGACCTGTCCGGAAACGCCAGCCGACTCCGGCGACCCAAGGAACCGCACGGCGCGCACGAGCGCTTGGTCATGCCGCGGGTCCGCCGGAGCGCGTGAGGGCAGTACCAGGTTCACGCGCGGGTAGGCGTAGCGCCGGCGGAAGCCTCGCATCATCTCGCGCATCGCGCCGTGCACCGCGTACATCTGAACCGCGTCCTCGACCGGTGGCGCGACGACCACCACCCAGCCGCCCGCGAGTAGCCTCGCAGCGGCCTTCAACACCAGGAAGGTGGAGCGGACGTCCTCGGCCATCAACTCGAAGAACTCGCCTTCGGCCAGTGTCTCGAACGGCGTGGTGCTCACCTCGGTCGCGAGATGCACGACGCCGCCGAGGGCGCCGAAGATCTCCAGCACCTTCTGGTAGGCGGACAGCACGTCCATCTGCGTCGTCACGTCGGCCTGGATGGGGATGGCCTGGCCGCCGAGCTCCTCGAGTTCGGCGGCGGTCTTCGATGCCAGCTCGACGTCCCGATCGGCGCACACCACGTCGTAGCCCGCGCGCCCGTAGGCGAGGGCGACGGCGCGACCGAATCCCTGGCCCACGTTGGTGACCAGGACGACGCGAGCGCTTTCCATTCACGTAGGATACGACGCACGGGGGGTACCCTCAACCACGCGGGTTCGGGCGTGCGATGGTTCGCTCCGTCCGGGCGCCGGTTGCGGTACAACCACATCGCGGCGCCAACTTCGCGCCGTTCGCGTCACGCTCCCGTGGCGACGTTCTCGAGGAGGCCAACATGTTCCGACGTTCCCGGAAGGCCGAGGGCGACGGCGAGCGCCGCGAGCCGTTCACGTACGTGCATCGCGGCACGACCGTGGTGGGTGAGCTCGACGCCGAGGGGCGCGTCCGGGTTCACGGCACCGTGCGCGGCAACGTCCGGGTTCGCGGTGTTCTGGAGGTCGCCGAAGCGGGCGTGGTGGAGGGGGAACGGATCGACGCCGACGAAGTGAAGATCCTGGGCCGCGTCGTGGCTGCGGTGCACGCGCGCGGCAAGGTCGAGATCTGGAAAGGCGGCGAACTCGTCGGCGACGTTCGCGCGGCGTCACTCGACATCGAGGAGGGCGCGCGGTTCACGGGCCGGAGCGAGATGACGGGTGCCGACGAGGGAGACGATTCCTCGAGGCCGGCGCCGCAGGCCCGGCCCCGAGCAGGAGCGGACGGTGGCGCGGGACGAAGCGGCGCGTCGATCGGGAGTGCGGTCGAAGGCGACCACGGCGCCGGCGTGGGAACCGCCGCCGGCAAGGACGTCGAAGCGGTGTCGCCGGAGCGGGTTCCCGACGCCGATAGGAAGAACTCGGCCGCCCACGGCACGTCCGTCGACCGGCCGGCGTGAGGCGTACGCCGTTCTCTTCGTAGCGCGTCGGCGCAGACCCCCTGGCGGCGAACGCGGGGGCCGTTGCTAGAATGGAGCGTGCCCGACCGAACCGATCCGCGCGAAGAGGCGTCCTCGTCCGCTAGGAGGCTTCATGGCGCTTGAACGTTGGTTCCGCAGGAACCGGCCCACCCGCAAGGAAGACGACAACGCCCCGACGGGGCTGTGGCTCAAGTGTGCCGGGTGCCAGGCGCAGATCTACCGCAAAGACCTCGTCGCGAACGTCTACGTCTGCCCGGAGTGCGGGCACCACAGCCGCATGCCCGTCGAGGCGCGCATCGCACTGCTGGCCGATGACGGCACCTTCGAACGTTGGTCCGGCGGGATCGAAGCGGAAGATCCGCTCGAGTTCGTCGACACCCAGCCGTACGTCGAGCGGATGCAAGCCAATCAGCAGAAGCACGGCCGGCCCGACGCCGTCGTCACGGGCGGAGCGCTCCTCGACGGCGAAGCGGTGGCCCTCGTCGTCATGGACTTCTTCTTCCTCGGCGGGTCGATGGGCTCGGTGGTGGGCGAGGAGATCGCCCGGGCGGCCGAGCGGGCCGCCGCAGAAGGCCGCAGCTTGGTGGCGGTCACGGCCTCGGGGGGCGCCCGGATGCAAGAAGGCGCGTTGTCGCTGATGCAGATGGCGAAGACGACGGTCGCGCTCGAGGAACTCGCTCGCCGCAGGCTGCCGTACGTGAGCGTCCTGACCGATCCGACCACCGGTGGCGTGACGGCGAGTTTCGCGACCCTCGGAGACGTCATCTTCGCCGAGCCCGGCGCCCTCATCTCCTTCGCCGGCCCCCGCGTCATCCAGCAGACGATCCGTCAGGACCTGCCCGAAGGCTTCCAGCGCTCGGAGTTCCTGCTCCAGAAGGGCATGATCGACGACGTAGTGCATAGGAAGGAACTCAAAGCGCGGCTCGCTGCGTTGCTGCGCGTGCTGCGTGGCGGCCTGCCCGAGGCCCGGCCGGAGGTGGCGCATGCCGCTGCCGTTTGAGAAGCCCATCGAGGACCTCGAGGCCAAGATCCGCGACATGCGTAGCTACGCCCAGGAGCAGGAGATCGACCTCAAGGGCGAGATCGACGCCTTGCAGCAGCGCCTCGATCGGCTGAAGCGCGACACCTTCGAGAACCTCACGCGCTGGCAGCGTGTCCAGGTGGCGCGGGCGCCGGGGCGTCCCACCGGGATGGACTACCTGCAGGGGGCGTTCGAAGACTTCCAGGAGCTGCATGGAGACCGAACGCTCGGTGACGACCCCGCCATGGTGGCCGGCCTGGCACGGCTGGCGGACCAGAGCGTGGTGGTGCTGGCACAGCAGAAGGGGCGGGACACGAAGGAGAACATCCACCGCAACTTCGGCATGAGCCACCCGAGCGGGTACCGCAAGGCGATGCGCATGTTCGACCTTGCCGACCGGTTCCGCTTGCCCGTGGTCACGCTGATCGACACGCCGGGGGCGTACCCGGGACTGGCGGCCGAGGAGCAGGGCCAGGCCTGGGTGATCGCCGAGAGCATCCGGCGGATGAGCCGCTTGAGCGTTCCGGCGATCAGCGTCGTGATCGGCGAAGGCGGGTCGGGCGGAGCGTTGGCGATCGGCGTTGCGAACCGCGTGCTCATCCTCGAGAACGCGATCTACTCGGTGATCAGCCCCGAGTCGTGCGCCGCCATCTTGTGGCGGGACGCCGGCGAGGCGGAGCGCGCGGCCGAAGCGCTGCGCCTGACCGCCCGTGACCTGATCGCGCTAGGTGTGGTCGACCGGGTCATCGACGAGCCGCTCGGCGGCGCGCATGCCGCCCGTGACGCGGCGATCGCGGCCGTGAGGGACGCGTTGACCGAGGAGCTGGCGATGTTGACGCCGCTGGACACGGAAGCGCTGCGCAGGCAACGCGCCCAGCGGTTCCGCGCCCTCGGGCGCTACCGCGAGGCCGCCTGAGGTCTTGCGGCCGACGCGCCGTCTGCGGCGCGGATCGCGGCGATGCTGTCGGCCACGCTCGCGTGCCCCCCGAACACTGCGCTCCCGGCCACCAACACGTTCGCCCCCGCACCGACGATCTGCGGCGCGGTCTTGGCGGTGACGCCACCGTCGACCTCGATGAGGCAGTTCGGGTTCACACGGTCGCGCATGCGCCTCGCCGCTTCGATCCGGCCAAGGCTGGCGGGGATGAAGTCCTGTCCGCCGAATCCTGGGTTCACGGTCATCACCAACGCGAGGTCGAGGTAGGGCAGCGCGCCTTCGAGTGCGGTGAGGGGCGTGAGGGGGTTGAAGGCCAGGCCCACGCGGGCGCCCGCCTCGCGGATCTGTTGCAGCAGGCGGTGGAGATGCGGCGCGACCTCGACGTGGACCGTGACGATGCTCGCGCCAGCGGCGATGAACGCGTCGACGTACCGCTCCGGCGCCTCGATCATCAGGTGCACGTCGAGCGGGAGCGTCGTGGCGCGCTTCGCTGCCGCCACGACGACCGGCCCCATGGTGATGTTGGGCACGAAGTGCCCGTCCATCACGTCGACATGGATCATGTCGGCGCCGCCTTGCTCGGCTTCCTCGATGGCGGCTCCCAGCCTCGTGAAGTCGGCCGCGAGGATCGACGGTGCGATCTTGAAGGTGCTCACTTGGCGGAGTATAGCAGCAGGTCGCCGCTCGCCCGGGGGCGCCTCGAAGACCCACCGGACACGGCTGCCAGGCCGGTGATCCGACGTGGTTCGTCACGTTGGTGACGAGCTTCGGCGCGCCTCGCGGTACGATGGGCGCCTCGGAGGAGAGCATGGCGACAGACACCAACGCGGAGTACGCCCGTCCCGAGGTCCTGGTGGACACCGACTGGGTGGAAGCCCATCGCGACGACCCTGATGTCCGGGTGCTCGAGGTCGACGAAGACGTGCTGCTCTACGAGCAGGGGCACGTTCCCGGCGCGCTCAAACTCGACTGGCACACCGAGCTGCAGCGGCCCGACGTGCGCGACTTCGTGGACGAGGACGGCTTTCGCGCCTTGATGGAGGAGAAGGGCGTCAGCAACGACACGACGGTCGTGCTCTACGGCGACAAGTCCAACTGGTGGGCGGCGTACGCGTTCTGGTTCTTCAAGTACAACGGGCACGCCGACGTGCGCCTCATGAACGGAGGGCGCAAGAAGTGGGTGGCCGAATCGAGACCCATGGAGCGGAGCGTCCCGAGCGTGGCGCGCGGCAGCTACCGCGTGCCGTACCGCGACGCGTCCATCCGCGCGTTCGCCGTCGACGTGCTGCAGCACCTTCTCACCGTGCGTGAGGGTCGCGGGGCGCTGGTCGACGTGCGGAGCCCGCAGGAGTACTCGGGCGAGCGTCTCCACATGCCCGACTACCCGCAGGAAGGGGCGCTGCGCGGGGGCCACATCCCAGGAGCGGCCAACGTGCCATGGGCCCAAGCGGTGAACGAAGATGGCACCTTCCGGTCGGCGGAGGCGCTCGCTGCGCTGTACCGCGACCATGGCATCGTGCCCGAGCGCGACGTCATCGCGTACTGCCGCATCGCGGAACGGTCGAGCCACACGTGGTTCGTGTTGAAGTACCTGCTCGGGTATCCCAAGGTGCGCAACTACGACGGCTCGTGGACGGAGTGGGGCAACATGGTCGGCGTTCCGATCCGCCAGGGAACCGAGCCGTAGCGTGACGAACCGGGGCCGCGCGGGCTGGGTGCCGCGCGGCCCTCATCGAGCCTCAGGCCAACGACGCGGCCGGCGAGAGCACCGCTTGGACGGCCTCTTCGATCTTCCGGAGGCCCTCGTCGAGTTCCTCGTCGGTCAGGTTCAAAGGCGGAAGCAGCCGGATCACGTTGCCGTACGTGCCGGTCGACAGCAGGATCAAGCCGTTGTCGCGAGCGTGTGCGAGGACGCCGGCCACCGCGGCGCCGTTGGGCTTGGTGGTGCCGCGTTCGACGAACTCGAGACCGATCATCGCGCCGAGACCGCGTACCTCCCCGATCTCCGGGAAGCGCTCGGACAGCAGGCTCAGTCGCGAGCGCGCGACGTCACCGATCTTGGTGGCGCGCTCGAGCAGGTGCTCGTCCTCGATGACGTCGAGGGTCGCCAGCGCCGCGGCGCAACTGGTGGGGTTGCCTCCGAAGGTGGTGCCGAGCATCCCGGGCTTGAGTGCGTCCATGATGCTCGCCTTGCCGATCACGGCCGAGAGCGGGAAGCCCGAGGACAACGCCTTCGCGCTCGTCACGAGGTCCGGTTCGAGGTCGTAGTGATCGACCGCCCACATCCGGCCGGTGCGGCCGATCCCCGCCTGGACTTCGTCGTCGATCCAGAGCGCGCCGATCTCGTCGGCGTACGCCCGCAGGCCCTCCAAGAAGTTCCGTGGGGCGGGGATGAACCCGCCTTCGCCCGCCACCGGTTCGAGGACGAACGCGGCGACCTCGCTCTCGCCGATCGAGTACTTCACCTGCTCCTTGAGCGCAGCGAGGGCTCGCTCGCCGGTCTCTTCCGGCGTCCTCGCACCCCATGGGTTCCGGAAGTGGTACGGGTACTGAGCCCGGTAGATCTCGGACGCGCGCGTCACGAAGCCGGCCTTGTACGGGTTCGGTTTGTTCGTCAGCGACATCGCCATGTACGTGCGCCCGTGGAACGCGTGCGTGAACGCCACGATGCCGGCGCGGCGGGTGACGGCGCGGGCGATCTTGACGGCGTTCTCGACGGCCTCCGCGCCCGAGTTCGCCAGGAAGGTCTTCTTCGGCGAGGGGCCGGGTGCGATGGCGTTGAGACGTTCGGCCAGCCGGATGTACGTCTCGTGCATGCCGACGGCGAAGCATAGGTGCTGGAACTCGCCGGCCTGCGTCCGAACCGCCTCGAGCACCTTGGGGTGCGAGTGGCCGACGTTCATCACGGCGATCCCGACCGAGAAGTCGAGGTACTTGCGGCCGTCGGCGTCCCACACGTACGACCCCTGGGCGCGCGCCGGATAGAAGGGGTGAACGCTCTCCGCGGCGGGCGTGACCGCGGCCCGGCGGCGTTCGGCCAGACTCTGATTGCTCATGCGAACCTCCCGATGAACTGGCCTTCGCATGCGAAGGCAGATGATGGAACGGACCTTCTGTTCCGAGGGGTTGATGACCGACGAACTTCGAATCGTAGGCAGAAGCAGTCGATTCCAAAGGAATCGTAGCACGGGGGCACGCTCTAGGCTAGGGCCGCCGTACCCGCCCCGGGCCGCTTCGTCCGCGCGCCGGAGCGCGCCGGCGGGCAGCAGCACGCGGCGGTATGCGTCCGCGGGCTCCGGTGCGTTCCCGAGCGCCTGCGCGCCGTACCATGACCGTGCATGACCGTGCATCCTAGTACGCCCGAGCGACCCCGAGACGACACGGCCGCCGAGGTGGTAGCGGAGTCTCCGAGGCACGCAGCAGTCGCGTCGGCCTGGGCCGCCAAGTTGGGACTGCCATGGCGCGTGGAGGACGCCGCGAACGCAGGCGCAACCGCGACGCGCCGGGCCGCCGACGTCGTCCACCTCGAAGTCGGTGATCGCGGCCTGGCGCTGCGGGCCGGCGACGGGCCCGCGATCCGCGTCGATGTCCTCGAGCTACTGCGGTCTCGGCGTCGAGGGAAGGACCTGCTGGGTCGGGCGGTGGGTCGCGAGGCGCGGACGGTCGTCGACGCCACCGCCGGCCTCGGGCGCGACGGCGTGCATCTGGCGTCGATCGGCAAGCAAGTCACGCTCGTCGAACGCGTCCCGTTGGTCGCCGCGCTGGTGGAGGACGCCTTGGCGCGGGCGACACGCTCGTTCGCGAGGGCAACCGCGGCTCCGCTCGAAAGGGGCGCGAGCGAAACGAACGGGACGGTACCGGACCAGACCGATACGGGCGGGGCCGCTACGGGCGCGACCGCTACGGGCGCGACCGCAACGGAAGCCGTGTCCAGGTTGCGCCTGGTGACCGGCGACGCGCGTTCGTACCTGCGCGGGCTCGCCGCCGCCGGCGAGGAGCTGCCCGATGTCGTCCTGCTCGACCCGATGTACCCGGGAAGGGGCAAGAGCGCGTTGCCTGGTAAGGGGATGGCGCTCTTCCGGGCGTTGGTCGGTGACGACTCGGACGCGCCCGGGTTGCTTGCCACGGCGATCGAGGTGGCGCGGCGCCGCGTGGTCGTCAAGCGCCCCGCGTCGGCGCCGCCCCTCGATGGTCCACTGCCCACCGGCGCCGTCCGCGGGAAGACGACGCGTTACGACATCTACGCGCCACGCCCAGCCCACGTTGGCGCCCGCAGCCTTCGTTCGACGAAGCGGTAGGTGCCGTCGGCGAACCCCACGTAAGCTGTGGACAGCGAGCGTCACGCGGGTCGTCGCCAGCAAGTGCGCAGCGAGCGGCGTCCGCGCATCCAGGCATGGTCGCCCGACGAGCGGCGGCCGCGCCGTGAACGGAAGAGGTGGAACATGTACGCAGATGACGAGCGTGTCGTGGCCGACCAGGCAGGTACGGAAGCCTCGAGCGCCACAGCCACGGGTCTCCGTCCGGTGGAACGGGTCGCCGTGGTCGGGGGCGGCATCATGGGTGGCGGCATCGCCACCTCGTTGCTGATGCACGGCCTGCACGTGACGCTGATCGACCCCGATGAAGCCGCGCTGCAACGCGCCTCGGAACGCCTCGCCAAGCGCAACGACGCCGACGCGATGCGCACGCGCTTGACCTTGGCCACCGAGATCGGAGCGGCCGTCGAAGCCGTCGACTTCGCCATCGAGGCGGCGCCCGAGCGGCTCGAGCTGAAACGCGACCTGTTCCGTCGCCTCGACGATGCGGCGCCCGAGCACGCGGTGTTGGCCAGCAACACCAGCGAGTTGTCGGTCACCGCCATCGCCGGCGCCACGCGGCGGCCGGAGCGAGTGGTCGGCATGCACTGGTTCAACCCGCCGGAACGGATGCAGCTCGTGGAGATCGTGCAGGCCGTCCAGACGTCGGACGCGACGCTCGCGAGTACCGTCGCGTTGGCCGAACGCTGCGGCAAGACGACCGTCACGGTGGCGGACCGGCAGGGTTTCGTCACGACCCGCGCGGTTGCCGCCTTGCTGCTCGAGGGCACGCGCATGCTGGAAGAAGGGGTCGCGTCGGCGCGTGACATCGATACCGCGGTGAAGCTCGGCCTGAACCATCCCATGGGACCGCTCGAGCTCTCGGACTACATCGGCCTCGACACCATGCTTTTGATCGCCGAGTCGATGACCGAGGCCCTCGGCGAGCGGTTCCGGCCGCCACAGACGCTGCGGAAGTTGGTCGAAGCCGGCCGCCTCGGGCGCAAGTCGGGCCACGGCTTCTACCACTACGACCAGGACTGACGGCCGGCGCGAACGCGCGAACGTGGGTGCGGGCGCTTCGGTGCGGGTGCCTCGGGAATGAGAACGCCCCCCGAAGGGGGCGTCTGGCTGGCCCACAGGGATTCGAACCCCGACCGACCGGACCAAAACCGGGTGTCCTGCCATTAGACGATGGGCCATCGTCCGTCGTGCCGCTCGCGCAGACCGAGCGCAGCCCCATCCTACCCGGCTCGGAGCCGGCGAGAGGCGGGGTGTTGGAGAAGCGTTGGCTGGCCCACTAGGATTCGAACCTAGACCGACGGAACCAGAATCCGTTGTCCTGCCATTAGACGATGGGCCAACGCACATGGGAGTGTACGGGGCGCGGGCAGGGGCGTCAAGGGAGTCGGAGACGGGCGTTCG
>CAZOTV010000016.1:0-1881 GCA_964582795.1 uncultured bacterium
CGCGGCATCGACGAGCACATGATCCGTCAGCCGCTCGGGGTGGTCGCGGCCATCACGCCGTTCAACTTCCCCGGGATGATCCCGCTCTGGTACCTGCCGTACGCCGTGGCCACCGGCAACTGCTTCCTGCTCAAGCCATCGGAGAAGGTGCCGATGACGACGCAACTGCTCTTCCGGTTGTTGGAGCAGGCAGGGTTCCCCAAGGGCGTGCTCGGCCTGGTGAACGGCGGCAAGGACACGGTCGACGCCATCCTCGACCACCCCGACGTCAAGGCCGTCTCGTTCGTGGGCTCGACGCCCGTGGCCAAGTACATCTACGCCCGCGCCGCGGCCAACGGCAAGCGGGCCCAGTGTCAAGGCGGCGCCAAGAACCCGGCCGTGATCATGCCCGACGCCGACATGGAGATGACGTCGCGCATCCTCACCGACTCCGCTTTCGGCTGCGCCGGCCAGCGGTGCCTCGCGATCTCGTCGGTCGTCACCGTGGGCGACGCCCGCAAGGAGTTCACCGACCGCATGGTGGCCTCGGCGTCCGGGCGCAGGGTCGGCTACGGCCTGAACGACGGCGTCGACATGGGACCGGTCATCACCAAGGAGTCCAAGGAGCGCATCCTCGGCCTGGTCGAGAAGGGCAAGAGCGAAGGCGCCAAGGTGCTGGTGGGCGGAGGCGAGGCCGACGTCGACGGCTTCCGCGACGGGTACTTCGTGCACCCCACCATCCTCGACGACGTCGACCCGAAGAGCACCGTGGGCACCACCGAGGTGTTCGGCCCGGTGCTCTCGATGACGCACGCGCGCGACCTCGACGAGGCCATCGCCATCGTGAACGACCGCCGCTACGGCAACCAGGCGTCGATCTTCACGTCTTCGGGCTCCGCCGCGCGGCAGTTCCGGCACCAGGCCATCGCAGGCAACATCGGCGTGAACCTTGGAGTCGCCGCGCCCATGGCGTTCTTCCCGTTCAGCGGCTGGAGCGACAGCTTCTTCGGTGACCTGCACGCGCAGGGCGCGCACGGGATCGAGTTCTTCACGCAGACCAAGGTGGTCGTCGAGCGCTGGCCGGAACACTGGAGTCGGACCTTCTGACCTGACGCCCGCTCGCGTTCGATCCCCTTTCGCTCTCCTGCCCGAGCGGTTCCGAACCCGGACGCCGGCGCCGATCACCCGATGCGGCGCCAGGCGCCACCCCCCGGAACCCCGGCGCGACCCACGGAGGAACATGCCGCAGCACGAGATCTCCTTGGACCGACTGCAGGACGCCTTCAGCGAGACGTACCCGCGCTACACCGAGAACGAAGCGGTGGTGGAAGCGAACCGCTGCCTGTACTGCTTCGACGCGCCCTGCATCGCGGCTTGCCCCACCGGCATCGACGTGCCCACGTTCATCCGCAAGATCGCTACCGGGAACGTGCTGGGCGCGGCCACCACCATCCTCGAGTCGAACCTGATGGGGCACAGTTGCGGACGGGTGTGTCCGGTGGACGAACTCTGCGTCGGCGCGTGCGTCCTTGGCGCCGAGCATCGCCCCATCGCCATCGGTCGTTTGCAGCGCTACGCCACGGATCACCTGTTCGAGCGCGGCGCCATGCCCTTCACCCCCGCCCCCGCGACGGGCAAGAAGGTCGCCGTGGTGGGCGGTGGGCCCGCCGGCCTCAGCTGCGCGGGCGAGCTCGCCAAGCGCGGCATCGCCGCCACCGTGTTCGAGAGGCAGGAACTGCCGGGCGGCCTGTCTACCTACGGCATCGTCGTGTTGCGCGAGCCCGTGCAGGTGTCGCTCGAGGAAGTCTCGTTCGTGGAGCGGCTCGGCGTGGAGGTGCGTGCCGGCGTCGAGGTCGGTGTCGACACCGGAGCCGACAGCGGCGCTCGCTCGGGCGCCGGCTC
>CAZOTV010000016.1:1981-28000 GCA_964582795.1 uncultured bacterium
CCGCAGCACCTGCTGGACGCGTACGACGCCGTCGTCATCGCCGCGGGTACCGGACCCGTACCGAAACTCGGCGTGCCCGGCGAGGACGCAGAAGGCGTGATCGACGCGCTGCCGTTCATCGCTGCCACCAAGATGGCCGACAAGGACGGCGTCGAACGCTTGCGCGACATCCCCGTCGGGAACGAGGTGGTGGTGGTCGGAGCGGGCAACACCGCGATCGACGCGGCCACCGTCGCCAAGCGCCTGGGCGCCGAGCGCGTCACGATGGTCTACCGCCGCGGCCGCGAGGAGATGCCCGCCTACGACTTCGAGGTCGCGTTCGTGCAGAACGAGGGCGTCGACATCCGCCTGCAGACCCAGCCGGTCGAGGTGATCACCGAAGGCGGTCGCGTCACCGGCCTGCGCTGCGTTCGCATGGCGCTCGGCGAACCCGGATCCGACGGCAGGCGTCGTCCCGAGCCGGTACCCGGGAGCGAGTTCGTGCTGCCGTGCGACCAGGTCATCAAGGCCATCGGGCAGGAGAAGCTGGTGCCGCTGTTCGAGGCGTTCGGCGTCGAGACGCTGCACGGCTACGTACGCACCGATGCCGAGCTGCGGACCTCCAACCCGAAGGTGTTCGCCGCCGGCGACTGCGTTCGCTCGAGCGGTCACGCCCTCACCGTCACCGCCGCGCAGGACGGGAAGATCGCCGCTGCCGCGATCGCCGCGCAACTCGGCGTTCCCGAACCGGCGCCGGAGACCGTCACGGGCCGCGCCATCCTCGGCAACCGTCACGCCGCGCCGAGCTCGGGCGTCGCCACCGGGAGCGCCGCCCATGGCTGACCTCACCACGAACTTCGCCGGCATCACCAGCCCCAACCCGTTCTGGCTCGCTTCGGCTCCGCCCACCAACAGCGCCTACCAGATCCACAAAGCGTTCGAGTACGGCTGGGGCGGGGCGGTGTGGAAGACCATCGGGGACCCCGTTCTCAACGTCTGCAACCGCTACGGCGCGTTCGAGTACGCCGGCAACCGCTTGGTGGCGATCAACAACGTCGAGCTCATCTCCGACCGGCCGCTGGACGTGAACCTACGCGAGATCCGCGAGGTGAAGCGTGCATGGCCCGACCGCGCCGTCATCGTGTCGGCGATGGTCTCGTCGACCCCCGAGGCGTGGAAGACGATCGTCCAGCAGATCGAGGACACTGGCGCCGACGGCATCGAGCTGAACTACGGGTGTCCCCACGGCATGTCCGAGCGTGGCATGGGCGCCGCCGTCGGGCAGGTGCCGGAGTACTGCTCGATGATCACCGAGTGGGTCACCAGCGTCGCCAGCATCCCCGTCATCGTGAAGCTCACGCCGAACGTCACCGACATCGTGAAACCGGCGCGCGCGGCCGTGACGGGGCACGCCAACGCGGTGTCGCTCATCAACACCATCAACTCGATCGTCGGCGTCGACCTCGACAGCTTCGAGATCCGCCCCAACGTCGGCGGGAAGGGCGGGCACGGCGGCTACGCCGGCCCGGCCGTGCGCCCGATCGCGCTTCACATGCTCTCGCAGGTGGCGTCCGACCCGGAGTTCCAGCAAGCGAACATCCCCATCTCCGGCATGGGCGGCATCCAGACCTGGCGCGACGCCGCCGAGTTTCTGCTGCTCGGCGCCACCAGCCTGCAGGTCTGCACCGCGGTGATGCACTACGGTTTCCGACTCATCGAGGATCTCACCGACGGCCTCTCGAACTGGCTCGACGAGAAGGGCGCGACGTCGATCCAGCAGGTGATCGGCGCCTCGGTGCCGCGCATCTCCAACTTCGGCGACTTCGACCTGTCCTTCAAGTCGGTCGCTCGCATCGACGAGAGCAAGTGCATCCAATGCAACCTCTGCTACGTCGCCTGCGACGAGGGCGCGCACCAGTGCATCGACCTGACCGTCGATGGCGCTCGCATCGACCCCGCCGTGTACGCTGGCGAAAGCAAGCCGATGCCGAAGGTGCGCGAGGAAGACTGCGTGGGTTGTGACCTCTGCAGTCTGGTCTGCCCCGTCGAGGACTGCATCACCATGGTCACCGTGCCGCCCGAGCGGCCGTCGGTGACGTGGAACGAACTCGTACGCACGAGGCCCGAAGTCACTACCGACTGGGACGCGATGATGGCCTACCGCAAGGAAGCGGGTATCGACATCCACTGACCCGCGCCGAGTTCCGAGCTTCGATCCCGAAGCTCCAAGCCCCGAGCCCAGGAAGGACGAACGTGAGCCTGCTCATCAAGAACGGCGAGATCGTCACCGCCGACGCGCGCATGCGCGCGGACATCTACTGCGAGAACGAGACCATCACGAAGATCGGGACGGACCTGGATGCCCCCGCCGGCGCCGAGGTGATCGACGCAGGCGGCAAGTACGTCTTCCCCGGGTTCATCGACCCGCACGTGCACATCCACCTTCCGTTCATGGGCACCGGCACGAAGGACACCCACACCACCGGCAGCCAGGCCGCGCTCGTGGGTGGCACCACGACGTTCATCGAGATGATGGCGCCGAACCGTACCGAAGAC
Organism: uncultured bacterium; assembly: GCA_964582795.1. Classification (GTDB taxonomy): domain Bacteria; phylum Deinococcota; class Deinococci; order Deinococcales; family Trueperaceae; genus CAZACZ01. Next base: position 4,517 of record CAZOTV010000016.1, read on the forward strand.
CTGGCCGCGGGCTACGCGCACTGGAAGGCGCTGGCCGAGGGCAACAGCGCGTGCGACTACACCTTCCACGTCGGCGTCACCAAGTACGACGACACCACCGAGGCGCAGTTGCGCGAGATCGTCGCCGACGGCATGACCTCGTTCAAGGTGTTCCTGTCCTACAAGAACTTCTTCGGCGTGACCGACGAGGAGCTCTACCGCGCCCTGACGCTCGCCAAGGAGCTCGGCGTGATCGTCACGGCGCACTGCGAGAACGACGAGATCGTGGCGCAACTCCAGCAGAAGCTGTTGTCCGAGGGCAAGGGCGGGCCGGAGTGGCACCACGAGAGCCGGCCGGAACGCGTCGAGGCCGAAGGCACCCACCACTTCGCGACGTTCCTCGAGCTCACCGGCGCGCGCGGGTACGTCGTGCACCTGAGTTGCGAGCCCGCGCTGGAAGCGGCGCTGGCCGCCCGACGACGGGGCGTCCCGCTCGGCATCGAGGTCGTCACGCCGCATCTCCTGCTGGACAAGACCTACGCCGAGCGCCCGAACTTCGAAGGCGCCAAGTACGTCATGTCGCCACCGCTGCGCGACGAGCGCAACCACAAACCGTTGTGGGACGCGCTGGCGGCGGGCATCATCGACACGGTGGCCACCGACCACGCGCCGTTCGACTTCGTGGGTCAGAAGGAGCTCGGCCGGGGCGACTTCACCAAGATCCCCAACGGCATCCCGAACATCGAGGACCGCGTCAACCTGCTCTACACCTACGGCGTCAGCCGCGGCAAGCTCGACCTGCACCGCTTCGTGGCGGCGGCATCGACGAACGCCGCCAAGACCTTCGGGCTGTTCCCTCGCAAAGGGACTATCGCGGTGGGCGCCGACGCCGACCTGGTGGTGTACGACCCGAACTACCGGGGCAAGCTGAGTGCACGGACGCAGACCATGAACGTCGACTACAACGGCTTCGAAGGCTTCGAGATCGACGGTCGCCCGAGTGTGGTGACGGTGCGCGGCCAGGTCGCGGTGAAGGACGGCGCCTTCGTGGGAGACCCCGGTCGCGGCCGCTTGCTCCGCCGCGAGCCCGTGCACGGCTGAGCCTCGGCATGGACGAGCCCCCCGTCGTCATCGACGTCCAGGACGTGTCCAAGGTCTTCCAGGTGGGGAAGGCCGAAGCGGTCGCGTTGCAGGACGCCAACCTGGAGATCCGGGACGGCCAGTTCGTCAGTCTGATCGGCCCGTCGGGTTGCGGCAAGACGACGCTGATGCGCCTGATCGCCGACCTCATCGAGCCCACCGGCGGCGCCATCACCGTGGCGGGCAAGACCCCGCGCGAGGCGCGCACGTCGCGCGAGTACGGCTACGTCTTCCAATCGCCGGCGCTGTACGACTGGCGCACGGTGCTGGCGAACGTGATGCTTCCGCTCGAGATCATGGGCTACGACCGACGGGAGCGCCGCGAGCGCGCCGAGCGGTTGTTGCGGATGGTGGGGCTCGAGTCGTTCCACCGCTCCTACCCGTGGCAGCTCTCCGGCGGTATGCAGCAACGCGTGTCCATCGCGCGGGCGCTCGCGTTCGACCCCAAGTTGCTGTTGATGGACGAACCGTTCGGCGCGCTCGACGAGATCACGCGTGAAGCGATGAACTTCGAGCTGCTGCGGATCTGGCAGGAGACGCGCAAGACCGTCGTGTTCGTGACGCACTCGATCGCCGAAGCGGTGTTCCTGTCTTCGCACATCGTGGTCATGACGGCGCGTCCAGGCCGCATCCGCGAGGTGATCGAGGTGGACCTGCCGTACCCGCGGGACGTGGATACGCGCGAATCCGAGCGGTTCTTCGAGCTCACCACGCAGGTGCGCGAGGCGCTGCGGCACGGCAAGGAGGGGGCCGAGGACGGCCGCGGCACGACCGCCGGCGGTTCGGCCGGCTCGGGTTCGCAAGGTTCGGGTTCGCAAGGTTCGGGTTCGCAGGGTTCTGGTTCGGCTGGTTCTTCCGGTAGCGGGGAAGGCGCCGCCGTCACGGCCGGGCATTGAACGTGGAGCGGGCCGCTCGACCCAACCCGCTCGCGCGCGCGGTGCCCGTGGTGGTGGTCATCGCCATCACGCTCGTGGCGATGTACCCGCTGGCGCTGGCGCTTGGCTGGCCCCTCGCGCGGCAGCGCATGGACAACCTGGCGAACTGGATCAAGGCCACGGCGGCGTTGGCGCCGCTGGCGGAGGCGCCGGACGCGCCGGACGAAGCCGCGGCCGCCGGCACCCGTCTGCGCTTCGGCGCGCTGGTCGACGTTTCGGACGAGGACGGCGCAGCGCAGGTGCCGGTGGATCCCGACCGCGCGGTGCTGGTCAGGAGCCAACGCCCCGTGAGCGGCACGGGCGGTGACGCGTTCCGCGTGGGCGAAGGCTTCGCTCCGGGCGAGGTCGAGCTGGCCACCGCCCTCGAGGGTCCGTTGCTGACCTGGGGCGGCGTGCTCGAAGGTCCGTTGGACGCTGACAGCGGCGGCGCGGGCCACCTCTTCCGCTTCGCCGACCCTGCCGCCACTGCGGACCCTCCAGACCCTGCCGCCCCTGCGGACGCTGCCGCTCCAGCCGCGTCTACAGACCCTGTCGACGCTACCGATGCGGGCGGTTCGGCCGATCCGGCCGGTTCGACGGGACGGGTCGGCCTTGGCGCGCCGCTCTACCTCGGCGGACGCCTGCTGGCCGAGGGCTCCGTCGAGGCCGACGAGCGCGCAGATGGCGTGCGCACCACCTTCCGGTTCCCCGCCGCCGCCGGCCCCGTTCTGGTGGGAGACGCGCTGTTGGTCGAAGGGGAAGACTTCCACGCGGACGGGGAAGTGGTCGAACTGGCCAGTGCGCCCACGTTCAACGTCAGCGTGCGGCGCGTGACCGGCGACTACGCTGTGGTGGACGCCGCGAGCGAGACGATCGCGCTGGTGGACGCGAGCACCGAAGCGCCGCGGGCCGCCGCCTCGGTGGTGGCGCTTGCCGAGCGACTCGTGGGCGAGGTGGACGGCGTGAACCGCACGTTCCGGCTGCAGCACACGCCGCTCGTCGACACCGACCCGGCGCGGCGACTGTTCGTGGACGAGCGGGAACTCTCGGCCACGCCCGAGCGTCCGGCCGAGCGCGTCGACGGCGGACGCAGCACCTTCACGTTCGACGGTGAGCACGGGATCGTCACGGTCGACGGCGTCGAGGCGGTCGCCGGAAGCGACTACACCCGCGACGGCAACCAAGTGACGTTCAGAACGCCCCCGCGACGCAACGCAGCCCTGCGGCAGTATCGCGACTACCTCGTGAAGGACCTGACGGACGGCACGGTGTTGTTGGCCGAGGCGCCGCCTCCGGGCAGCGCCTTGTGGACGGCGTCGTACACGTACTACGACCGGCCGGCGTGCGGACGGGCGGTGCTGGAATGCTTCCTGTCCATGCCGCAGCATCCGATGCCGTTCCCACACTGGATCGCCGCGCGGGTCGTGCCGTTCCTGACCGCGTATCCCGTCACCGACGCCCGCAGCGTGGTGCGCGCGGTGGCGTACACGGCCACGGGAACGCTCGCGTCGCTCGTCCTGGGGGCGCTGGTTGGCATCGTGCTCGCGGTGGCGTTCGTGGCGGTGCGGCCGTTCGAACAGGCCCTGCTTCCGTGGGTGATCGCGTCTCAGACGGTGCCGATCATCGCGTTGGTGCCGGTGCTGCTGCTGTTGCTCGGCAACGCCGGCATCACGGTGCAGACGAGCCTCGTGCCGACGGCGCTGATCGGCGCGTACATCGCGTTCTTCCCGATCACCGTGGGCACGGTGACGGGCTTGCGTTCCGTCGACCCGCTGGCGCTCGACCTGATGAAGAGCTACGCCGCCACGCCGCTGCAAGTCTTCTGGAAGGTGCGCTTCCCGGCCGCGGTGCCCTTCTTCTTCACGAGCCTGAAGCTCGGAACGGCGGCAGCGCTGGTCGGAGCGCTGGTGGCGGAAACCGAATCGAACAACCGCCGCGGACTGGGTTACGCCATCGTCGGCCAGGTGCAAGCCGGCGACGTCTCGGACGTGTGGCTCTTGTTGATCGTGTCCGCGTTGCTCGGCATCGGCCTGGTGGCGCTGGTGGGCGTGCTGCAACGCGTCATCGCGCCGTGGGAGCGGGCATGAGCCGCGCCGCTGCCGCGACCGCGTCGGGGCGGTCCGCCGCGGCGTCGGCCTGGCGACCGCATTGGGCCACGCTGGCGTGCCTGGTGGTGGCGACCGTGGGCGTGTTCGGTCCGTTCGCAGCAGCAGGAACCGGCGGCGTTGCGGGCCCGAGCGGTTGGGATGCGGCCGGTCCGTGGATGCTCGCGATGTTGGCCCTGGCGATGGTCGCCGGGCTCCATGGGGGACCTTGGTCGCTTGCGTTGGTCACGCCCCTCGCGATCGTCGTCGGGTACTGGGCCGTCTCCGTTCAGAGCGCGTTGCCCGAGGTCGGCGGCTGGGGCTACTTCGCCACACTGGCCGGCTCGGCGTTCGCGGCGGCCGTGGCCACCGGTCGGCTGGGCATGGCCGAGCTCGACCCGGGCACCGCGAAGCCGCTCGTCGGCCTACAGCGGGCGTTCCCGGCCGCCACGGTGCCGTTCTTGCTGCTCCTGGCGTGGGAAGGCTTGGTGGTCGGGAACCGGGTGCCTAAGGGGATCTTCCCCCGGGTCTCCGACGTGGCTTCGACATTGGTCTCGTCGTGGCCGGTGTTGATGGCCGACGCCTACCTCACCTTCGTGCAGGAAGTGCTCCTCGGCTTCGCCGTGGGGCTGACCACCGGCTTCTTGGTCGGCACCGCGATCGCCTTCAGCCGCTTCTTGCGGCGCGGGTTCCTGCCGCTGGCCACCGCATTCGGTGCGGTACCGATCGTCGGCCTGGCGCCGGTGCTCGGACGGGCGCTCGGCGTGGACTGGGAGTCCAAGGCGGCCGTGGTCGTGATCGTGACGTTCTTCCCGGTGGTGCTCAACACGGTGCAAGGGCTGACGCTGGTGGACCCGCTGCGCCTGGAGTTGCTCCGCTCTTATGCCGCCAGGCCGCTCGAGGTGTTCTTCAAGTTGCGTCTGCCGAACGCGCTGCCGTACGTCTTCAACGCCCTCAAGGTCTCGGTCGTGGTGGCGATCATCAGCGTCATCGTGGCGGAGTTCCTGATCCCCGGTCCGCCCAACGGCTTGGGGCAACGCATCAGCCTCTCGGCGCACCGCGGCGCGTTCGACGTCGTGTTCGCCGCCATCCTCGTGTCCAGCGTGATCTCGATGGCGTTGTACTGGGGCATCTCGTTGCTCGAACGGGCGTTCACGTCGTGGCATCCGTCGACCAGGGGGTCGTGACGATGGGACCTTGACCGGCCGACGCCCACCAACGGCTACACTGCACGGCGACGACCACAACTCGCACCACCGGAGGAGGACGCAGCATGAAACGGTTCGCCCAGCTGATCTTCGGCATCCTGACCCTGGCCTTGCCCATTGGCATGGCGCAGGAGCTCATCCCGATCAACTTCCAGTCGAAGTGGTTCCCGCAGGCCCAGTTCGCCGGCTACTTCGTGGCGCAGGACAAGGGTTTCTACGCCGAGGAAGGGCTCGACGTCACCATCCTCGACGGCGGCAACGTCAACCCGACGGTGGCCGTGGCCTCGGGCAACGCCGACTTCGGCACCGACTGGGTCGCGAACATGCTGGCGCAGCGCGAGCAGGGCCTCGACGTGGTGGCCATCGCTCAGGTCTACCAGGCATCGGGCTACCGCATGGTGGCGCTGAAGGACTCCGGCATCGAGACCATCGCCGACATGGCGGGTCGTAAGGTCGGCGTGTGGGCGTTCGGCAACGAGTTCGCGGCGGAAGCCGTGTTCGCCGCCGCAGGGCTCACGTCCAGCCTCGACCCGACCGAGACGAGCCCGGACGTCGAGGCCGTCGTGTACGCCTTCGACCCGTCGCTGGTGTTCCCGAACGAGGTGGACGTCGCCAGCGCCATGACGTACAACGAGCTCGACCAGATCATCGGCCTGGGCTACGACCTGGACAGCCTCTCCGTCCTGGTGCCGGCCGACATCGGCGCCGACCTGCTCGAGGACAACATCTTCACCACCCCGGCCGTACTGTCGAGTGGCGACTTCAAGGGCTCGGGCCTGAGTGGCGCCGAGGTGGCCGAGCGCTTCCTGCGCGCCAGCATCCGCGGCTGGCAGTACGCCGTCGACAACCAGGAAGAGGCCGTCGAGATCGTGCTGGCCCACTGCGGTGACACCTGCGCGGGTTCCGGTAGCCGCCAGAGCCCGTTGATCCACCAGACCTGGCAGATGGCCGAGGTGGCGAAGCTCGTCAAGCCGACCCCGGACACCGAGATCGGCGCGCTCGACCAGGCCGCCTTCGACCGCTCGGTGGCGCTGCTGGTCGAGGTGGGGCTGCTGAACGAGGGCGTCGCGTTCGACGACGTCGTCGACACCAGCGTGTTCGAGGCAGCGACGCAGTAGGTCGCGCTTCGGCCGAGCAAGTCGCGCGTCGGTCAGCGGACCGCGCGTCGACCGGCTCGGCTGCCACGGGACCCGGAGGGCCGTGCCCTCCAGTTCCGCGACGGGGCCGGTTGCCCGTCGGCAACCGGCCCCGCGTTCGCGTCAGGGTCGCTCGAACGCTTCCGGCGTCAGGGGCGGATCGATGTCGACGTTCGAGAGTTCGATCACCGCGGTGAGTACGCCGTCCTGGCGCTGCTCGATGCGATGTGGGACGCGAAGGCCCTCGACCTCGCGCAGGTCGAGGTACGCGAGCTCGACGGGCCCGGTCCACGGCTGCTCCAAGCGCTCGGCCACCAACGTGCGGTCTGCGGCGAACACGAACGTCGTCATGGCACCGCCGGTGACCACCGTCACTCCGTCCCCACGCCGTCCCGCCACGATGGTGGGCCCGATGGCGGCGACGTAGTCGTCGTGGCGACCGAACAGCCCGATCGCGGTGTTGACGGCGTAGCGCCCTACGGCGAGCGCGGCGTCCCCGTCCATGGTCAGGAAGGTGCCGTCCGCCGCCCACAGCCAGCGTTCGCCCGGGCCGGCCTGCTGGATCACCATCACCCGGCCCTCGTGCTCGACCTGGATCCGTACCCGTCTGGCGACGAGGTCGACGAGCATCTCGAACGCGGCCACCGGAACGGGCACCGGGGCGAGGTCGGGATCGTACGCGTACTCGGTGATGGTCGCGTCGAATCGCAGTGCCGACGGCGTTCCTGCGCGCGTCGCGCCGTGCGCCAACCGTGCTCCTGCCAACGTCGCCAACCCGTCCGCCCGGGCGTCGTCACGCGCGGCCAGGACCGGGGCGGCCCCGAGAGCGGCCGCGGCGCCCGGATGCGCCGTCGGTTCCGACGCCTCGGTCGTAGGCGCGGTCGCCTCGTTCAGGAACCAGGCCAGTACGGCGGGGAAGCGCTCACTCCACGCCGACTCGTGATGGATTGCGCCGGGATCGATGGTGATCCGTACGTCGAGCCCCGCGTCCCGCAGGAGCGTCGCCATGCGGACCACGTCTTGCGTCTGGGACCAACCCTCCTCCGTGCCCATGTCGAGCCACACGCGGACGCCCGGATTCGCATGGTCTTTCGCCCAGGCGAACACCGGTTTCCCTTCGCCCCACCACAGACTGGGTGAGAGCGCGCCGGCGAAACCGAACACCCCCGGGTAGCGCAGCGCGGTGTAGAGCGATACGAGTCCGCCCATGCTGGACCCAACGAGGGCGGTGTCGGCGGGCCCGGGCAGCGTCCGGTACCGGTCGTCGATCAGCGGTTTGACGGTGTTCGCCAGGAACGCGGCGTACGACTCGGCGCGCGCCGCCATCCCGGCTTCCGGGGCCGGGAACGGGGCGTACTCCGCGAGCCGCTCCTCGCCCATGTTGGGGATCCCCACCAGGATGACCGGGTGGCCTCGTGCCGCCGACGCCGCCGCCGTCTCGTCGGCGCGCCACTCCCCGGCGTACGAGGCGGCTTCGTCGAACAGGTTCTGTCCGTCGTTCAGGTAGACGACCGGGAAGCGGTCGGTGCCGCTCCGATAGCCCGGTGGAAGCAGCACGAATAGGTCGCGCTCGTTTCCGAGCTGGGGGCTGACCACGTTCTCGATGACCTCGAGGTCCCCGACGACGGTCGACTCCGAGGACGCGTCGGCCAACGTCGTTGGTGCGATCACCATGACGAGGACGCAGATCAGCGTGGCGATGCCCGGGCGCTGCGCCCGCGGCGCGGTGACGGTCGTGATCGTGTCCATGCTCCCATGCTAGGAGCGGACGCCCGGACCATCGTGGCCCGGAGACCGACGAGGGGCGTCGGAGATGCACCGACCAGCGCACAGACCGCGAGTCGGCCGCCGGTGCAACCGGACGAACCCGAGGGCTTCATGCCAAAGGTCTTGAGGTGGCGTTCAGGAAGTCGTCAGGCGCATCTCAACCGACGTAGCTACGCTCGTGCACGTGGCGCCAAGGTGCTCGCACGGGTGTCGGGATCGAGTCGACCCGCCGGCGGCCGTAGCGAACCTGCCCAAGACCCCGGGCACCGGGTCGCGCACGCTCCACACCGCCCGTCGCGGCCGCCAGCCATGCCGCGGGGTGGCGACGCGATCGAGCGCCACGACGCCCCCGATCGTCGCGCGAGACGACGCCTGTCTCGAGCGGCACCCCAAGGAGAACGAGGAGGAACCCATGAACCGACGCAACCTGATGGCAGCCACGGTGGTCACGCTCGGGCTCACGCTCGCGGCGTGCTCGCCGGGCGAGAACCCTGACCCGCAGACGACCGGCCAGGCCAAGGTCGTGCTCACCGACGCGCCCGCCAGTGAGGCGGAGTCGTTGATGGTGACGTTCGGCCGCATCGAGCTCATCCCCGCCGGCGGGGACGACGCGGACCGCGTAGTCATCGCCGAGGAGGGCGGGAGCTTCGACGTCCTCACGCTGCGCAACGGCACCCTCGCCGATCTGGGTGTCGCCGACGTGCCCGTCGGCGCCTACTCACAGGTGCGCGTGATCGTCGACGACGCCACCATCGACTTCGATGACGGCAACGATCCGTACGACGTCTTCGTTCCGAGCGGCGCACAGACGGGCCTGAAGATCTCCATGGACCCGCCGCTGGTCGTGGAAGAGGGCTCGACCAGCACCGCGATCCTCGACTTCGATGCCGATCGCGCCGTGGTCGAGACGCCACCGGGAAGTAACGACTACAACCTCGTGCCCACCGGCATCCGCGCGGTGGCGCAAGCCGAAACCGGCGTCGTGACCGGCGTCGTGACCGACGAGGCGACGGCGTCCGTGGCAGGCGCCACCGTGACGGCGTACCGAGCAGGCGAGATGGAGGTCGTGACGGCGACGACCACCGAGGCCGACGGCAGCTTCCAGCTCGTGGGTCTCCTCGAGGGGACGTACGACCTCGAGGTGAGCATGGCGGGTTTCCTCACGCTCGTCGTGCCCAACGTGAGCGTGGCCGCCGGCGCGACGGCTGACGTCGGCGCGTTGGTGCTGCTGGCGCCTGCGCCGTAACACCGGAAGGCGCAACTGGAGCTCGGCGAACCAACCGTTCCGGCGCCGGTCGATCCCGCAAGGGACGGCCGGCGCCTTGCTCGTGGTGTCGCCGCCTACCCAGGGGCGCTTCCTGCCCAAGGGCCCGCGGCGGGCCGAGGCTCGAGGGCTCTCGATTCTCACATCTTTCTCTCACGAAGTCGTAGAGTGGTGGTGCTCACGATCCGGCGCCGTGCCCGAGCACGGTCCTCCCAACGTGCCCGCGCTTGGCGCCCAGCGAGCGATGCATGGTATGCCGAACCGCTTCGAACGTGGCGGTCGGCCATCGCCCAGACGCCGGCGGCGAGGCGCCTCCGGCGGGAAAGGTGGCACCATGGAGACTTGGGTACCCGTGATCATCCAACTCGTCGCCGGCGCGCTCGGCGGCAACCTCGTCGGCTCGGCCACGAAGAGCAAGGGCCTGGGCGGCACCGGGAACACCATCGCCGGGGCGCTCGGTGGCCTCGGCGGCGGCCAGCTCCTCGCGGCGCTTGGGCTCGGTAGCGCGGGCAGTGCGGTCGACCTCACCTCGATCATCAGCCACATCGTCGGCGGTGGCGCCGGCGGCGCGATCCTCGCTGGGATCGTCGGGATGTTCACCGGCGGGGCGAAGAAGACCTGAGCCGTACCGAGAGAGAGATGGCGACGCGCCCGCCTCAGAGGATGGAGGCGGGCGCGAGTTCGTCTTCGCGCGGAAACCGCCCTTCTCGTGCCGCGTCCACCAGGGCGCGACTCATGGTCCCGATGGCGTCGCGCACCTCGCGCCAGCGTGCGAGCGAGTGACCGGACGGGTCCGGGAACGCGACGTGTCTTCGCTCCGTGCGAGCGGGGTAGGCCGGGCACGCCTCGTTGGCGGCGTCACAGACCGTGAGCACGAGGTCGAAGTTCCACGGATCGGGCACGTCTCGTAGCGTCTTCGACGTGTGCCCACTCAGGTCGATGCCGACCTCACGCATGACCGTGATGGCGCCTGGCTTCACCGTCGTCGCTTCGGTGCCGGCCGACCAGACGTCGATGTCGGCCCCCACCTCCGCGGCGTGGCGGCGGATCCATCCCTCCGCCATCTGGCTCCGGGCGCTGTTGTGGGTGCAGAGCACCAGGATCCTCATCCGCCGACCCTCACGGGACCGTTCGGCCCGGCGCGGCCGGCGCGAAGTACCGTCGTCGCAGCCACCACGCGACGTTCACGAGGCCGATCAACACCGGAACCTCGACGAGAGGTCCTACGACTGCTGCGAACGCCACGCCGGAACCGATTCCGAAGACGCTGATCGCCACCGCCAGCGCGAGTTCGAAGTTGTTGCTCGCGGCCGTGAACGACAGGGTCGCGGTGCGGGCGTAGTCGGCTCCGATCGCCTTGCCCATGGCGAACGAGACCAGGAACATGATCACGAAGTAGAGCAGGAGTGGCACCGCGATCATCGCGACGTCGAGCGGGATCTCCACGATCGCGTCGCCCTTGAGGGTGAACATCGCGACGATGGTGAAGAGAAGCGCCACGAGCGTGATCGGGGAGATGCGAGGTACGAACGTGCGGTCGTACCACTCCTGGCCCATGCGGCGGATCAGCACGATGCGGCTGAGGGCGCCCGCCGCGAACGGGATGCCGAGGTAGATCGCCACCGCGGCGGCGATCTCACCGATCCCGATGTCGACCAGCGCGCCCCGCAACCCGAACGCGGACGGCAGGACCGTGATGAAGAGGTAGGCGTAGAGCGAGAAGAACAGGATCTGGAAGACGCTGTTGAACGCCACCAGGCCCGCGGCGTAGTCGTTGTCGCCGTCCGCCAGCTGGTTCCAGACCAGCACCATCGCGATGCAGCGCGCCAGGCCGATGAGGATCACGCCGACCATGTACTCGGGATGGTCCCGCAAGAAGAGCACCGCAAGGCCGAACATCAGGAGCGGTCCGATCACCCAGTTCTGCACCAGCGAGAGCGACAACACGCGCGCGTCGCGGAACACCCGAGGCAGCTTGCCGTAGCGCACCTTCGCGAGAGGCGGGTACATCATCAAGATGAGGCCGATCGCGATAGGGAGGTTCGTGGCCCCGACGGACAAGCGATCGAGCATGCGCCCTGCGCCCGGCATCGCCCAACCGATGGCCACACCGAGCGCCATGGCAGCGAAGATCCACAGCGTGAGGTACCGGTCGAGCGTCGAGAGGCGGCGGGGCGCCAGGGTCGTCGTCATGGTTCGTGCTCCGGTCGGAACGACGCGATCGATGTCGCTACTCTCCGGGAGTCCGCTGCTGGTAGGGCGGGTGCGCGACCGCCCCCTCGCTGCCCGCTCGGGCCACGCCACCGGCCGCGGAAGCAGGTCTCGACGAGGGCCCGTTGGCCTCCGCAAGGTCTGCAAGCTCCACCAGGCCGGCCGCCAGCGCCCGCAGCGCGGCGACGTCGACCTCGTAGTACACCCAGCGCCCTCGGCGCTCGGCGTGCACCAGGCCGGCTGCGCCCAAGATCCGCATGTGATGGCTCACGGTCGGTTGGCTGAGGCCGAGGAAGCTCTCGACGTCGCAGGCGCACACCCCGTCGTCTCGGCTGCAGCACGTCTGGACGGGCTCGGCGAGGAACTGCAGGATGCGGAAGCGGGTAGGGTCGGCGATCAACCGAAGATGGTCGTGAGGGACGTCCACGCGCCAATTGTACGAGATGTATCGATGTACGTCGATGGGACGAAGAACCCTGGGCGTTGACGGGGATGGGCCGCATGCTGATGTCGTTCACCTGGCGTTCGCCCGTGGGTCGTGAACCGAGGTTCGAGATGAAGCGGAGCAGTCTCCTCGTCGCTCTCGTGGCCGTTGCCGCCCTGCTGATCGTCATCCAGTTCGTGCCGGCGGGGGCGCGCACCAACCCCCCGGTGATCCGCGAACCTGCGTGGGACGCGCCCGTCACGCGGGAGATCGCGGTGGTGGCGTGCTTCGATTGCCACAGCAACGAGACGGTCTGGCCGTGGTACTCGCGTGTGGCGCCGATCTCGTGGTTGGTGATCCGCGACACGAACGAGGGTCGTCAAGAGCTGAACTTCTCGGAGTGGGGTACGGCGCGCGAGCAGGCCGACGGAGAGGACGCGTCCGAGTCTGTGCTGGACCGCTCCATGCCGATGCGCATCTACCTCGTCACGCACGGGGACGCGCGGCTCGACGATGCGCAGCGCGAGATGCTGGCGGCGGGGCTCCTGCGGACCCTTGGCTCGGGTGAGTCCGACGAGGCTGGCGAGGACGACGATTGAGCGCCGGTCGTTTCGCCGGACCGCCCACATCTCGGGTCATCGCGACGCGCACTGGCGCCAACGATCCACTCGCGGCGAAGCGCTAACCGGACGCGCGCTCGCCCAACAGCGCCTCGACCCGAGGACGCGCGGCGTCCGCCGCGGCCGCATCGACGAACGCGAGCCGTGTTCGGCGGTGCAACACGTCATCGGCGTTGCAGGCGAACTCGTAGTCGCGGGCGTAGAGCACCTCGGCCTCGAGGTACGGATGGCCCGGGGCGAGGCGTTCGCCGTACCCGTCGACGGCGATCGCCGCCACGCGGTGCGCACGGCCGCCGTACGCCGCGTTCAGGTGGCGCGCGACGTCGGCGGGCAACCCGTACTCCGTTTCGAGCAAGCGGTGACCGTCTGGATCGAAGCGCTCGGCGCCGGCCAACGGCAGGTCGGCGGTGGCGGACGGCGCCGCAGAAGACAGCCCCCCTTGTTTCACGGCGATGTCGACCGTGTCCTCCGCCATGCGCCGGTAGGTGGTCCACTTGCCACCTGCGATCGTGACGAGGCCCGTATCGCTGACGATGATGGTGTGGTCGCGCGAAAGGCGGGCGGTGCTCGCGTCTCCGTTCGGCGCCTCCACCAGGGGCCGTAACCCACTCCATGCCGACAGCACGTCGGCGTGCTCGACGGGGATCTCGAAGTACGCACGAATGTGGCGCAAGAGGTAGGCGACGTCGTCGTCCGTCGCCCGAGGGTCGTCGTGCACGTCGGCAGGGTTGTCCGTGGTGCCGACGAGCGTGTGGCCGTGCCAAGGCAGCAGGAACAGGACGCGACCGTCTTCCGTCTTGGGAATGAGCAAGCCGGTGTCCGGAGGGCTGAAGCGCTTGGGCAGGACCACGTGCGCACCGGAACTCGTCTTGAGCATCGTGGGCGCAGACGGGTCATCGAGCCGCCGCAACCCGTCGGCGAACGGACCGGTCGCGTTCACGATCACCTTCGCGCGCACCTCGATCTCGCGCGACCGCCCGTTGGCCGTGAGGCCGTCGACCACCACCGCGCCTTGGAGGCGCCCGCCTTCCTTGATCAGGGCTCGCACCTCGGCGTGGTTGAGTACGGTGGCGCCTGCTTCGGTTGCGGTCAGGGCCAACGCCACGTTCATGCGGGCGTCGTCGAACTGCCCGTCGTGGTACTCGACCGCGCCCCACAGCCCGTCCGCTTTCAGCATCGGGAAGCGTGCGAGGGCGTCGTTCCTCGTCACCAAGCGGCTGGGGCGAAGGTTCGCCCGTCCGGCGAGCATGTCGTAGAGCTTCAAGCCGGTGTAGTAGTACGGCAACTCGAGCGCGCCGTAGATCGGTGTCATGAGCGGAAGCGGACGCGCCAGGTGGGGCGCGTTGCGCAGCAGTAGGCCACGCTCCCTGAGCGCCTCGCGCACCAGATGGAACTGCGAGCGGTCGGCGTGTTTGACCGCCTGCTCCAGGTAGCGGACGCCACCATGGACCAGCTTCGTGCTACGGCTGCTCGTGCCTTGCGAGAAGTCGGACCGCTCGACCAGGGCCACACTCAGCCCGCGACTGGCCGCGTCCACGGCCACGCCGGCGCCGGTGGCGCCTCCGCCGACCACGAGCACGTCGAACGTCTCGCTCGCGAGTCGGGCGAACCGTTGGTCGCGCGTGCTCGGCATCGAGGCTTCCCATTTCGGCGACGCTCGGCGACTCATATCAGCAGCTCCGCGCTCGGCTCGTCGATCACCAACGTCGTGAGGAAGCCTCCACGGAGCGCGCCGCGCACGCCGTCGAGCTTCTTCTCGCCGGCCACCAGGCAGACCGCGTGGCGGTGCTTCGCCAGGCTCGACAGCTCGGGCCCGCTGGATCGCTGGTTCATGACCACGTCGCGGTAGCTGCCGTCTTGGCGGAAGAACATCGTGGCGATGTCACCGACTACGTCGTCCTGCCGCAGCTCCGCCAGCTCCTGCTCCGTCAAGTAGCCCGCCTTGTAGACGTACGAGTCCGCATCGGGCACGCCGATGCTGAAGAGGGCAACGTCGGAAGCGGCGGCGAGCTCGCGGACGCGCCGGATGGCGCGCTCCCGGAACATCGCCTCCTTGGTCGCGGGATCGTCGAAGTACGCAGGGATCGGGAGGAGATGGGCGCGCGCTCCGAAGTTGTCGGCGAAGGCCGCAACGATGTTCGACGCATACGTGATGCCCAGGCCGGAGTTGCCCGAGCCGTTCATCTGCACGACGTTCATGCCGGCAAGCGGTTTCGGAACGAGCTTCTCGGCCAGCAGCGACACGGTCGCCCCCCACGCCAACGAGATGGTCGTGCCCGGCGCCACCAGGGCGTCGAGGTGATGGGCCGTGAAGCGAGCGACCGCCTCCTGGCGCTCCGCCACGGGGCTGTCCGGATGCGTGGGAACGACCTTCACGTCGCGTACCCCGTACGCCTTCTCGATGCGTGACTCGAGTTCCAGCTGGCGTTGGCGATGATCGAGGACGCGGAACTCCACCAGTCCGTGCGTCTTCGCCCAGGTCAGAAGGCGTGACACGGAGGGTCGCGCCATCCCGAGTTGCTTCGCGATGTCGGTGGTGGTGAGGCCGAGATGGTAGTACATCCGCGCGACCTTGAGCGCGTCGTCGAAGGTCTGGTCGTTGTCCGTCCGGCGGCTGCTCATGGCGCAGGGGTGCGCGTGCCGGAACCGCGGCGCTGGACGGCGAGGGTGTGGTCCTGCAACTCCGAGAGGTTGGCGACCACGACGTCGGGCGTGTGTTCGGAGGTCGCCAGGTCGTCTGCCGCGGTCTCGCCCGTCAACGTCAGCACGGCCACGAAGCCGTTCTCGTTGGCCATGCGCACGTCGGTGTACAGGCGGTCACCTACGAACGCGATGTCGCGCGCGGGACGGCCGAGGCGAGTGCGGATGGCGTCCGCCATCTGCCGGTGCGGTTTGCCGAGCACGGCCGGGCTCCGGCCGGTGGCATGTTCCAACAGCGCGATGAACGAGCCGCAGTCCGGGATGGGTCCGAGCGGTGTCGGACAGGTCTTGTCCGGGTGGGTGGCGAAGTACGGAACTCCGGCCCGAATCCAGCGCGCCGCCTTGACGAGCTTGTCGTACGTCAACGTCGTGTCGAACGTGAGCACCACGGCGTCCGGCTCCACGTCCGGCTCTGAGCCCGGATCGTCATCGACCGTATGGTAGCCGTGGTCGCGGTACTCCCGCACGACCTCCGGCGTGGCTAGGAGGAACGGCCGTGTCACGCCGGTGGTGCGCAGGTGTGCGATCGCGACGTCGTTGGAGGTCAGCACCTGTTCCCGCGACGCGGCGATGCCGAGCCGCTGGAGGCGCTCGACGTAGCGCGAACCCGGGTCGCTCGAGTTGTTGGTGGCGAACACGTGCGGCACGCCGCTCTCCGCCAGTGCGGAGAGGAACTCGCGCGCGCCAGGTAGGAGTTCGTCACCGAGGTACACGGTGCCGTCGAGGTCGAACGCGAACGCGCTCGGCACCGAACGGTCTTCTTCGAGCGCATCGGCCATGCGCCCGTACGGATGTGTCGGCTCGTGTGACAAGTGTTCGAATCCTAGCACCGAGCCCCGAGGCCGTCAAACGGGGCAAACGCGGCTGCTTCGCCGATATCGTTCACACCGGGCATACTGCGCTTGCCGTCCGGCCGATGGTAGTCGATGCGGGCGATCCCGAGCGCCCGGCGAACGTCTGTGCCAAGAGGATTGACACTCGTAACGACCGATGCTAGGGTGACGCCACCACCACATCGCCCTGCGCGCTCTCTTCGGGCGCACCGGGGCTCAGCCCGCGCCGAGTCGGTTCACCTCTGGGCCGCCAGGCCGCTCGGGAACCGAGACGACGCAACACGAAGCCGCGACGCGTGCCGCCGGTTCGGCCGCGGTCCACGTCACCCAAGGAGGAGACATGCGCAGAGAAGGACAAGGGAAGTCGTTCGCCATCCTGGCCAGGTCGACGTGGGTCGCTCTGGTCGCACTCGCGCTGGCGCCGTTCGCGGTGGCACAGGACTGCAGCAACCAGGGCCAACTCGACGTCATGTACTGCGACGCCGACGGGGACCTCGTAGCGGACGCTCCCACCGACGCGAGCCAGTGGGTGAACCCGGATACGCTCTTCTTCGCCTACACGCCCGTGGAAGACCCGGCCATCTACGAGGACATCTGGCAGCCCTTCATCGATCACCTGGCCGAAGTCACTGGCCGAGACGTGCGCTTCTTCGCCGTGCAGTCGAACTCGGCGGAGGTCGAAGCGATGCGCAGCGGTCGGCTTCACATCGCCGGGTTCTCGACCGGTCCGACGCCGTTCGCCGTGAACCTCGCGGGTGCCGTGCCGTTCGCCATCATGGGCAACACCGACGGCGTGTTCGGGTACACCCTCCAGGTCTACACGCGCGTGGACAGCGGCATCGACACGATGGAAGACATCAAGGGCAAGCGAGTGGCGCACACCTCGCCCACCTCCAACTCGGGCAACCAGGCGCCGATGGCGCTGTTCCCGGGCCTCGGTGTCGTGCCTGGTGAGGACTACGAGATCCTCTTCTCAGGTAGCCACGACAACTCGATGCTCGGCGTGGTGGCAGGCGACTACGACGCCGCCCCCGTTGCCTCCGAGGTCGTGGAGCGCATGGCCGCGCGCGGCCTGTACGATCCGGCCGAAGTGAAGATCATCTACGAGACCGATCCGTTCCCGACCACCTCGTACGCGTACGCGCACAACCTGCACCCGGACCTGGTCTCGCTGATCCAGGAAGCGTTCTTCAGCTTCGACTTCACCGGCACGGCGCTCGGTGAGGAGTTCGAGGGGATCACCCAGTTCGTGCCCATCACCTACCAGAAGGACTGGGCCATCATCCGCCAGATCCAGGCTGCCAACGGCGTCGAGTACACGCCGGCCAACCTCGAGTAGGGCAAACCGACTCCTTGCCGGTCGGGGCCCGGGCGTGCCTCGACCGGCGCATATCTTGTGATGATCCTCGATATCCAGAAGCTCAACAAGCGCTACGGCAACGGTGAACTCGTGCTCAAGGACCTCGACCTCAGGATCGAGGGGAACGGCATCACCGCCGTCATCGGCTCTTCGGGGGCCGGCAAGAGCACGCTGCTTCGTTGCATCAACCGCCTGGTCGAGCCGACGTCGGGCTCCGTCACCCTCGACGGCGTCGAGCTCACGGGGCTCCGCGGCGCTGCGCTGCGGCAGATGCGGCGCTCCATCGGGATGATCTTCCAGAGCTTCAACCTGGTCGACCGGTTGACGGTGATGGAGAACGTGTTGTCCGGACGGCTCGGGTACGTCGGCTTCTTCCAGGCGGCGGCCCGGCGCTTCCCGCAGACCGACGTCGACCGCGCCTACCACCTGCTCGAGCGCGTCGGATTGCAGGACTTCGTGAACCAGCGCGCCGACGCGTTGTCCGGGGGGCAACGCCAGCGCGTCGGCGTGGTTCGGGCGCTGATGCAAGAGCCCAGCATCCTGCTGGCCGACGAGCCCACCGCCTCCCTCGACCCCAAGACGTCCGTCCAGATCCTCGATCTCATCGACGGCCTCTCGGCGGAGCTCGACTTGCCCGTGCTGGTCAACATCCACAACGTGGGCCAAGCCAAGCAGTACGCGCAGCGAATCGTCGGTCTGCGCTTCGGCAGCATCATCTTCGACGGCAGCGCGGACGAGTTGGACGACGCTGCGCTGGACCGGATCTACGAAGGCACCGCCGGCATGGAGGAGGACGACGAGGCGCTTCTGGCGCAGCGCTCGAGCGGGCCGTCGACGCCGGACCGAGCCGGCAGTGTGGCGATGCACCTGGCGGAGGACGATCCGGCGTGAGCGCGCCGCCGGCCGAGGGTGCCGCCGCGACCACGGTGAGCGCGAAGCGGTGGCGCAAGCCGCCCGCCATCGCCAACCCGTACGTGCGCTACGGCGTGGTGCTCATCGTCGTGGGGTACTTCGTGTGGGCGACGATCTCCCTGCCGCTCGACTGGAACCGGATCGTGCAAGGTCTCCCGCGCGCCGTGCAGATCTTCGGACGCGCCTTCCCGCCCGACTTCTCGCGTTCCAGCCTCATGATCTCGGGGTTCGTCGAGAGCATCCAGATCGCCATCTTGGCCACCGCCATCGGCGTGGTCCTGAGCGTGCTACTGGCCATCATGGCTGCCAGCAACGTGGTGCCACGCGCGATCTACCTCGTGGGGCGCGCCGTGATCAGCATCGCTCGCAGCTTCCATCCCGTCATCGTCGCCATCATCTTCGTCAAGGCCGTAGGCTTCGGGCCGTTCGCCGGCATCCTCACGCTGGTGGTGTACTCCATCGGGTTCGTCGGCAAGCTGATGGCCGAGGCGATCGAAGAGATCGACCATGGCCAGGTCGAGGCGATCCGAGCAGCCGGCGGCGGGTTCTTCAAAGTGCTCGCGTACGCCGTCTTCCCGCAGGTGCTGCCGCGCCAGGTCGGCTTGAGCATCTACCAGCTCGATAGCAACCTGCGGGCCTCCGCCGTCGTCGGCATCGTCGGAGCCGGCGGCATCGGCGGCACGCTGATGAACGCGTTCCGCCGCTTCGACTACGACTTCGCCCTCGCGATCCTCGTCGTCATCATCGGGATCATCCTGGTGAGCGAGGGGATCAGCGGGCGACTGCGCAAGGGGTTGACGTGAAGGCCTACCAGTGGCAACGGTTCACCTGGCAGCAGCGCATGGTGCGATTCATTGCGTACCTCGCGACCGTCGCCGTGCTGTTCTGGTCGGTGCGTACGCTGGACATCTACTGGCCGTGGGTATGGGACGCCCCGAAGCAGATCGGAGACCTGCTCGGCCGCATGAGCCCACCGAAGGTCGCCGATCTCGGGACGATCATGTCGGCGCTCCTGGAGACGGTGCACATCGCCACGCTGGCCACCGTGCTGGCGCTGGTGTTGGCGATCCCGACCGCCTATCTGGCCGCACAGAACACGACGCCGAACCTAGTGACGTTGTGGCTGGGACGGTTGATCGTGGTGGCTACGCGCTCCGTGAACACCATCATCTGGGCGCTGCTGTTCGTGGCGATCTTCGGTCCGGGAGTCGTGGCGGGCATCCTTGCCATCGCCTTCCGCTCCGTCGGGTTCGTCGGCAAGCTGGTGGCGGAGGCGATCGAGGAGATCGATCGTCGTCCGGTCGAGGCCATCGAGGCCACCGGTGCCGGCAAGGCGAAGGTCGTACTGTTCGGGATCGTGCCGCAGGTGCTGCCTGCCTTCTACGCCGTCACCATCTTGCGCTGGGACATCAACATCCGCGAGT
Source organism: uncultured bacterium (assembly GCA_964582795.1). Lineage (GTDB taxonomy): Bacteria > Deinococcota > Deinococci > Deinococcales > Trueperaceae > CAZACZ01. Next base: position 24,493 of record CAZOTV010000016.1, read on the forward strand.
CGACGGTGCTCGGGCTCGTCGGGGCGGGTGGCATCGGACTCATCCTTCAGGGCGCGATCGACCTCTTCGACTGGCAGACGGCGTCCACCATCCTGATCGCCATCCTGGCCGTGGTGATCGTAGGGGAAGTGGTCTCGGCGCTGCTGCGCAAGCGCGTGTTGTAGCTGATTCAGCGCGCCCGCCCCGAACGGCGCCCGCGAGGCCCCAAGAGCGGGGCCAGCTCGACCAACCCGAACGACGCCCGCGGGGCCAGCTGGAACGACGCCCGCGGGGCCAACCGGAACGGCTCCTGCTCGACCAGCACGAACGACGCCCGCGGGGCCAACCGGAACGGCTCCTGCTCGCAACGGCCCCACTTGCTAGCATCTCCTAGGCCAGGAGGATCATGTGTCGACGTTCGTCAACCGGTTCCGAGACGGTGGGGTAACGGGACGCCGCGGGGTAACGGGATGCGGTGCTCGACGTGGTCGTGCTTGGGGCCGAGCTGGTGCACGCGGTGTCGTCATCGCGTTGATGGTGGCGCTGTCGATGTGCGGATCGGCGGCCGCCCAGGAGCGTTGCCTGCAACGCGGCCTACTCGACCCCGCCTTCTGCGACGAAGACGGCGACCTCGTCGCCGACCTGCCGGCCGACGAGCGTCGTTGGGCGAACCCGGACACGATCGTCCTCTCGCTCGGCCGCGTCTCCGATCCCGAGGCGCGTGCCGCGGCCTGGCAACCGATCCTGGCGACCCTCGAGGAGATGCTCGGCCGCGACGTGGCGTTGGTCGAGCATGACGACGTCGTGGCGATGATGGCGGCGATGCGGGCCGGCGAAGTGCATCTCGCGTCGTTCGGGCCGCTGGTGGTGCCGTTCGCGGTGAACCTCGCGGGCGCCGTGCCGTTCGCGGTGATGGCGAACGAGGACGGGGCGTTCGGCTACACCCTGCGCTGGTACGCGCGCGTAGGCGCCGGCATCGACAGCGTGGACGACGTCGCGGGCCGCGTGGTCGCGCACACCACGGCCGGGTCGTACTCCGGCAACCAAGCGGCCACGGCGTTGCTCGGCATCCTCGGCCTGGAGGCAGGCGCGGACTACGAAGTCGTCTTCTCCGGCAGTCACGAACGCTCGTTGCAGGCGCTGGCGGCCGGCGAGGTGGACGTTGCGGTGGTGGCTTCCACCGTGGCGGACAGGATGCTCGCCCGTGGGCAGATCGACGGCGACGAGCTGGTGTTGGTGCATGAGAGCGGCCTCGTTCCCACCGTGGCGTACATGCTCGCGCACGACCTGGATCCGGACCTCGCGAACGCCGTGCGTCAGGCGTTCTTCTCCTTGGCCATCGAAGGCGAAGGCATGGCCGACCTGTACGGCTCGAGCGCCGCGCGGTTCGTTCCGGTCTCGTACGCCGACGATTGGCGGGTCATCCGTGACATCCAACGCTACGAGGAAGTCGAGTACACCCCGTCGAACCTGTGAGGCGCCGAGCCGAACGACTCGGCGCGCGGTGCAGCGGTCGACGGCACGGAGGCCCCGGCGCCGGGTTCCCTGCCGGGCGCGACGCACGCTCCGAGCGCCGCCGGGTTCCTTGCCTGCCCGCTCGCCCACTCGCGCCAAGCCTGTCCGCCTGATACCGTCGTCTCGTGAACTACGTCTTCCTCGTCGTGGGCATCGCCTTGCTGTACTTCGGAGGCGAGGGCCTGATTCGGGGCGCGGTGCGTCTGGCGCGAAGCCTCGGCGTATCGCCCTTGGTCATCGGACTCACCATCGTGGCGTTCGGCACGTCGAGTCCGGAACTCTTCGCCAACCTCGCCGCGGTCCTGGGTGACACGCCCGAGTTGGCGTTCGGCAACATCCTGGGATCCAACGTCGCCAACGTCGCGTTGATCCTCGGCCTCAGCGCGGTGATCACACCGATCGTCGTTCGCTCGGTGGTGGTGCGGCGCGAGGTCCCGGTGATGCTCCTCGCGTCGGTTGCCCTCGTTCCGGTGTTCCTCGGAGGCGTCATGGGGCGCTTCGAGGGGGCGGTGTTCGTCCTGCTGCTCGCGGTCTACCTCTGGCGGCTGTTCCAAGGGGACGAGCGGCCCGCGGTGGAAGCGGAGTTCGCCATCGAGTACGGGGAATCCCGGAAAGCGGGCGCCGACGCTCGTTCGTGGCTCTTGGTCGTCGGCGGACTCTTGCTGCTGGCGGGTGGGGCGCGGCTGTTGGTCCTGGGGGCCACCGCGATCGCCCGGTCGTGGGGCGTGCCCGAACTGGTGATCGGCCTGACCGTGGTGGCGATCGGCACCAGCCTGCCGGAGTTGGTCACGTCCATCGTCGCCGCCGCCAAGGGTGAGCCCGACATCGCGCTCGGGAACGTGGTCGGTTCGAACGTGTTCAACGTGCTCGGCATCCTCGGCATCAGCGCGTTGGTGCGGCCTCTGCCGCTGCCCGTCGATGGGGGGTGGCGGGACATCTTCGTGATGCTCGGGTTCAGCATCGTGCTGTTGCCGATGTTGGTCTCAGGACTGCGGCTCGCACGGTTCGAGGGGGCACTGCTGCTGCTGGGTTACGTGGGATACACGGTGTGGTTGTTCGTCGGCGCGTCCCTTACGGGGGCGGTCGGGTAAGTACGAGGTCAGGGCGCTCGATGAGAGCTGCCACGAGTCGGACGGGCGAGCCAGGACGGCATCTCCGGGTCGATCGTTCGAGACGGGAGACGACGTGAACTTCGAAGGGAAGAGGGTCTTGATCACGGGCGGCGCTCGCGGCATCGGGCGCGCGACCGCGCAGGCGTTCGCCGCGCGCGGCGCCACGGTCGCGATCGGCTACCGTGACGGGCTGGCCGGGGCCGAGGCGACGCTGGCTTCGTTGCCGGGGTCGGGCCACGTCGTCATCGCCGGCGATCTGACCGATCCGGCCGTCGCGCGGCACGTGGTGGAGGGCGCGATCGAGGCGCTCGGAGGGCTCGACGTGCTGGTCAACAGCGCAGGCGTCGGCGGGCATCACCGTCTGGACAGCGTGTCGTACGAGGAATGGCAGGCGGCGTTCACACGGATCCTGGCGACGAACCTTCAGGCGCCGGCCAACACCTGTTACGTAGCCGCGCGCCACATGATGGCGCATGGCGGCGGTCGCATCGTGAACGTGTCCTCCCGCGGGGCGTTCCGGGGCGAGCCGGAACAGCCCGCCTACGGCGCCAGCAAGGCCGGCCTGAACGCGCTGAGCCAGTCGCTGGCGCAACATCTCGCGCCGCACGGGATCTTCGTCAGCGTGGTCGCGCCGGGGTTCGTCGAGACCGACATGGCCCGCGCCCGACTCGCAGGACCCGATGGTGACGCGATCCGTCGGCAGAGCCCGTTGGGGCGCGTCGCCAAGCCCGAAGAGGTGGCGTACGGCGTGCTCATGTTGGCGTCCGACGAAGCGGCCTTCGTGACGGGAACGATCCTCGACGTGAACGGCGCCTCGTACCTCCGCTCGTGACGCGGGCGACGCGCACCCGCGCCGTTGGCCCCTAGGGTAGGGCCACCAACCGTGCTCGTCGCGGCCGGCG
>CAZOTV010000016.1:28100-37629 GCA_964582795.1 uncultured bacterium
CCCGCGCCGTTGGCCCCTAGGGTAGGGCCACCAACCGTGCTCGTCGCGGCCGGCGCCACCAACCGTGCTCGTCGCGGCCGGCGAACGCCGGAACGTCGATTCGCATCGTTCCCTACCGACATCCCGCCCCTACGCCTTCGTCCGCCGTGACGCCGGGTCGAGAGGAGGCACATGGGATGGACGTGATCATGACCGTGTTGGGTGCAGCCATGATGCTTGGCGGGGCCGTCTTGCTGTACCGGGCCGCGACCTGGCGGTCCATTCGCGAGGTCCCGCATGGTGACGTGCTTCAGGCCGAGGGCGTGATGGAGGGGGTGCTGCTGAGCGTCTTCGGTCTGTTCTTGTTCGGGTTCGGCCTCACCTGGTTGTTGGCGGGCGGGTCCGGATAGGCGCGTCCCTTGGCCGACCCGGCGATCGCCGGTCGCGACGGTAGACTTCCGGAATGGATGCGTTCCGTCTCGGGCCGGTGGTGTTGAGCGCCCCGCGTTTCTACGCCCTGTTGGGCCTCGTCGTGCTCGTGGTCGCCGCCGAGGTCGCGGCCTGGATGCGGCGTCGAGCGGCCTTGCAGGGAACCGCGAGCGACGGGCACCAAGAAGCAGCGTCGGCGGGCGAGTCGCGCGGTGGTGCGTCTGACGCCGGCGCGAACGCTCGGCAGGGCGCCGCCGCCTCCTCCACGGCCCTCCAGGCCGCTTGGGCATGGAACGCCGCCCTGGCGGTGGTGATCGGCGCGCGGGTCGGCTTCGTGATCGAGAACTTCAACGTCTTCGTCGGCGCCCCGCTCGATGCGTTCGCCATCTGGCAGGGCGGGTTCTCGCCATGGTGGGGGGTGGCTGCCGGCGCCCTCACGGCCGGCTGGTCGTTCCGTCGTCGCCTGGTGGACGCCCGCGTCGTGGTGGTGCCTGCGCTGGCCGCGCTCGCGGTGTGGCTCGCCGTGCCTGCCCTGCTCAGCCCAGTGTCGCCGAGCGCCGCGCGCCTGCCCGACCTGACGCTCGAGCGACTCGAAGGCGGAACCCTGCCCATCTCCGAGTTGGAGGGCCGCCCCGTCGTCGTCAACCTCTGGGCGACCTGGTGCCCGCCGTGCAGGCGCGAACTCCCCCTGCTCGACCGCACCCAGGCGGACTATCCGGGCGTGCAGTTCGTGTTCGCGAACCAGGGCGAGGTGCGCTCCACCGTGGAGGCGTACTTGGAGGGCCGACCCGAACTCTCGCTCGAGAACGTCGTGCTGGACACCGGTGGCGCGCTCGGTAGCGCGTTCGAGAGCATGGGGCTACCGACCACGCTCTTCTTCGACGAGTCCGGACGTCACGTACTGACGCACGTGGGCGAGTTGTCCTCTGCCGCGTTGTTCAACTACATGACCGACTTGGAGCGTGGGCGCCTGCAGTGACGCCGCAGTGGGCGCCGCGAGCAACTCGTCGCCGGGCGACACGCCGGCACGCGTTGGCCCTCACCGTTAGGGACGCCGGGATCGGGCTCCGGTGCGGAGCGGGGACGCGTCAGAAGTTCTTGTGCCGGAACGACCGCAGACCCAGGAGCAGCGGCACCACCACCCACGCCACCAGCGCGGCGATGCTGGTGAGCATGCCCGTAGCGCTTCCGAGGAAGTTGCGGAACACGGCGCCGGTGTAGCCCATGAGCGCGGCCGTGTCGAGCTGCAACAACACCAGGATGCGCGAGAGATCGATCGGGTTCAGCATGCTCACGCCGATGACGGCCCGCTCGATCGGGTACGCCTGGGCCACGACGATGAAGAAGAGCACCAAGCCGTCGTAGACGACCGTCAGGCCGAGCCACGTTCCCAACGCGATGCCGAGCGCCCGCGCGCGCTCCTCGTTGGCGAGGCCGATCCAGAACGCCAGGGCCGTGAAGACCAGGCTGACCAACGCGCCCGACGCCAGCAGGCTGACGATCATCGCCACGTCGACGGTGTTCGAGACGGCGTAGATCGCGAACGGCACGCCGGACCCGAGCACGAACGCAGCCGCCAACGGAAGCGCCACGCCCGCCAGGTGGCCGAGGAACACGCTGGGCCTGGACACCGGCTGTGTCAGGAGCAGCTGGACGAAGTCTCGCGTGTAGTAGTAGTAGTTCATCCCCAGCATCAGCGCCACGAGCGGCACCACCAGCAGCACCAGGTTGAGCGAACTGAGGGCGGCTTGCGCCGCGTCGTCGCCGAAGTAGAGCAGGCCGCCGGTGGCGGCGGCGAAGAACGCGGTGTAGATCAGGATCCAGCGGCTGCGCAGGAGATCGAAGAAGGCGTACTTCATGACCTTGCGGGCGGTGCTCATACCACGGCCTCCAGGTCGAGCGTCTCGCCCTCGTGCACGTCGCCGGACTGCATCAGCCGCGCTACGGCCCGCTCGAGTCTCGACTCGCCGGTGCGGTCGCGGATCGAGTCGATGGTGCCGCGGAAGCGCACCGACCCTTCGAGCAGGAACAACACCTCGTCGGCGAGCTCCTCGAGTTCGCTCATCACGTGCGACGTGAGGATGATGGTCGCGCCCTTGCTGCGCTCTTCGGAGATCCTGTCCTTCAGCCGGCTGCTGGCCACGGGATCGAGCCCTGCGCTCGGTTCGTCCAGCAGCAGCACCTTCGGCCGGAAGAGGAAGGCCAGCACGGCGCTGGCCTTCTGCTTGCTGCCGCCGGACAGAACCCGCAATGGCTTGTCGAGGTGGGGCCGCAGCTGGAACAGGTCGATCAGGTCGTCGAGATGGTCCGGTCGCTCGCCGCGCAAGTCCTGCACGAACGCGAACAGCTCGCGCACGCGCAGGTTGTCGGGGAAACGAGGTTCTTGCGGCAAGTACCCGACGATGCGCCGCACGCCCGGGTTGCCGCGCGTGGGCTGGCCGTCGATGGTGACCTCGCCAGCGTCGGGCAACACGAGCCCGAGGATCGACTTCATCAGGGTGGTCTTGCCCGAAGCGTTGGGGCCGACCACCGCGGTCACCCTCCCCGGCTCGAAGCTCGCGCTGACGCCGCGCAGCACCTCGAGCCGGCCGAAGCGCTTCGTCAGGGTGTCGACGACGACCATCGGATCCTCCCCATGAGTGGCCGATCGTCCTCGATGGCCTTGGGCGTGATGATGGGCAACAGGCGCTCGGCGTACTCCATCACCTGAGACAGCGGGCTCCTGAGCAGCAGCATCGACTGCGGGTACGACTCGAGCGTCAAGGCGAACAGGCGCACCGGGCGGTAGGGCACGTCGCCGATGCCGTCCCGGTCGAGATCGTAGCCTTCGTACGCGTCCCAGTAGTTCTCGAGGAACGAGTTGTACGAGCGGTCGGCGTTGGTGATGACGTCGAACGTGTTCGCGACGAAGTTGTTGTGCGCGATGCGCATGCCCATCGAGTTCGAGAGCACGCGGATGGCGTAGCCGTTGCGCACGAAGTCGTTGCGGTCGAGGTCGGTGCGGCTGGAGTTGTCGATGTAGACGCCGGCGGTGTTGCCCTCGAAGCGGTTGCCCGACACCACGCTGTCGTTGATGTCCTTGAGCAGCAGCCCGTACGCCGCAGCGCCCCAGTTGTCCACGAAGTCGTTTCCGTGCATGGCGATGCCCTTCGAATACATCACCGCCACGCCTGCGCCGTTGCGCCGGAACACGTTGCTGCGGAACTCGCTCTCGTTGGAGAACATGAAGTGAAGCCCATAGCGGAGGTTGTCCTCGCTGACGTTCCCTTGGACGAAGTTGCCGAGGGCGAACTCGAGATAGATGCCGTCGCGATGACCGGTCACGTGGTTGTCGAGGATGCGGATATCGTAACCGTTCCAAACGTGAATGGCGTTGCCGGAGAAGGCCTCGTTCTGGGCCTGCCCCGTCACCTCGTTGTCGCGTACGGTGCAGGCGGTCGACTTCGCAAGATAGATCCCGAAGAAGGCGTTCTCTACGCGGTTGTTCTCGATGACGCAACCGCCGATGGCCTCCACTCGTATGGCGGCGATGTCGCGCACGTGGCTGCGGCCGGGATCGCGCAGCACCAGGCCCCTGACCACCACGTGGTCGGCGTTCACGGTGAGGATGGCGTGCTCGAGCTCACCGTCGAGCACGGGCCAATCGACGCCCTCGAGCGTGATGCTGCGCTCGATGACGAGCGGCCCCTCGGTGTAGGTACCTTCGTGCACGCGTACCGTGTCGCCGTCCTCGGCGACGGCGAGGGCGCCGCCGATGCTGACGAACTCGCAGGTTGCGCACACGTCGAATGTCGTGCCGGCGGCGGCCGCTTCTGCCACCGGCGGCGTGTCGTCGACTTGCGCGAACGCGGCGGAGGCGACGAACACGAGGCCCGCCAGCCAGGCATGACGACGGAACCTGGGACGGCGTGACCCCGCTGCTGGGCGCACGGTCCCGTACGCGGCCCCCTGCACGGTGCCGCCTGGCCTACCCGGCTTCCCGGCCTGGGCCGGAGCGCCCGGTGTTTCAGTCATGGTCACCGTGCACGCGGTCGATGAAGCCTGCCTCCAGGACGATCCCCGGAAGGTCGGCGTAGCGCACCTCGATGCCGTTCGCTTCCTCGCGCATGTCCTCGAGCGCATCGAGGGTCTTGAAGGCGGACAGGTTGAGCCCCATGGGGCTGCGAAGGAGCGCGCTCTGGAGGTAGCGCGCCTCCTCGGCGGGAAGCCACGTGCCGGGAGCGTCGTAGTCGCTGACCCACGCCGAGTGCACGTCGTCTTCCGGCACCGTTGCTTCCACCATGAACGCGACCATGCACTCGATCGAGTCGAACTTGTACGTCTTGCCGGTCTTGGTGACGATCTGCGCTGCGAAGCGCGGGTCGGAGATGACCATGCCGCAGAACGCGCCCACGTCCTGGCCGATGACGATGGTCGCCGGTTTCGGTTCCGAGCAGCCGGACAGCAGCAGCGTCATGGCGAGGAGCGCGCTCACCGCGGCGGCGGCAGGAACGCCGCGACCCGGTCTGCGCCGTAACGCGACGAAGAGGAAGATGGCGAGGCCGAGAACGAATCCACCGGCGAGTGCGTATGCGCCCCATCCCGGCCAGGCCGTGATGTAGAAGTTCATGAACACGCTCGTGCCGAGCATGGGAGGAGTGTAGCCTTCCATCTCGATGGCCGCCATCGGGTCGACGGTGTGCCCGAACTTGTAGAGCCAGCGGTAGAAGTCGATCATGCCGGCGAGGGCGAAGGCGCCGTAGCCGATCAGCCACCAGCGCAGCGCCTTGCGGGTGCCGAGGACGGCAGCGGCGATGCCGCCGATGGCGGTGGCGACGACCAGGATGGGCAGCACCTTGAGTTCCCAGAAGTCCGCCGCATCGAGGTACATGAACCCGACGTAGTGGTTCAGGCCGTTGATGAGGTCTACACGGCCGGTGAGCTGGTTGGTCCAGATCTGCATGGCGAGGCCCTCGGGGTACTGCGGCGCCTCGAAGTAGTAGTGCCATAGGGGGAACACGAAGGTCAGGAGCGGGATAAGGGCGGCGAGCGCGATGAGCGCGCGTACGCCCCATCCGAGCCGGGAGTGTCGTAGCGTCATGGTCTTCCTTCCTTCCTCGGAAGGAGGGCCGGGGCGGGCTCCGTCTCTGGACCCTCGGAGGAGGAGTCCTTCGTTGACGGGCTCCGCCCCGGCGCGATCGGTGCTGGTGTCCGTAGCCGGCGCTGGCGTCTGGCGTCCGTTGCAGGCGCCCGCGTGGCCCTCGATACTGCTTGCGCCCGGTGGGTGGCGTTCGTGGGCGACGCCGGAGTCGGGCGCGTCCGCGGCGGGCGTGAGCGAGGGATGCGGTTCGATCACGCCCGCGCGGCGCGGTCTAGGTCAGTTGCCCAGGCTCCAGCTGAGCGCGATGTCGGAGTCGGCCGGCGACACGCGGGCGTACCCTTGCATCTCCTGGTGCAACGCCGAGCAGAAGTCAGTGCAGTAGAACGGGTACACGCCCACTTGCGTCGGTTCCCACTTCGCGGTCAGGGTCTGGCCGGGCATGATCAGGATGTTCGCGTCGGCCATGCCTTGGATGGCGAAGCCGTGCGGGACGTCCCAGTCTTGCTCGAGGTTGGTGACGTGGAAGTAGACGGTGTCGCCGACCTTGATGCCTTCGATGAGGTCGGGCGCGAAGTGCGACCGGATCGAGGTCATGTAGACGTGCACCTCGTTGCCGTCGCGCTCCACGCGCACCGCGTCCTCGCTCTTGGTGGCGTACGGGTGCTCGTTGTCGGCGAGGTCGAAGATGCGCTGGCTGTTCTCGACGAGCTTCTCGGCCGGGATGCCTTGGGCGTAGTGCGGCTCCCCTTGGGTGGGGAAGTCGAGCAGCATCTGCATGGTGTTGCCGCTGATGTCGATGAGTTGCGCCGAGTGCGCGAGTTCCGGGCCGGTCGGCAGGTAGCGGTCTTTGGTGATCTTGTTGAGCGCGACGAGGTAGGTGTCCTCGGGGCTCATCGAGTCTCCGCCGGGGATCATGAGGTGGCCGATGGAGTAGTAGACGGGGATGCGGTCGACGACCTCGAACGACTCGAGGCTCCACTTGATGACCTCGGAGGTGATGAAGCACGAGGTGTAGACGTTGCCGCGAGTGTCGAACTCGTTGTGCAGCGGGCCCAAGCAGGCGCGCTCGACCTGACCGGCGACGATGCTGTCGAAGTTGAGGATCGGGATGCCGTAGGCGTCGCCGTCGAAGTCTTCGGCCTCGATCGCGGCGAGAATCTTGCTGAAGCTATGCACGGCGATGGTGGCCGACAACTTCCCGCCTGGCACGATGTACTCGCCGGTCGGATCGACATCCACCCCGTGCGGAGACTTGGGTGTCGGCAGGAAGTAGACCAGGTCGGAGCAGTTCGCTGGGTCGAGGACCGTGACGCTGTCCATCATGGTCGTCTCGGCGATGCCGGTGCGATGGTTCTTGAGGTTGTGCGCGTAGTTCGCCGGCATCTGCTCGGCGGCGCCGTTCGCGACGCACTCTTCGGCGCGGCGCCAGTTGACGGCCGTGACGAAGTCCTTGTCGTTCTGCGAGGCGTTCACCTCGAGAAGCGTGTGCGCTTCCTCGGAGTTGTACGAGCTGAAGAAGCACCAGTCGGCCGACGGGCCCTTGCCGCAGTGCGACAGGTCGTAGTCGAAGCCCGGCATCAGGATCTGGAACGCGACGGCCATCTCACCGTCTTCGGGATCGACCGACACGAACGTCAGCATCCCCTTGAAGTTGCCCATGTACTCGGCGATCGGCATGTCGCGCTGTGGCACGGGGACGCTGAAGCGCGTGCCGGCGAGGACGTACTCGCTGTTGCTGGTCGTGAACGGCGACGGGTGGTTGCCGCCTGTGTTGGGGATCTCGATGATCTCGACCGTCTCGAAGCTGGAGAGGTCGATGCGGGCGATGCGCGGCGTGTTGTTGCCGTTGATGAAGATCCAACGTCCGTCCGGCACGCCGTCGGTCATGGAGAGCTCGGGGTGGTGCGCGTCGTCCCAGTAGACCGGGCCGGTCGAGGTGTTGAACATGGCCTTGGTCTCTTCGGAGTAGCCGTAGCCGTTCTCGCCGAACTGGCTGAACACCGGGATGGTCTTCAGCGTGCGGCCGGACGGCAGACCGACGACGCTCATCTGGCCGTTGAAGCCTCCGGAGAAGAAGCCGTAGAACTCGTCGTGCTCACCGGGGGCCACGTAGACGCGCGAGGCGGCGTCGCTGGCCACCCGAGCGGCGTTCCGGGCGCCCTGGGCCAGTACGAGACCGGCGGCCAGGGCCGCGATCCCTACGGCAAGAGCGATCCATCTGCGGATGGTCATGGGTGCCTCCACGAGATCGGCGCGCCGACCACGGCGCGCCTACGGTTCATTCGGTCGACTCGGCGGCTGCGGCGTCGACGCCCCGGAAGTACTCCAGCAGCGAGCGCGCCTGCGCCTCGTCGGTGATCAGTTGCGGCATGGGCGTCATGTACTCGGCGAGAAGTCCGTACGCGATGTCGTCGTTGAAGATCATCTCGTCGGTGTTGAGGATCATGTTCATGATCCACTCCGGCGCACGACGCTCGGTGACGCCAGCCAGGTCGGGTCCGACGTAGCGCTCGCCGAACTTGTGGCAGGCCGCGCAGTAGGTCTCGAAGAGCGTTCGCCCCGCCGCGGCCTGTTCCGGGTCGAGCTCGCCGAGTTCGACCTCCGTGATCGGCCCGATGCCCTTGGGGAGCTCGTCCCCCTCGGCGCCGTCTTGAGCGAAGGCGATCGCCACGCCCACGAGGGCGACCGCGGCTACGAGGAGCGCGAGCAGGGTCTTCACTCGCGCGCTACGGACGATGAGATCGGTCACGGACACCTCCTGCTGTACGTTGCGCGGGTTCCTCATCGAACGGGTCCCCGCCGCATCCCACACATGCCCCTGGGCGAACCATGAAACATGGACATGTTGCTCTAAGTTAGGAGCCGCAGCCCGGCAGGACCAGGGACGGACGTCCCCGCCGACCTCTTACCGCCGCCCCGACGCGCCGCCGGCCCTGGGTCTCAGTGCCGCCTACGCCGGCATGCTTCGTGTGGCTTCGTGCTCCGTGCGCCGTCGCGCCTCGGGCGGTGTCACGCCCCGTACGCCGGCGCCGACATGTCGTCGCGTGGACGCGAGTCCGGGGCGCCCCCTCCGTGTACGCTCGTAGGACACGCGCACGCCGAGCGGCCCCTGTCGAACCGGTCATCGCGCCGAGGACGTGCGCGCGGAGGTGACGAACGCACATGTGGCTGATCTTCATCATCACCCTCGTGGGAACGCTGCTGGTGCAGATGTACCTGAGGAACACGTACGGCCGATGGCAGGCCGAGCCGGGTGCTTCCGGTCTGAGCGGAGCCCAGACGGCCCGCACGATCCTGGACGCCAACGGGCTCCACGACGTCAGGGTGGAAGAGGTTCCCGGCGCGCTGAGCGACCACTACGACCCCGGGCAGAAGGTCGTGCGTCTGTCCACGGCCAACTTCCGGAGTGGCAGCGTGGCGGCGCACGCCGTGGCCGCGCACGAGGTCGGACACGCGCTGCAGCACGCGAACTCCTACGCTCCACTGCAGGTCCGGTCGGCGCTGGTGCCGGCCGCCAACATCGGCGCGCGCTTCGCGCCGTGGCTCATCATCCTCGGCGCCATGGTGGGCGCCATGGGCATGGTCACGATCGGCGTGGTGCTGTTCGGCGCGGCGGTGCTGTTCCAGCTGGTCACGCTGCCCGTCGAGTTCGATGCCAGCCGGCGCGCCGGCGCGCAACTACAGACGCTCGGCATCAGCACATCCGGCGAACTCGCCGGAACGCGCCAGGTGCTGAACGCCGCTGCGCTCACGTACGTGGCGGCCGCGGCGTCATCCGTGCTCTACCTGCTCTACTACGCGTCGATGTTCCTCGGGAACCGCGACTGAACTCGAAGGCGAACGTCGCGCCCATGCGCGCGGCAACGTTGGGAAGAGCGCCGGGCCCCGCGCCCGGCGCTCGCCGTTGCGCACGGACCGGTCCCGTGCGGCGCGCGCGTCATCGTGGGCCTCCCAGCAGCGCCGCTGCTCGGTCGAGTGCGGCCGGGGGCTTCACCTCCCGCGCTTGGGCCGCGATGGCGGCGCGCTCGGACTCACTGAGCC
>CAZOTV010000016.1:37729-44763 GCA_964582795.1 uncultured bacterium
GGCTTCACCTCCCGCGCTTGGGCCGCGATGGCGGCGCGCTCGGACTCACTGAGCCACTGCGCGAGCTTGCGGTCCCACGCCCGGTGCTCCTCCTGGTTGATCGGAGCGACCGGCACCCCGATGCGGGCCCGCCAGTCCTTCGCCACCGTTGCGAGCAGATAGGCTTCTTCCGGTAACCCCGCCAGCGTGAGGTAGGCAGCGACCCCCTCGAGGTACAGCACCTCGATGACGGGCGCCTGTTGCGGCCGAACCAGATGCAGCCCCTCGGTCAGGAAGGCGCGAGCCTGTTCCGCGTTGCCGCGCGCCAACGCGATACGGGCGAGGTCGTACAGCAGGAAGGCGGCGCCACGTCCCTCGCCGTGGGCGCGCCGCACCTTGAGCGCCTTGTGCGCCAAGCGCTCGGCTTCGTCGAGCTGCTTGCGCGCCAACGCCACGAGCGCCTGACGATGCCAGCTGTTCGCGCGGCCGCTGTCCAGTTCGAGCTGTTCGTAGAGCGCCGACGCGCGTTCGGTCAGGCGCATGGCTTGATCGAGTTGACCACGCTGCCAAGCGGCCACGCTCTGGTTGTCGATCGCGAAGGCCGTTCCGAGGGTGTCGGAGATCCTCTCGGACAGCCGTTGGCTTTCGACGTAGTAGCGCGCGGCTTCGTCGAGGCGCCCTTGGTCCAAGGCGATGTTGCCGAGACTCAGGTATGCGTTCGCTTCGGCCTCGATGTCGCTCATGGAGCGAGCGAGCTCGATGCTCTCACGCAACAGTGGTTCCGCCTTGGCGTACTCGGCTCGGTTCTGCGCCAGGACGCCGAGCGTCCGGAGCGTTCCTGCGATCGTGGGCTGGTCGCCTTCCTCTCGGGCGAGCGCGAGGCTTCGCTCCAGGAGCGGTTCGGCGCCACGCAAGTCGCCTTGTCGCCAGGCCAACGCTCCCTCGGCCAGCAGCGCAGCGGCCCGGACCGTGGCCGGCGCGGTTGGGGCGTTCGGCAGTCGCATCGCTTCGCCGAGGCGTTGACGCCCGTAGGCGAGCGCGCCCACCCGTTGCCAGAACGGCCGCAGTGCGGCGGTGAACCGCATCGCCTCCTCGGCCATCCCGCGCTCCACGAACGTGGCGATGGCCTTGTGGAAGTTCCCGGCATCGAGCCGGATGCGCTCGAGCCACAGCTCCTGACCGGCGGCCCTCAGCCCTTCGGCCGCGATCGTCGCCACTCCCAGGAAGTAGCGCGCATGGCGCTCGCGCAGTGCGCCTGCCTCCGGGTCCTGGTCGAGCATCTCGAGCGCGAACTCGCGTAGCGTCTCGAGCATCCCGAAGCGCTCTTGCTCCGGGTCCGCGCGCGTCAGGAGGCTAGCGTCACAGAGCGCAGCGAGACCGTCGAGCAGCGTCGGGCCCCCGCCGATGACGTTCTCCACCGCTTCGAGGTAGGCGTTGCCCTCGAACACGGCCAGGCGCGTGAAGAGCGTGCGGTCTTCCGGGCTCAGCTGCTCGTAACTCCACGCGATCGTGTCCCGCAGCGTGCGTTGACGCTCCGGGGCGTCGCGCGGGCCGCCGGTCAGCAGCGGCAGGCGCCGGGTCATCCGGTCTCTCAGCGTGTAGATCGAGATCGTGCGAAGGCGCGCCGCGGCCAGCTCGATCGCCAGCGGCAGGCCGTCGAGACGGTTGCAGATGTCGATGACCTCGTCGTAGTTCTCACCGTCGAGCACGAACTTCGGACTCACCATGCGCGCGCGGTCGACGAACAACTGCACCCCACCGAACGTCAGCGCCGCCGTCGGGTCGAGCGTCTCGTGGCTCGCCGGCACGGCCATCGGCGGCACCGGGAACGCGACCTCGCCGGTGGCGCGCAGCACGCTGCGCGAGGTCACCATGACGCGAACCGACCGCGTGGCGCTGAGGAGGCGCGAGAGGTCGGGCACGGCGCTCAACAGCCCCTCGAAGTTGTCGAGCACCAGCAGCATGTGGCGGTCCCGCAGTGCCTCGGCCAGGCGCTCCAACGGGCCGCCGCTGGAGGTCTCGCGCAGTCCGAGCGAGAACGCGATGGCCGTGGCCAGTAGACCGGGCTCGCGCACGGTATCGAGCGGAACGAACGCGACGCCGTCCGGGAAGGCGTCACCGACGCGAGACGCCGCCTCCACCGCGAGGCGGCTCTTGCCGATGCCGCCCGGTCCGTGGAGGGTCACGAGCCGAACGTCGGGGCGCCTCAGCAGTGCCGTCAGGTTCTGCAGCGGCTCCTTCCTGCCGATGAACGTCGTGAGGGCGTGCGGAAGCGGTGGGAGCAGAAGTGGGGGCGCGACGTCGTCGTCGGTCAACGCCGGCCACGCCGTCACTGCCGCCGTGAGCGACGTGGAGCGGGAACCGAGCGCTTCTTGCGATTGGCGCGCCCGGGTGCGGGTCGGCGTGGTCGAGGCCCCGGGGTTCGGTAGCCCGGTAGCGGTGGTCGGGACCACGACCTGATCGAGCATCGCGCCCGACGTCGCGCCCGACGCGACACTCGACATCGCGCCCGACGGCGCGCCGGCTTCCGCCTTGGCGCGCCGCTCACGACGGTCGGCGAAGAACCGCGCGATGTTCGTCAGGTTCGACAGGATCGCGATCACGACGCCGAGTGCCGTGACCGCGGCGATGAGGGCGCTCATCCCACCTCTCCCGGACCTGGGCGGCGTCGACGACGCGAAGGATCGATTGGTCCGCCGTCAGTGTACGGCCAAATCGTGGTAGTGGCGTGCGCATCTACCGCCCTTGCCGCCCGCCGCGTTCGCGCTCGTCCCGCTCACGCCACACGCGTGGCTTGCGCTCACGCCACCCGCGCCACCCGCGCCGCTCGTGCCGGCCGCGCCGCTTGCGCTCACGCCACCCTCGCCAGGAGGATGTCGTGGAGTTCGGCGAGGTGCACGATGACCGCGTCGGGCGTGCAGTGTTCGAGCGTCACGCCTGCCGCGAGCTTCCGGTAGGGCGAGGCGGCGATCGCGTCGGCCACCGCCTGCCCGAACGCAGGACTCGACGTCCGCTGGGCTGCCGGTAGCGCACGTATGCCAGCGGGAAGGTCGGTGGCGAGCCAGGCAGCGCGCACGCCCGCCAAGCGCGCCCCGAGCACGTCGTGAAGGAGCGTGTCGCCGACGAACCAGTCGAGCCCGCCCGCAGCGTGGAACGCCTTGGGGTCGGGCTTGGCGGTTCCTACCCGGTCGGGGGTGACCACCTGGTCGAAGTAGTCCAGCAGGCCGAGCGCCGCCAGCACCGGTTCTTGGTACGTGGCGTAGCCGTTGCTGATCACGACCAGGCGGTGACCGGAAGCGCGCAGCGCCCCGAGCGTCTCGTGGGCGCCGGGCAGCGCCTCGATGGCGTCCGGCACCGAGCAACAACGCCGCACGAGCTCGGCGACGTCGGGTACGTCGGCGCCTCCGAGGGCACGGGCCGCTTCGCGGAAGATGCCGTCCCAGTCGTAGGCGCCCACCATGTCTCCGGCGTCTAGGCGGCGGCGCCAGGCGGCCCGGACCGCGGCGCCCGAGGCGGTCTTCGCCTCGTTCGGCGGCAGCCCACGGAGCCGTGGGCTGGTGTGGAACACCTCGTGCATGTGCGGGAACACGCACCGCTCGAACGGGTTGCGCATCAGCACCCCGTCGAGATCGAACCCCACCGTGAACGGCCTCGTCATCGGCCCACCTTCTGCCTCGCCGTGCCCACCGGCGTCGCTGCCGGCGGGGTCATCCCTTCAGCGCTCCCACCGTAACGCCGCGGAGGAAGTAACGCTGGAACGCGAAGAACACGACGATGACGGGGATGGCGGCCAGCACGGCGGCAGCCATGTGGAGGCCGTAGAAGAGCGGTTCCTGCTCGCGGATCAGCACCAGACCGACTTGGAGGGTTCGCATCTCGCTCGAGCGCGTCACCACCAACGGCCACACGAACGAGTTCCACTGCGCCACGAACGTGATGATGCCCAGGAAGGCGAGGCCGGGGCGGACCAACGGCAGCACCACCTCCCAGTAGATCCGCGCTTCGCTGGCGCCGTCGACGCGCGCGGCGTCCAGCAACTCCGTAGGCAGCGTCTGGATGAACTGCTTCATCAAGAAGATGGCGAACGGCGTCACCAGCAGCGGCAGGATGAGACCGAGGTACGAATCGACCAGGCCGAGCCGCGTCACCACCAGGAAGAGCGGCACCAGGATCGCCTCGAACGGCAGCATCATCGACAGGATGAACAGCCAGAACAGCGTCTTCGCGCCGCGGAACGGCAGCTTGGCGAGGGCGTAGCCCGCCATGCTGGCGGTGGCGACGGTGACGAAGGTGACGCTGGTGGCCTGGATGAACGAGTTGACCACCCAGCGCAGGAAGTTCGGCTGACGGAAGACGAGCTCGTAGTTGCGCAACGTGGGCTCGGATGGGATCAACTCCGGCGGGAACTTCACCGTCAGGGCAGACGGCGTCAGCGACGTGGCGAACATCCAGTAGAGCGGCGCCACCGCGCCCAGGGCCAGCACGATGAGGATGACGAGGATGACGATGGCTCCGAGCGGCGTCGGTTTGACGGGGTGTTCCGGGTCGCGGAAGAACGGGTCGAAGCGGGCGCGCACCATCCTCAGTACTCCACGTTCTGGCCGAGGAAGCGGAACTGGATGGCCGCCATCACGAACGTCACCAGGAAGAGCACGATCGCCTGCGCCGACGCCAACCCCAAGTTGAAGCGCTGGAACGCTTCCTGGTAGATGCGGTACACGACCGTGGCGGTCGAGAACTGGGGGCCGCCTTGCGTCATGACGTAGACGGACTCGAAGACCTGGAAGGTGTTCACGGTGCCGGTGACGACGAGGTACAGCAGCGTGGGGCGGATCAGCGGCAGGATGACGTTGGTGAAGATGGCGGGCCGCTTGGCACCGTCCATCAGCGCCACCTCGTAGAGGTCGCGTGGGATGCGCGCAAGCGCGGCGGACAGCAGCACGATGCTGGAGCCGCCACCCATGAGCACCTGCATGGCCATCAACGCCGGAAGCGCCGTGTCGACCCTGCCGAGCCAGGCGACGGGTTCGACGCCGAACAGCCCGAGGAACGCGTTGAGCAAGCCGAAGCGGGGATGGTAGATCCACGCCCAGACGAGCGAGATGATGATCGTCGAAGTGACCGCGGGAAGATAGAACGCCGATTTGAAGAACGTCTGGAGGGTGCGGTTCATCGGGTCGAGCAAGTACGCGATCAACAGCGCCTTGCCGAGCCAGAAGACCACCACCACCCCGGTGAAATACGCGGTGTTGCGAAGCGCCCGCCCGAACAGCGGGTCGTTCAGGACGTTGCGGAAGTTCTCGAGCCCGATCCACGTGATCCGGGTGGGACGCACGTCCATGAACGCGAGCACCACCGCGATCACCACGGGCAGCAGGAAGAAGACCGCGAAGAGCAGGGCTTGTGGCGCCACGAAGAGCATGCCCCAGGTGGCGGCGGCACGGCTCGAGGGCGAGCCGCGGCGCGGCCGCGGCATGCCAGCGGCAGTCTCACCCCGGCCGGGGGGCCGGGGTGAGAAGGGAGCAGGCGGTTGGGCGGAAGGGGTCAGCGCCACGCGCGCCTCAGTGTGGCCTAGCGTCTGGGGCGGGCATCACCGGCCGAACACGGCGCGGTTGGCGGCGGCGACGAAGTCGTCGAGCGCCTGCTGCGGCGTCTTGCTGCGGCTGAGGGCGGCTTCCATGGCGGCCGTGAAGTGCTCGATCGCCGGGCTGGTGTCGACGCTGGACGGGCCGTAGTACGGGATGCCGTGGTCGATGGCAGCCTGGTAGACGGAGACCTCCGTCGCGACGTCGGCAAGGTACGGCGTGACGGTGGCGAACTCGAGTTGCTCGTTGGCGGACCGCCTCGCGGTGATGTACATGAGCGTCTCGAGCATCTTCGCGTTCTCGGTGTTGGTGAGGAACCGAGCGAACTCCATCACCATGTCGCGCTTGGCGGCGTCGTCTTGCTTGAAGACCAAGAAGCCGCCGGAAGTCTCGTACGCAACCGGCCCGACCTCGGGGTCGTGCGGGTACGGCGCGATGGCGACGACCACCGGGTCGGCGATGCGGCCCTCTTGCACGTAGCGGTCGATGCGTCCGATCTCGTAGATGCCGCCGTATCCCATGGCGGCGCGGCCCTGGTGCAAGTTGTCGATGGTGCCGTAGACGTCGAGCGCCTCCCCACCTTGGGGAGCGTACCCGTACTCGTAGACCAGGTCGACGATGAACTGCAGCGCCCGCACGCCTTCGGGCGAGTTGAGCACGAACGCCGTGCCGTCCTCGTTCAGCAAGTGCGCGCCGAAGCGGTGCATCCACGCAAGCATGTTCAGCGTGTCCTTGGCGGCGAAGGTCAGGGCGTAGACGTCGGTGGTGCCGTCGCCGTCGCGGTCGAAGGTGAGCTGCTCGGCGGCTGCGAGGAACTCGTCGATGGTCCAGGACCGGTCGGGAAGCGCGGGCAGCGCGACGCCGCGCTCCTCGAAGATCGCGGTGTTCAGCAGCATGGTCGAGCCCATGCCGTTGTTCGAGTTGTTCCACGGCCAGATGTAGTGCTGGCCGTCGATGAAGCCCTTCTCGAGAGCGTACGGCAGGAAGTCGGCGCGGTCCTCGTCGGTCAGGTACGCGTCGATCGGTTCGAGCAAGCCCTCGCGTGCCCACTCGGGCTTCCAGTCGAGGTCCTTGAGCAGATCCGGCGGGTTGCCGGCGAAGATCGCCGTGGTGACCTTCTCACCGAAGCCGGCGTTCGGCACCAGTTCGTACGTGACGGTCACGTTGGGGTGGAGCGCCATGAACTGCTCGCTCATGTAGCGCGCGTACTCCTCGCCGGTCGGGCTCGCGCCCTCTTCCATGTCCGGCGTGACGATGCGCCACGGGTTGATCCACCACGTGATCTCCATCTGGGGCTGCGCCAAGGCGACGCTGCTCCACGTGAACAGGGTGGCTAGGGCGATGACAACGAGACGTCGCATGTGCACCTCCGGGGGGTTCGTCAGGATGAAGTCCTCAGCCCAGGTATACCACTTCGTTACCAGCGCCCGGACGCGGGCCGATGCATCCGCGCCATGCGCCGTTCCGGGA
>CAZOTV010000017.1:0-2129 GCA_964582795.1 uncultured bacterium
GTGTCTGGTTTCAAGACATAGTTGACGCATGAGTCGAGACATCCTTTACTTCTGACTCTTTACTGGTGAGTCGCGACATGCTTGACGCTTTGGCATGTCGAAGTCTCGAGTGATTGTCCTGGCGGTAGTGAGCAAGACCCTGACGCCGTCACAGGCTGGCGCCAGGTACGGCGTGACCAGGCAGTGGGTGCACGAGCTGCTGAGGCGTTATCACGCCGGCGGGTTGGAGGCGCTCGCGGCGCGCAGCAAGCGACCCAGGACGAACCCGCGCGCCACGAGCGAGGCGATCAGGCGCCGCGTCACCGAGCTCCGGTGTGAGCTCACCGAGCAGGGGCTCGATGCCGGCCCCACCACGATCGCCTGGCACCTGGAACGCGAAGGCCACGCCGTTCCCTCCACCTCGACCATCAGGCGCGTCCTGCACGCTGCTGGGCTGGTGAGAGCGCAACCGCAGAAGCGTCCCAAGAGCAGCATCATCCGCTTCGAGGCTTCGCAACCGAACGAGACGTGGCAAGGTGACTTCACCCATTGGCAGTTGGCTGATGGCGGCGTGGTCGAGATCATCAACTGGCTCGATGATCACAGCCGCCTGTTGCTGGGGTGCCGCGCTTACGGGCGCGTCGGTGGCCGCGAGGTGCTTGACACCTTCACGGCCTGCGTAGAGGAGTTCGGCGCGCCGGCCTCCACCCTCACCGATAACGCCGTGGTCTACACCAGCCGCTTTGTGGGCGGCAGGAACGCCTTCGAGTACCTCCTGGTCCGCTACGGCATCGTGCAGAAGAACGGTAGCCCCTCCCACCCGCAAACCCAGGGCAAGATCGAACGCTTCCACCAGACGCTCAAGAAGCGCCTTAGGCAACTACCGCCAGCGGGGAGCTTAGAGGAGCTTCAAGCCCAGTTGGATGCGTTCAGGGCGCTGTACAACGAGCGCAGGCCGCACCGTGCCCTGAGGCGCATGACGCCGCTGGAGGCTTACCAGGCCACGCCCAAGGCGCAACCAGCCGCGCTGAGCGACACGACCCACTACCGCATCCGCAAGGACAAGGTCGACAGGCACGGCCGCATCACCTTGCGCCGCGCCGGCAAGCTCCACCACCTCGGCATCGGCAGCAAGCACGCCGGCAAGCGCGCCATCATCCTCGCCGACGCCGCCACAGCCACCGTCATCGACGAAGAGACCGGCGAGATCCTAAGCGAGCACCAGATCCAACCCGCCAAGAGCTACTGGCGCAACCAAAACAGGAGCCCCGGCCGATGGCCGGGGCCTCCCGCGTAAACCATGTCGCGACTCAGGAGTAAACGATGTCGCGACTCTTAACAATGGTGGAGCCGAGGGGATTCGAACCCCTGACCTCTTGAGTGCGATTCAAGCGCGCTCCCAGCTGCGCCACGGCCCCAAGCGAACCGTAGTGTACGGGCATCTCGACGGGCATGTCAACGAAACTCGCGTCATGCAAGGGCCGCGTTCGTCCATCCGCGCGCCCCCACCTTCGACCGGGAGTAGCATGGCCCGATATGCGCGTGGGTCGCTTCGCGGACCGCAACTTCTGGCTCGGCGTGGTCAACGGCGTGTTCGTGAACGGCGGCGAGGCGTTCTTGCACAGCGGGTTGGTGATGGCGCCGTTCCTCGCCGCGCTCGGGGCGCCCGCGGTGGTCATCGGCTTGGTTCCGGCGCTCAAGGTCGGCTTCTGGTTCTTGCCGCAGTTGCTGGTGGCGAACCGCCTGTCCCACGAGCCGCTCAAGCTTCGCTTCTATCACTTCACGTCGACGGTGCGCACCATCGCGCTCTTCGCCATGACGGCGGCGGTGCTCCTGCTGGCCGCGCGACAACCCGGTCTCGTGGTCGCGGTCGTGCTGGTGATGATCACCATCAACGCGGTCGCAGGAGGCGTGGGTGGGGTGCCGTTCGCCGACGTGACGGCGAAGATCGTCCCCCACGAGCGCCTGGGTACGTTCTGGGCGCTTCGCAACGCGATCGGCGGGATGCTGGCGCTCGCCGCGGGCTTCGTGCTGCGCCGCATCCTGGCGTCCGATCTGGCGTTCCCGACGAACTTCGGCTTGGTGTTCCTGTTCGGGACCATCCTTTCCGGCATCGCGTACGCGAGTTTCTCGCTCGTGAACGAGCCGCC
>CAZOTV010000017.1:2229-20847 GCA_964582795.1 uncultured bacterium
GCGAGCCGGCCGTGGAAGCCGCGCGCTCAGGTCATTCAGCGCTGCTGCGTGTCGTGGTTACAGCCGTTCGAACCCGACCGTGTCCAGCACGAAGACGATGGCGCCGCCCACCGGCACCTCCATCGGTTGGCTGGCGAACACCCCTTCGAGGGCGTGGATGGGCGAGCCGGCGGTGACGACCTTGGTGCGCTCGCGGCAGGTGGCGTGGATGATCTCCTTGACCGTGTCGACCTTGTGGTCTTCCACGCCGATCAACACCGTGGTGTTCCCCTCCCGCAGGAACCCGCCGGTGGAAGCGAGTTTGGTCGACTGAAGACCGCGTTCGCTGAGCGCTTCCTGCAGGCGCGCCGCATCGGCGTCCTGCACGATGGCTAGGATGAGTTTCATGTGCTGCCTATGGTAGCAGAGCGTACGCTGCGGCGACGCGGGTACAATGCCGGTGACCGGGGAGATGGTGTGCCTTGAGCGAGCAGCGATTCGTGGTGGAGGTTGCCCGACCCGTGCCCGCCGCGGAGGTGGACGCCGTAGCGGCACTGGTGGCGGAACGCCTGCGCATCGACGCGGGACGGATCCGCACGCTGCTCGACGGTCGTACCGGTCCTGTCACTCGGGCCATCCGCGCCGACAAGGCCGACGCCATCGCCCGCGTGTTCGCCGATGCAGGCGTCGAGGTGTACGTCGTCGCGGACATCGAGCCGGCCGCTGGCCAGCGCTCGTTCGGTCCTATTGGCCCCGATCATTCCGATAGCGTCGAACCCGAGTCGGCCGGCGCCGACATCGACGAGCGACCTGGTCCGCCGCTGGCCTGGGAGCCGGAGAGCTGGGCCGCGGCCGGCGACGGCGGGCGTCACGCCGAGGGTCCTTGGGTGCCCGAGGCTGACGAGGAGACCTGGCGCATGCCGATCGTCCCGGCCGGCGCCGCTGAGATCGCCGCTGAGGTCGCCGAGGATGCCGCCGACGCACCCGAAGTGGACGACGAGGGTGACGACCTCGAAGAGGAGGCCGACCGTCTCGGGCCGAGCGCGGCGCGGTCGGCCGTGGACGGGGCCTTCCTCACGTCCACACGCTGGGTGCCCTCGCCGCACGAGGCCGAGTCGATCTCGGTCGAGGACGATCGTGGTAGGGGCGGCTTCGGGCGGGATGCTCAGGGCGACGCGGCGGGTGGTGTGGCGGTCGGCAGCAGTGGTGGTCGCTCCGTCGGACGCACGAGGGACGACGATCGCTGGTGGATCCCGAGATCGGCGGTGGAGGCCGATTACGCTTCGGAAGCGCCGCCGCCCGAGCGCCCGAAGTTGCGCGTCTACCTGTTGCTGGCGCTGGTGGTGTCGTTGCTGGTCTTGATCGTGCTGCAGGTCGTCAATGCCGGCGGAGGCGCCCGGTCCGACCTGGCCGCGTTCGATGCCGGCATGCGCGCGTATCGCGAAGGCGACTTCGTGGCGGCGCGAAGGACCTGGGAGCCGCTCTCCGAGCGGGGCGACGCGCGCGCGGCCTACTACTTGGGTCACATGGCGGAGCACGGGCTCGGACAGTCGTGGAGCAACGCGCGGGCGGCGCGTTTCTACCGCCGGGCCGCGGATGCGGGCCTGCCGGAAGCGCAGGTGGCGCTCGCCGAGCTCTACATACGCGGCATGGGGGTCGACCAGGACGCCTCCGTCGCGGTCGAGCTCTACCGCGCCGCCGCGCGCGACGGGTACGGCCCTGCGCTGTACGCTCTCGGCCTGTCGTACGTGCATGGAACGGGCGTCCCGCGTGACTTCGATGCGGCGTTGACGGCCCTCGACGCAGCGGCGCAGCGCGGCGTTCAAGAAGCGGCCGACATCGTCGACTTCGTGCGCGCGATCGGCGAGCCGGCGGACGCGGCCGCGTCGCCTTGAACGGACTCACGGTGGGCGATGCTTCGTGGGTGAAGAAGCCGTGGACGCGTCACTCAAACGACCGTCATCTTGCGCTGCTATGGTTGGTGCGATGATCACACGCCGGATCCCTTCGATCGCGTCCGCGCTCGCCGCCATGTTCACGTTGGCGTTTCCCGTGGCGCTCGCGCAGGACGCAGCAACCAACCCGATCACGTTCCGCACCGAGATCTTCGTCGTCAGCGAAGTGACGCTCGAAGACGGCACGAAGCAGGAGCGGTTCACCGAAGCGACCAGCGCCATCCCCGGTCAGGTCGTGGAGTACCGCATCTTCGCGACGAACTCCGGTGAGACGACCTTGCCCGCGGGCCGCGTCCAGATCTACGGCCCGGTCCAGGAGATGATGGAGTTCGTGCCGAACTCCGCCACGGCGAGTTCCGAACGCGTCCTGACCGAGTTCTCCGTCGACGGCGAGTCGTTCTCGACGCCTCCGGTGCTCGTGGGCGAAGGCGAAGACCGGCGCGTGGCCGATCCCAACGAGTACGTCATGATCCGCTGGACCCTGCTGGTGCCGATGGAACCCGGCCAAGAAGAGCCGTTCTTCTACCGCGTCGTCGTGCGCTGAGCTTCGCGGCCGTTCACGCCTGCCCACGTACCCTGCGACTGCGTGACGCGAGTCACGGCCCCGCAGCGTCGCGCTGCTAGCATGACGGCACTTCGCGGAGAATGTGCCGGCGCTCGGCGCTCGCGGGACATGGGGGATGCATGTCAGCAGGGATCTTCGTCGTCGGCCGCAACCGCTCCGGGACGAAGTGGTTGGCCAACTCCGTCAGCAACCACCCGGACGTCTCCAGTATCCGGAGCGCTCGGAGCATGCGCACCGGAGTTCTCGAGGCGAACCTGTTCCAACATTTCCCCGCCATGTTCGGCGACCTTTCGGTCGACGATCACTACTACGCGTTCCTGGCGAGTTTCAAGCACAGCAACTACTTCTTGCTGACGGGTCTGCCCGAGAGCGTCCTGTACGAGAAGCGCCACGCCGACTACTTGTCGCTGTTCCGCTTCTTGATGGAGCGAACGGCCGAGCTTCGCGGCAAGTCGGTGTGGCTGCAGAAGGGCTCGAGCCTGATGCTCCCGGAGCTGCATCGCGCCTTCCCCGACGCCCGTTTCGTCGTCATCCAACGCATGCACGTGCGCGAGAACGTGCGCTCCAGTATCGCGCTCGGGGCGCGTGGGAAGGACCTCGAACGGCACAAGCCGAAGCGCGTCGCACGCGAGCTTCTGTCGTACTACCTCCACCGAGCGACCGAGCGCGCCTACCTGCGCCACCCGAACGTACTGCGCGTGGCCTACGAGGATCTGCGCGAGCGACGTGAGTCGACGCTGCGCGAGGTCTGCGCTTTCGTGGGTCTGACGTTCGATCCTAGCGTGTTGGAAGATCACTACAAGCCCAACTCGAGTTTCGTGGCGCGCACGCGTGACGGGGTGCTGACGCCGCTCGACGTGCGCGTCTTCCAGATGCTGCACCCGTTGACACGCGCCGTGCCGGGACCGCTGTTGCGCTACTTCCATGGCCTGGAGCAGCGCGTCATGGGGCCAAGGGTCCAAGGGCGCAGGCTGATCTCTGGTGCGTTCGGGATGTACCGTAGCGAGGTCGAACGCTCCGAAGCGGCGGCCGCCGGCGAGAGCGGTAGCGGTGGCGACGCACCCGCGCAGGTCGTCGCGGGCGACGGGGGTGACGCCGTCAGTCTGCCGCCGCGCGTTCCTGGTACTGAAGCTCGTACAGCTTCCGGTAGTACCCGTCCTGCTTGATCAGCTCGAAGTGATTGCCTTGTTCGACGAGCTTGCCCTTGCGCATGACGAGGATGCGGTCGACGTCCTGGATGGTCGAGAGGCGATGCGCGATGATGATGCTGGTGCGTCCTTGCATCAGCTTCTTGAGGGCGTCCTGGATGAGCTCCTCGGTTTCGGTGTCGACGTTGGCGGTGGCTTCGTCGAGCACCAACAGGATGTCCGGGTTCTGAACCAGCGCGCGGGCGAAGGCGATGAGCTGCTTCTGGCCGGTCGAGAAGCCGGCGCCGCGCTCGCGCACGGGCGTGTCGTAGCCGTCGGGTAGGCGCGAGATGAAGCCGTGTGCGTTCACGAACGTGGCAGCCTCGATGACGCGTTCGAGCGGGATGGTGTCGTCGTTCAGCGTGATGTTGCTGCGGATGGTGCCGCTGAACAGGAACGGGTCTTGCAGCACGATGCCGACGTGGCGGCGCAGGTGCACCTGGTCGTAGTCCCGCACGTCACGCCCGTCGATCTTCACGCTGCCGCGCTGAACGTCGTAGAAGCGGCTGACCAGGCTGATGATGGTCGTCTTGCCGGCTCCGGTGTGGCCCACGAACGCCACCGACTCGCCGGGGGCGATGGTGAAGTCGACGCCGCGCAGCACCCAGTCTTCACCGTCGTAGGCGAACCACACGTCCTCGAAGCGCACCTCGCCGCGGAAGCCGCCTTCGAACTCGTGGGGCGCTTCCGGATCGCGGATCTGCTCGGGCGTGTCGAGCAGCCCGAAGATGCGCTCGGAGGACGCCATCGCCGCCTGGATGATGTTGAACTTCTCGGACAGGTCCTGCAGCGGGCGGAAGAACATCCCCGAGTACTGGATGTACGCCACGAGCACGCCGATGGTGACCGCCTCGGAGAAGCTGGCTCCGATCAGCTGCGTGCCGGCGTAGTAGAGGATCAGACCGGTCGACACGGCGCCCATCACCTGGACCGAAGGGAAGAACAGGCTGAACCAGCGGATCTGCTCGTAGTACGCGTCGAGCAGGCCCAAGTTGATCTCGTCGAAGCGGCGCCCGTTCCGTGCCTCGCGGTTGAAGAGCTGGACGGTCTTCATGCCGCTCAGGTTCTCGGCTAGGTAGGCGTTCGACCTCGACGTGCGCAGGCGGACGGAGCGGTACGCCGTGCGGATGCGGCGCCTAAGGAAGTTCAGGATGAAGAACAGCACGGGCATGACGGTCAAGGTGATCAACGCCAGGCGCCAGTTGATGGTGAACATGTAGATGAGCAGCCCCGTCATCATGCCGATGTCGGCGATCAAGCCCACCACGCCGTCGGTCATCATGTTCTGGATGGCGTCGACGTCGCTGGTGATGCGGGTGATGAGCCGGCCGACGGGCGTCCGGTCGAAGAACCCCACATGTAGACGCTGGATCTTGGAGAAGATCTCGCGCCGGATGTCGAAGATGATGTGCTGGCCGAGCCACGATACGAGGTACGTGTAGCCGTACCGCAGACCGAAGTTCACGAGCCGCAGGCCCATGTAGATCACCACGAGCCAGGTCAGCCCGGTCAGCCGCTCGTCGAGCGAGAGCGCCGCCCACGGCATCTGGTCGGCGACGATGTAGCGGTCGACGGCGCGAGCCAGCAGCGTCGGGAACGCCGGCGCGATGACGCTGTAGAGCAGCAGCATGGACACCCCGGCAGCGAGCTGCTTGCCGTACGGCCGCAGGTAGCCTAGGAGGCGGAGCATGATGTTGCGGTCGAACGCCTTCTCGAACGCCTCGCCGTCTTCGTCGAGGACGCTCTCCTCGCGCATGGCGCGACGACGGTCCCGGCGTTTGCGGCGGAACTCCGCTTTGGCTTCCTCGACCGAGTAGGTCGGGAGGTCCATGTCGGTCAGGTCGGCAGGCCGAAGCATCAGGCTGCCTCCAAGTCCGACTCGAGTTGTTGCCGACGATCCATGTCGGCGTACCAACCGTCGAGCGCGACCAGCTCGTCATGCGTGCCCTGTTCGACGATGCGGCCGTCCTCGATGACGTAGATGCGGTCGACGTGCTGGAAGGCGCTCACGCGGTGCGCCACGATGATCGTGGTGCGGCCGCGCTGGACCTCCTCGAGGCCCTCGAGGATGCGCGCCTCGGTCTGCGTGTCCACCGCCGAGAGCGCGTCGTCGAAGATCAGAACCGCCGGGTCCCGAACGATGGCTCGGGCGATGGCGGTGCGTTGCCGCTGCCCGCCGGACAGCGTCACGCCGCGTTCGCCGAGGCGCGTGGCGAAGCCCTCCGGGAAGTCCGCCACGTCCTCGGACAACTGCGCCAACTCGGCTGCGCGCATCACGCGCGGCTCGAGCGTGGCGGGATCGGTCTCGGGCACCCCGTAAGCGATGTTCTCAGCGATGGTGTCGGAGAACAGGAACGGCTCCTGAGGCACCAGGCCGATGAAGCGCCTGAGCACCTCGGCCGGGTACCGGCGGTGGTCGATGCCGTCGATGAGGATCACACCATCGTCGGGATCGACGGTGCGGGCGATGAGGTTCACGATGACCGTCTTGCCCGAGCCGGTGCGGCCGGTCAGGCCGATCGACTCGCCCGGCCTGATGTGGAAGCTCACGCCCTTCAGCACGGGTACGCCGTCGAAGGAGACGCTTACGTCACGGAACTCGATCTCGCCTTTCACCGACCGCAACGAGAAGTCGGTCAGCTCGCCGTCTTCGACGTCGGGCTGGGCCGCCAGGATCTCCTTGAGGCGCCCCCACGACGTCGACCCGCGCTGCACCATCGAACCGATCCAACCGAGCGCGATCATGGGCCACTGGATGCCCTCGAAGAGGAAGACGAAGCTCGAGAACTGGCCGATGGTCAGGTCGCCGCCGATCCCCAGGACCAGGCGACCGCCCACCAGCAGCAGCAAGGAGACGGTGACGCCGAAGAGGAACTCCATCAGCGGGAACAACGGGCCGTCGACGCGCGTCAACGACAGGTTGCGCCGGATGAACTCGTCGTTCAGGCGTCCGAACGCGCCGACCTCGCGCTGCTCGATGCCGAAGCCCTTCACCACGCGGATGCCGGAGAAGTTCTCCTGCGCCATGGCGGAGACGTCGGAGAACTGCTCTTGCACGCGCTGGTACCGGCGGTGGATGACGCGCAGCAGCAGGAAGAACGACAGCGAGATGAGGGGCGCCACGGCCAGCGTCAGGAGGCTCAGGCTGGGGCTCAACGAGAACATGCGGAAGAGCGTGAACCCCAGCAACAAGGTGGTGTTCATGCCCTGGAAGATCGCCACGCCCACGAGCATGCGTACGGCGTTGAGATCTGCCGTGAGGCGCGCCATCAGGTCGCCCACGCGGGTGCGGTCGAAGTACGCGGCGTCCATCCGTGTGAAGTGCTGGAAGATGTCGCGCCGGATGTCGAACTGGATCTCCCAGCTGGCGCCGAGGATGAGGCGCCTGACCAGCACCATCGCCAGCGCGCCGATGCCGGCGACCAAGAACAGTGCGCCCACGTGGAGCAACAGCGACGTCTGCGTCATCGACCCGTCGCGGAACCCGTCGATGGCGCGTCCCGGGATGATCGGTGCGAGGGTGCTGAAGAACGCGTTGACGACGATCAGGACCACGCCGATGGCGAATGCGGTTCGGTGTCTTCGCAGGTAGGTCGAGAGGTCGCGGAAGGTGTTGAGCACACTCCTCCTTCGGGTGGTGTCGCCTGCTGGGGGGTTGCGGGCGCCGGCGCGGCGGTAGGAATCGCGTTGGGTGCTGGCTTCTCCGGGACGGCAGCGCGGCCCGCGAAGGGGCCGCTACCCTGGGACGTTCATCGGTCCCGGCCTACATTGTCGCCGGCCACTATACACCCGCCCCGGGCCGTCGAGGGCCGCCTTGGCACACACCGCCAAGGGGTCGCGACCGCGGTCACGGTACCAGGACCGGGTCGCCGTAGGGAACGTCGCCGAGGAAGAGCTCGAACGTCACCGGCCCTGGGTCGTTCGTCAGCCACGTGCCCCGCAAGATCTCGCCTCCTTGCACGGTGACGCGCTCGACCAGCGTTCGTTCCCCGTCGAGCGTCGTCGCCCAGACCTCTGCCGTCTGAACGCCGATGCCGGGCAAGATCGCCCAGGCGTACGGAACGCGTCGTAGGAGGGGCTCGCGGACCACGGCGAAGACGGGTGGAGCCACGAGGGCGACGGGATGCGCGTTCACGGTCAGGGTCAGGATCGACTCGTCCGTCGAGGCTGCACCCGGTTCGGGCCGCTGGGCGACGACGCCCTCGGGCAGGTTCGTCGTCGCGATGCGCTCGATCCGCACCTGCCAGCCGGTCGCCGTGGCGGTCGCGTCCTCCGCGGTCATGCCGACGACGTCCGGTGCGGCGCCGACCACGCGGCCGGCGGCCTCGCCACCTTGCACCACTAGGCGCAGTACGGCGTCCTCCAGCACGAACGGCGTATTCGGCGCCAGCGACTGCGCCAGCACCTCGCCCGGGAAGCCGTTGGCCGAGGCGACCTGCTCTTCGATGACGCGGTCGGGTCCGAGTCCCGCGACCTGCGCCAGCGCGCGCGCCTCGCTCACCTGTAAGCCGACGAGTTCGGGCACGAACGTACGCTCCTTGCGCGGGCCCATGCTCACCAGCACGTCTACGCGTTCACCCGTTCCGGCGGTGCTGCCCGCGTCGCGTGTCTGAGCGAGCACCACACCGGCCGGCGCGGGCGCCTCCACACGGGCCGCCGCGCCGAGCTCGAGGCCGGCGGCGGCGAGGGCTGCCTGCACCTCGTCGGGGTACGTGAGCCCTACCAGGGTGGGCACCTCGGTCGGCGCCAGTTGACCTGGTGGCAACGCGTAGGTGACCCGAACGCTGCGGCCTGGCCGCAACTCGCTCCCAGCGACGGGGTCGAGGGCCACCACGGTGCCCGGAGGCTCCTGCGACCCGATGGCGTCCAGGCGAACGTCGAGCCGCATGTCGCGCAGGGCGGCCACGGCCTCGTCGGCGCTGACGCCGACCAGATCGGGAAGGCGCACCGCGGCATCGACCGTGAAGCGCCGGAACGCGCCCAGCAGCATGGCGAGGGACGCGAGCAGCAGAACGGTGGCGACGCCCCAGCTCAGGATCGGTCCGGACACGTTGGCGAGCGGCCCGGTCGGGGTCCGACCGCCGCGCAACGGCCGAACCTTGGGCGCGGGTTCGAAGGCGGCCGTGGGTTGCGCGCGGTTCCCGTCGAAGCTCAGCCCGTAGAGTCGCGGCCGTTCGCGGGCGGCGCGCCTGCGAACGTCGGCGGCTTCCGGCGCGTACCCCTGCGCGCTCAGGAGCGCCGTCAGTTCGGGGTCGCTCGCGCTCTGACTGCCTGCCGGCGGTCGTTCCCACGCCACGTAATGTGCGCCAGGGCGGGAGATGACGTCATGGACGGCAGCCAGGCCGTCGCGCTTGAGGTTCTTCAGCAGGCGTCGGTAGCGCTCGAACGACGGTTCTTGCTCTGCGGGAAGGTCGAACCACTCGATGCGAAGCGGCGCCCCGTCCGGCGCCGTGGCGTCGAAGTGGGTGCGTCCGCCCTCGAGCGGGCGTTGGCCGATGACCTCGTACTTCCCGTCGAGCAATGACACGGGCGGGCGGTCAACCTTGGCCGGTGCTACCGCACACGCGGGCGGCTCCGGTCAGGCGCCGGGTTCGCGCGCGGGGCGAGCGCCCGGCCGCGGTTCGAGGGGTGGTGTGCCGCGTCCGGCGTCGGCGACCTTGCGGCGGCGCTCCTCTTCGGCAGCGCGACGCTCGCGTTCCTCGGCTTCCTGGATGCGGCGCTCGGCCTCGGCAGCGGATTCGACGATCCAGGCCGTGATCTCCTCGGACGGCGTGCCTTCCGTGGCCATCGTGACGGCCTTCTGGATCAACTTGCCGTCGATCGTCTCGCGTTGCAGCAGCGCGTTGGCAACGGCCTCGACCGCCACCCAGTTGTGTTCGACCAGTTCGTCGCACTTCTCGTACGCCGCGTTCAGGATGCCCGTCACCTGCTCTTCGAGCTCGCGGGCGGTCTCCTCGGAGAAGTCCTTGCGGCGGGAGATCTCGCCCCCTAGGAAGATCGGCCCTTGGTCGGAACCCCAAGCCACGAACTCCTGCGACCCCATCCCGAGGTCGAGCACCATCTGCTTCGCGATCTCGGTTGCCTGCTTCAGGTCGTTGCTGGCGCCCGACGAGATCGTGCCCGTCACGCGCTTCTCGGCGACGCGGCCGGCGAAGGCCACGACCAGCTGCGACTTGAAGCGGTCGACGTTGTAGAACATCTCTTCTTTGGCGAGAGGCGCCATGAAGCCGCCGGCGGCGCCACGCGGCATGATCGTCACCTTGCGGATCTCGCCCAGGCCCGGCTGGGCGGCGTACGCGACGGCATGGCCGGACTCGTGGTACGCGAGGATCTTGCGCTCCTCTTCGGTGGGCACGAGGCTCCCGCGCCTGAGGCCCAACGTGATGCGGTCGAGCGCCTCGTTGAAGTCGTTCCAGCTGATGATCTGCTTGTTGCCGCGCGCCGCGATCAGTGCCGCTTCGTTGGTGAGGTTCTCCAAGTCGGCGCCGGAGAACATCGGTGTCGCTTCGGCGAGGCGCCGCAGGCTGACGTCGTCGGCGACCGGCTTGTTGCGCACGTGCACCTTGAGGATGTCCTCGCGCTCGCGCTGCGTCGGCAGGCCGATGGTGACCTGGCGGTCGAAGCGGCCGGGGCGCAGCAGCGCCGGGTCGAGGATGTCTGGGCGGTTGGTGGCGGCGATGATGATGACGGACGTGTCCTTCTCGAAGCCGTCCATCTCCGACAGGATCTGGTTCAGGGTCTGCTCGCGCTCGTCGTGGCCACCGCCGATGCCGGCGCCGCGCCGACGGCCGATGGAGTCGAGCTCGTCGATGAAGATGATGGCAGGGGCAGCCTTGCGGGCCTCCTCGAAGAGACTGCGCACGCGGCTGGCGCCGACGCCCACGAACATCTCCATGAACTCCGAGGCGCTGACGGTCAGGAACGGTACGCCCGCTTCGCCCGCGACGGCGCGCGCCAGGAGCGTCTTACCGGTGCCGGGAGGGCCGACCAGCAGCACGCCCTTGGGGATCTCCGCGCCGATGCGGAGGTACTTCTGCGGGCTCTTCAAGAAGTCGACGACCTCGACGAGCTCCTGCTTCGCTTCCTTGTGGCCGGCGACGTCGTTGAACGTCGTCTGGACCTTGTTCTCACGCCCGAACGTCTTCGCCCGCGACTGGCCGAACTGCATCACCTGGTTCGGACCGCCCTGGGCGCGCATGAAGATGAACCAGAAGAAGCCGAGCAGTAGCGCGATCGGCAGGATCGAGCCAAGCAACAGCCCGAGCCACTGCGTCGGGTTGCGGATCGACACCTCGGGAACGTCCTGCCGTAGGTCTTCGAGCAGGGTGTCGGTCAGGATCGCGGTGGTGCGGAACGAACGGATCGCCTGCGGCTCCCCGTCGATGGTGACCTGCGACTCGCTCGCGAGCTCGCCCGTGATGTTCCCCGTGGTCCGATCCACGGTCACCGACGCGACCTTGCCTTGGGCCAGGAGCTCGGTGAAGGTGGAGAAGTTGATCTCCCGGCTGGTGCCGCTGGCGTTGAACTGGTTGAAGACGAAGATGCCCAGGATGAGGAGCATCACGACCAGCCAGGGGTTGAACGAGCGTCTCAACGGAGCCTCCAGGGATCGCGCCGCGGGCTCTTCCGCAGGCGTCAGGTTCGGTGCGAGCAGGGCGGGCGACCTTGGCCCTACGCGGCCTTGCCGGGCCCGCTCTCAGCGTCGTTCGCGCGTCGAGCGGGAACGCCGTGAGGCGGCACGAGCCGATACAAGCGAGGGTATCACCCAAACATGAGCCAGGGCTGTATTGCACGTAGGGTTCTCGTCATCGACCTTCGTCCGTTCGGGCGCCCCGTTCCGGGCCGCTGGCGCGGTGACCCGCCCGGGCCAGTCGTTCGACGCCTCGGGAACGGGGGATCGCGAGAAGCAGGGCGGTTCAGGAGAAGCGGTAGCTCTTGGGGATCGTCACGATGCCACTCTGCGTCACGGTGAACCCGCGAGCGCGGTCGTCATCGAGGTTCACGCCCACTTGCGCGCCTTCCGGGATCTCGACGTTCTTGTCGACGATGGCGTTGCGCACCACCGCGTGGCGGCCGACGGTGACGTTGTCGAACAGCACCGAGTTCTCCACCGTCGCGTACGAGTTGACCCGGACGCGGCGGAACAAGACCGACCGCCTGACGGTCGCGCCGGACACGATGACACCGCCTGCCAGCAGGCTGTTGAACGCTTGACCGCGGCGCCCTTCTTCCTCGTGCACGAACTTCGCCGGCGGTGAGAACTCGGCCGACGTGCGAAGCGGCCACTCCTCGTTGTAGAGGTCGAACTCGGGACGCACCGCGACCAAGTCCATGTTCGCTTCCCAGTAGCTGTCGAGCGTGCCGACGTCGCGCCAGTAGGTGTTCGGACCAGGTTGGCCGGGGATCGGGTTCCGGGCGAAGTCGTATGCGAAGAGGCGCTTGCCGTCCTCGAGCGCTCGCGGCAGTACGTCCTTCCCGAAGTCGTGTTCGGAGTCCAGACGAGCGGCGTCCTCCTTGAGCATGCGCGTGAGGGTGTTCACCTCGAAGACGTAGTTGCCCATGCTCGCCAGGCAGTGCGTAGGACGTCCGGGGATGGGGTTCGGTTGCGCCGGTTTCTCCTGGAACTCGGTGATACGCCAGTCCTTGTCGACCTGGAGGACGCCGAACCGGTTGCCGTCGGCGACCGGGGTGGGATAGGCAGCGACCGTGACGTCGGCCTCGTTCTGCAGGTGGTACTCGATCATGTGGCTGATGTCCATCTTGTAGATGTGGTCGCCCGAGAAGATCGCCACGAGGTCCGCGCGGTTGTTGTCGATCAGGTGGAGGTTCTGGTAGATGGCGTCGGCGGTACCGCGGTACCACTCGGCGCCGAGCTCTTCGTAGAGGTACATCTGGGCCGGCGCGAGGGTGATGAAGTGGTCGGCCAGGAACGTCCCGAAGCGCCAGTTGCGCTGGATGTGCTCGGTCAGCGATTGGGCCTTGAACTGCGTCAGCACGTAGATGCCGTATACGCGCGAGTTCATCATGTTGTTCAGCGCGAAGTCGATGATGCGGTACTTGCTGCCGAACGGAACCGCGGGCTTGGTGCGCTTCCACGTGAGCGGGTGGAGCCGCGAGCCCTTGCCGCCCGCCAGGACCATCCCGATGACCTTGACCTTGCGCGTAACCATGGCGGCCTCCGTACCGGCTCGAGGACGAGGGCGAGGTGCTTGCGAACGACGCTCATGCTACCGCAGGTCGTGCGCTTCCCCCGGAGGCGAGTGTCCCGCGGACACGAGACGGTGTCTTGGCGCGGTAGCTTGTTGCGCGATGACCTCCACGCGTCCCAGCCTGTTCGACTTCCCCATCGAGGGCTTACCGCTACCGGATGGGGCGCCCGCGTATCGCCGGCGTCAGTTGGCGGCCTGGTTGTACCGCCATGGGGTGGACGAGAGCGACTTCCTCGACGGCGGCGCCATGACCGACCTGCCCGCGGCGCTGCGTGCATGGTGGCGCGAACGATACGTGATCGATCCGTTCGCCAAGGTGGAGCGCTTCGGCTCCGACGACGGCTCGGTGCGCTACCTTTTCACGTTGCCTGACGGGCGGCAGACCGAAGCGGTCTACATGCCGTACCGCGATCGGCGCACGGTGTGCGTCTCGTCGATGGTCGGGTGCCCTGCCGGTTGCGCCTTCTGCGCGACGGGAGCGTTGGGGTTCGGACGCAACCTCACGCAGGGCGAGATCGTCGCCCAGGTGATGAGCGTCGCTCGTCACGAGGGCGTCGCTCCGACGAGCATTCGCAACGTGGTGTTGATGGGGATGGGGGAGGCGCTGCTGAACTACGACGCCGCTCTCGGCGCGATCCGGACCTGGATCGACCCAGACGGCCTCGACATGTCGCCGCGGCGCGTCACGTTGTCGACGGTCGGGCTGCCGGCCAAGATCCGGCGCCTTGCGGCCGAGGGCCTGCAGTTGGTGCTGGCCGTCAGCCTTCACGCGCCGGACGAAGAGACCCGCAGGCGCATCATCCCCACGGCGCACGCCCACTCCATCGACGAGATCTTCGCTTCCCTTCACGACTGGCAGACGGCGACGTCGCGGCGCGTCACGATCGAGTACACGATGCTGGACCGGGTCAACGACGACCCCTGGCGGGCGCGCGCGCTTGCGCGGTTGCTGGCGGGCCTGAAGAGCCACGTGAACCTGATCCCGTTCAACCCGTGGCCGGCGTCAGGATTCCGCGCCTCGCCCAAGGCGCGCTTGGACGCGTTCCAGCGTGCGCTGGAAGAAGCGGGCGTGAGCGTGTCCGTGCGCTTCAGTCGCGGGCGCGACGCCGGCGGCGCGTGCGGTCAACTCGCGCTGCGCCGCGGTGGCGCCAAGGACGTAGACACAATCCTGGACGACGTTTCTCGCCTTTCCTGAGCCTCTGGGCCGTATGCCATTTCACACGGTCCGGCGAGCCCGCCAGTATAGACTGTCCACCGAAACTCGCGTTACGCACGCTGTGATTGGCGGTTCGGTGCGCAGCGATCTGGAGGCAGGCATGATCAGTGGAACGTGCAGGTGGAGCGTCCGAGGGTCCGTTCTGGCCCTTGCGGCCATGCTCCTGCTCACGCCGGTGTTCGGGCAATCCTCGATCGCCCAGTTGCGCGCCGAGGTTCAAGCGAACCCGGAGAGCGTCGTCGCGTGGGTCGCGCTTGGCAACGCCTACTACGAGAACGGCCAACACGACCTTGCCAAGGACAGCTTCCTCGAAGCGATCGCGCTCGACTACACCGTGGGCGACGCCCATTACGGGCTCGGCTTGGCCGAGTTCGCCCGAGGTGACTACCAGGCGGCCCTGTTCGAGTTCACCGAGGTCACGCGACTGCAACCCGAGCGCTTCGACGGCCACTTCAACCGCGGCGTGACGCTCGCTCGCTTGCGTCGCCCGGCCGACGCGGCCGATGCGTTCGCGAACTCGCTCGAGCAAGCGGCGCCCGAAGCTTCGGCCGAGGATCGCGTCCAGGCCCAGCTGGGCTTGGCGGGCCAGCTCGAACTCACCGGAGCGTACGCGGAGGCGGCGGACGCCTACGCGGCCGCCCTGGAACTCGAACCGAACAACGCGAGCTACATCCTTCGCCGCGGCCAGGCGCTTCACAACGCCGGCAACGGCCTCGAGGCGCTGCCGGAGCTCACCGCGCTCGAGTCGCGTAGCGGCGACTACCGCGTCAGCGCGCTGATCGCAGACATCTACGTCGGCCAGGGGCAGATCGACTACGCCATCTGGTCGTTGCAGCGGGCGCTGCAGAAGGCGGAAGCCGCGGATGACGCCGCCGCGCAAGCGAGCACGCTGGTCAAGCTCGGCACGCTTCAGCGCAGCCTCGGTCGCGAGTCGTTGGCGACCGAAGCGTACGAACGCGCCGTCGCGGTCGACCCGAGCTCGTGGGAGGCGCAGTACAACCTCGGCGTCACCTACCTGGAAGCGGGACAGCCGCGCCAGGCCCTCGGGCCGCTGCAGTCCGCCGCTCGCTTGAACGGCGAGCAGGCCGAGGTCTACCTGGCACTGGCGACCGCATTCGACCAACTGGCGCAGAGCGACGAGGCGCTGGCCAACGCGCAAGAGGCCATCGCGCGCCTGAGCGAGCCGGAACTGGTGCTCGATGCGCGCTTCATCGCCGCCCGGGCGCTCTACCGCAACGGCGAGTACCTCGCTGCCAGCGAGCATCTTGCCGAGCTCGGTCAGAACCGCTCTGGTGACGCGCAGGTCCAGTTGTGGAGTGGCCTCACGGCATACCAGCTCCACGACTACAGCGCTGCCGTGCGCAGCTTCGAGCGCGCCGTGCAGCTCAGCCCGAATAGCATCGAGGCGCGCGTGAACCTAGGCGCCGGTTACCTGGCCGCGCAGCGCTACCAGGAAGCCGAGTCGGTCTACCAGCTGCTGGTCCAGCAGAACCCCGACGACAACGAGAGCCTCTACAACCTCGGTTGGGCGCTGTACTCGCAAGATCGCCGCGGAGCCGCGCGCGATGCCTGGGTGGCCTCCTGCGAGCAGGGTTACCAGCCCGCCTGCGCCGCGATCACGAACTACCTCTGACGGTGCGCGCGCGCTCGGGCATGGCGTTTGCTTCGGGCACGCGGCCATGTTCGAGCGCGCGACCGTAGAATGGGACGCATGGATTGGCTTCGACGTAACTGGCCTGACCTGCTGATCGGCATCGCCCTCGTTGCCGTCATCGCGGGGATCATCGCGACGTTGATCTCGGGCGGCTCGTTCTTCCCGGTCGGTCAGGGAAGCCGCGCCACCACACCGACGACGCAGTCGAGCAGCGCAGCGGCGGGGAGCGCGAACTCCGGGTCGCAGGCTTCGCCCAACGCCAGCACGCCCGACGCGTCCCAACCTGCAGGAGCGGCCGGTGACGCTTCCTCGTCGACCGTCCCCGCCACGCCGGGAAGCGCCGCTTCCGACACGAGCCCCTCGGCTCCGGCCGGCACACCGGATCGCGACTCGGCTGCGTCTACGCCGCCGGCCGACGCGGGCAGCATCGCGGTGCTGCCTCCGGACGGCGACGACGGCGGGGCGACACCGGCCGCGTCGGCCGACGCACCGGCAACCTCCACCCCTGCGGCCTCCACCCCAGCCGTGTCCACGCCTGCCGCTTCCACACCTGCCGCCTCCTCGGCCGTCACGCCTGCCTCGTCGGTGACGGCGACCGCCACCTCGGACGAGGTGTCGTACCGGGTGTCCGTCGGAGCGTTCGGCAGCATGGAGAACGCGGCAAGGTTGGCGGAGACCTTCCGCTCGGCCGGCTACCCCGTGCTGATGGGCGCGCAGGGCAACCTCAACATCGTCCTCGTCGGCCCGTACGCCAGTGAGGATGAGGCCCGCGCGGTTGCCGCTCGCATCCGTGGCGGCGACTTCGGCGTGAGCGATCCCACCGTGTACCGCTTCGACCCGGCGGAAGCGACGGAGGGCGGCGCCGCGACGTCGGCGGCGGGTGCCGCCGCGCCGACCCCGGCGGCGTCCGGCGCCGCCACGCCACAGGCAGCCGCGGCCCCGGTGTCCACCGGTGGGCGGTACCTGCAGGTCGGCGCGTACGGCACGCGCGAGAGCTCGCTCCCTCAACGGGAGCGGCTGGAGCAACTCGGATTCTCCGTCAGCGAGCGCGTCGAGAACGACCTCGTGAAGTTGCTGGTCGGTCCGTTCGACACGGGGGCCATGGCCGACGCCCAAGCGCGTCTGGAGGCAGCGGGGATCGAGAGCTTCCCGCGCTGATGGGCAAAGCCATCCCGTCGGCGACCGTCAGCCGACTCGTGACCTACCTGCGTGTTCTATCGGACTTGGAAGAGAACGGCGTCGCGCGCACGTCGTCGGAACACTTGGCGGCCGAAGCGCACGTGTCCGCGTTCCAGGTGAGGAAGGACCTTGCCTACTTCGGGAGCTTCGGGACCCGGGGAAGCGGCTACACCGTCCCCACCTTGCGTCGTGAGTTGCGGCGCATCCTGGGCCTGACGCGGCCCTGGAACGTCGCGATCGTCGGCATGGGCAGGCTGGGCCAGGCGCTGGCCGACTACCCGCACTTCGGTCAGTACGACTTCTTGCTTCGTTGCGCCTTCGACGTCGATCCCGCCAAGGTCGGTCGGAAGCTCGGGGGCCTCACCGTGCACGCCATGGAGGACCTCTCTCCGGTGGTGGCCGAACGCGCCATCGACATCGCCTTCCTGACGGTACCGGTGAACGGCGCGCAGGAGGCGGCGGACGCGTTGGTGCGCGCGGGTATCCGCGGCATCCTGAACTTCGCCCCCACCGTGATCTACGTGCCCGAGCACGTACGGGTCGAACCGGTCGACCTCCTGGCCGGACTCAAGCGGCTGTCGTTCTACCTCCACGCGACACCCAGCGAGGCGACCGAAGAGACGACCGCAGTCTGACGCCTGCCGGCGGCGAACCACCCCGCACCGGACCCCCCACGTATACTGGCCGAACCGTGTTCGATATCATCCAGGACGACCTTCGCGCCTTCGAAGAGCGCCTCGCGGCCGAGCTTCGCTCGTCGGTCGCCTTCATCGAGGCGATCGGCGATGACTTGGTTCGTGCCGGCGGGAAGCGGTTGCGGCCGAGCCTCGCCTTCCTGACGGGCCGCATGTTGGGGGCCGCCCCCGAGGACACCATGCGCGTGGCGCTGGCGGTCGAGCTGCTGCACTCCGCCTCCCTGCTTCATGACGACCTGATCGACGACGCCGACACGCGACGCGGGGTCGAGGCGGCGTTCCGACGCTACGGCAACGTCGTCAGCGTGATGTCGGGCGACTTCATGCTCGCGCGCGTGTTGGGTCTGCTGGCGCGCAGCGGCAGCGCCGACTTCACCGAACTGATGTCGCGAACGGCAGCGGCGATCTGCGAAGGCGAGGTCCTGCAGTTCCAGGCGGCCACCCTGCAGGAGTACGCCTACGAGACCTACGACCGCGTGATCGAGGGCAAGACCGCCGTGCTCCTCGCGGCCGCCTGTGAGGGTGTGGCGATCGTGGCCGGAGCGACCGAGGAGCAACGCACCGCCCTGAACGCGTACGGCATGGCGTTCGGCCGGGCGTTCCAGCTTCGCGACGACTACCTCGACCTGTTGGGCGACGCCGAGCGACTACGGAAGCCGATCGGCGGCGACCTGCGCGAAGGCAAGGCCACGCACCTCGTGTTGCAGCTCTTGCTCGAGCACGACGTCGACGAGGCCCGCGCCATCCTCGGCCGCCACGCCGCTCAGCCGGGAGACGTCGAGCGCATGGCGTCGTTGGTGCGGGAGCGCGGCGCGGACGCGCGCACGAGAGAGCGCATCCGGATCGAAGCCGAAGTGGCCGCGTCGGCACTGGACGCCTTCCCGCCGTCTCCGGCGAGGAGCGCGTTGATGTCGCTGGCGCAGGCGGAGAGCGCGCGCGTAGCCTGAGCCTGGCGTTCGCGCGTAGCCTGGGCCTGCGT
>CAZOTV010000017.1:20947-24085 GCA_964582795.1 uncultured bacterium
GCGTTCGTGCGGGGTTCGAGCCGTGCGCGCGCCGGGCGTGGCCGGTCGGGCTTCTCGCTAGGATTTGGCCGCGCGCGATCAGCCTTCGGCTGCCGGCAACACCCCTTCCAACCAGTCCAAGTACGGCTGCGCCGCTCCCTCGATGGGAAGCGCGAGGACGGCGGGAACGTCGTACGGGTGGAGCTCCGTGACGCGCCGGATGACTTCCGGGACCAGGTCGGCGCGGGTCTTGGCGAATGCGACCAACTCGGGCTCTTGCGTCACCGTGCCCTCCCAGCGGTAGACGGAGAACCCCGCCGGCAGCACGTTGACGCACGCCGCGAGGCCCTCGAGCACCAGGGTCTGCGCCACGCGCAACGCGCTCGGCTCGTCGGGGAACGTCATGTACACGGAACGGTAGGGCGTGGTCATGATCCTCATCTTCGCGCACGCCTACCCGACTCGCGCCTTGGTAGGGACGGGCTACACTTGCTCCGATGACAGATATCGATCGCGACCAGGTCCTGCGCTTCTTCGCAGATCACCCGGAGCGCCCCTGGCACGTGCAAGACATCCAACGAAAGCTCAAGGTCGACGATCGCGCCGCGTTGCGGCACGTGTTGACCGGCCTGGTCGACGACGGCCGCCTGGTACGCACCCGGCGCCGCACCTACGGCCTGCCGCAGGAGATGAACCTCGTGCTTGGCCGACTGCAGGTCACGTCGGGCGGGTACGGCTTCGTCATCCCGGACGCCGGCGGGAAGGACCTCTTCGTCCCGGCCGACAGGCTGGCGGGCGCCTGGGACAGCGACCGCGTGATGGCGCGACCGAACCCGATGAAGAGTGAGGACGGGCGCCCCAGCGGCGAGATCGTGCGGATCATCGCGCGTGGGTACGAGCATGTCGTCGGCACGCTCGAGTACGCGCGCGGGTACGCCATCCTTCGGCCCGACTCGGTGCGTCTTCAGAACCGCATCCTGCTCACGCCGGAGTCGGTCGGGAAGCTCGAGGGCGGTTCGCGCATCGTCGTGCGCATGGTGTGGCCCGAGGAGTCGGGTGAGAAGGAGCCGTTCGGTGAGGTCGAGGAGTTCCTCGGCGCCGGCGACGACCCGGAGGTCGAGACGCGCGCAGTCGTCGTCAAGTACGGCCTGAAGCCGGATTTCGACAGCGACACCATGGCCGAAGCGAAGGCCGTGCCCGACACGGTGACGGCCGAGATGATGGAGGGCCGCACCGACTACCGCAACGTCCCGACCTTCACCATCGACGGCGAAGACGCCAAGGACTTCGACGACGCCCTCTCCGTGGAGCGCCTGGACGGCAACGCCAAGGACGGCCTGCTGCGCGTGGGCGTACACATCGCCGACGTCAGTTACTACGTCGCCGAAGGCACCAGCCTCGACAAGGAGGCCGTGGAGCGCGCCACCAGCGTGTACCTGCCAGGGAACGTGCTGCCGATGTTGCCCGAGCAACTCTCGAACGGCATCTGCTCGTTGGTCGAGGGCGAGCCGCGGCTGGCGCTGTCGGCGTTCATCGACGTCACGCGGTCGGGCGAGGTCAAGGCCTTCAAGTTCAAGGAGACGGTCATCCGCTCGGACGGACGGCTGACGTACCGCCAGGTGCAGGAGTTCGCCGAAGGCGGCAGGCTGCCTCACGGCAAGCGCAAGCTCGAGCGCGACATCAAGGTGCTGCTGAACCTCGCGCAGGAGCTTCGGACGGTGCGCATCGGCGCCGGCGCGCTCGACTTCGACTTCACCGAGGCGAAGGTCGACGTGGACGAGCAAGGCGCGCTTCACGTCACCCCGGTCCGCAGCGACGCCGCCAGGCAACTGGTGGAGGAGATGATGCTGCTCGCGAACCGCATGGTCGCGCAGGAGCTGAGCCGGCGCGACATCCCGGCGCTCTTCCGGGTCCACGAGGACCCGAGTGCCGACAAGATCCAGGCGCTGCAACGCGCGCTCGCCAAGCTCGGGTACACGCTCGACCTAGAGCGCGCCGGCCCGCAGGACTTACAGCGCATCTTGCGCGAGGCGGCGGGCAAGCCCGAATCGCAGTTGGTCAACACGCTGCTGCTCCGGAGTCTGAAGCAGGCGCGGTACTCGAGCGAGAACCTCGGCCACTTCGGGTTGGCGTTCGAGAACTACCTGCACTTCACCAGCCCCATCCGGCGCTACCCCGACCTGGTGGTGCACCGTGCCGTGCGCGCGATGCTCCAGCACCGCCTGTCGCCGACGCTCAAAGAGCGGATGAAGACGGACTTCCCGAAGCTCGCCGAGCACGCCAGCGAGCGCGAGCGCGTGGCCGAGGACGCCGAACGCGACCTTACGCGCTACTACCACGCGCGCTGGGCCAAGGACCACATCGGCGAGCGCTACACCGGCATCGTCGTGGGCGTGACCAACTTCGGCGTGTTCGTCTCGCTGCCGAACGCCGTCGAGGGGCTCATGCACGTCAGTCACCTCGAGGACGACTACTACCTGTTCTTGGAAGATGCGCTGATGTTGATGGGCAAGCACACCCGCAAGCGCTACCGCATGGGCGACCGGGTGGAGGTCAAGATCCTCGCGTCGAACCCAACGCAACGGCAGATCGACCTGATCCCGGCCGACATGGAGATGCCGGAGATCGAGGCGGTGGAGGAGAAGCCGGCTGCCGTGAAACCGCCGCGTAGGCTGAAGACGCCGAAGGAAGGCATCGAAGACGCGCAACTCGCGGCCGACAAGGCAGCGCCCGGCGGCAAGCGCGCGCAGGTGCCTGCGGCCAACGGCGCCCCGAAGCGTAAGGCCACCGCGGCGCCGGCCAAGGAACGCCAGGCCGCGCAAGCGAAGCCCAAGACCGCGGCGCGCGGCAAGGGTGGGGCCCGGACCGACGAGGCGGGCGCGGCGAAGACCGGCGCGGCGGAACGTGGCGCGACGGGGTCAGGTCGCAAGCAGCCCGGCGCTGCGAAGTCCGGCGCTGCGAAGTCCGGCGCTGCGAAGTCCGGCGCTGCGATGTCCGGCGCACCGAAGTCCGGCGCGGCGAAGCCCGACGGCAAGCAGTCCGGCGCTGCGAAGTCCCGCGCTGCGAAGTCAGGTCGCAAGCAGCCGCAGCGAGGACGGCAGCAGCCCAAAGCAGCGGAGGCAGCACCCGAGGCGCGTGCCGAGAAGGCCAAGGCGCCGC
>CAZOTV010000017.1:24185-30658 GCA_964582795.1 uncultured bacterium
CCCAAAGCAGCGGAGGCAGCACCCGAGGCGCGTGCCGAGAAGGCCAAGGCGCCGCGCGAGACCGTCGAGACCGCCGCGCCGAAGCG
Organism: uncultured bacterium; assembly: GCA_964582795.1. GTDB lineage: Bacteria > Deinococcota > Deinococci > Deinococcales > Trueperaceae > CAZACZ01. The sequence goes on from CAZOTV010000017.1 coordinate 24,272, forward strand.
GCGCAAGAAGCGCAAGGTGCTGGTGTTCGGCAAGGGCGGCTGATCCGGCTCGCGCCTTCGGCCCCATCGGCCCAGGTCCTTCATCGGCCCGGGCCCTTCATCTGCCCGGGCGACGTCCGACGCGTCTGATAGACTTGCGCAGACGACGAGCGCACTGACGGTCGCCGCGGTCGTGTTGGCGCGGCGCATCGACCCGTTCGACATCGCGGCTCGGAAGCCGCCCGAGAGAGGAACGGCATGGCCCAGGAGTACCGCTATCCGTTGACCCGCGTCTGTCTGCGCGGCGGGGCGTTGACTCTGCCGCGCACGATGTTGGGCTTGTTCCCCGACGAGGGCGACGTCGTTGCCGTCGACACGGAACGGGACACCGAGTACACACTGGAGGTCCGCGGCCCGCGCTCGGTGACCGGCCTCTCTGCGCTGTTCCGGGCGCACCGCTTGGACGTCAACGACGAGTTGATCATCCGCCGCCTCGACGACGGCCGCTACGCCATCACGCCGGTCGTGCGACCGCGGGCGTCCGAGCGTGGCGGTTCCGAGGCGCTCGAGGTCGTGCTCGACGAACTGCACGAGGCCGGCGTACCGGCGACCGAGGCGGAGATCCGCGCGCTGTTCCCCGACTTGCCGGCGGAAGCCGAACTCGATGCGGCGCTCCACGCCGACGGCCGCTTCGTCCAGCGCGACGGTCGCTGGCAGCCGGCTTCGCGTGCCGCCGCACGGTCCACGACCGCGGCGGACCTGGCTGCCGACTCCCCGCGGGGCGCCGAGCACCCTGGTTCCGACGGCTACGACGCCGGTGCGCGCGGTCCCGGCGCGTCCGACGCTGGCAGCCACGACACCGACGCGCCGCAGTTGGCCCCCGTCGGCGCATCGGCGCAGCGCCCCAACGCGGCGAGCCAAGCCGGCGGCAGCGCGCAGGCGGGCGCCGGTTCGGACCGTGCGTCTTCGGACCACACATCATCGGACCACGCGTTGGCCGACGGACGAACCGCCGGTGACGCACGGTCGACTGTCGCCGGAGTCGGTAGGGAAGCCGACGCCGGAGGCGTGGCGGGTCAGGGCAACCCGTCCGCCCATGCCCAGTTCGGCGCAGCGACGAGCGGCGCAGGCGGCAACGTGGCGCCCAACGCCGTCCGCGACGGCGTGCAGGCCGGGCTCTGGGGAGGTACTTCGGACGACGTCGGTGCCCGCGGACCAAGCGTGGTGGAGCGCAGGATGCCGCCGCCTGCTGCGCGAGCGAGCCGCATCGGTGCCGATGACGACGAGGACGATGCCGCGTTCGCGGCCAGCGAGCTCGTCTCGCGTCTACGAGGTCTCGTGACCCCGATCGGGTTCCGTGTCGAGCCTCTGGGCCGTGGCGTGGTGCATCTGCACGCGGAGATGGGCCGACGCGGGTACGGTGTCCTCGCCCAGGTGCTGCCCAGTGGCGAGCGGCTCGATTGGGCCGCGCTCCTCGCGCGCAGGCGCGCGTCGACGATGCGGTACCTCGCCGTGTTCGGTGACCATCGCGACCTGGTGCGGCTCACCAGCCCGGCCGAGCTGGCGAGAGCGACACTTTGGTCCTGGGAAGGGATGGACCGACTCCGCGCGATGCTGCGCACGGTGGCGGTCAGTCCTGTCGACCTCGAGTCGCACTTCGAGCGGGACGGGCTGTTCGAGCAGGGTCTGGCGCGCTTCGAGCACGCCGTCGCCGAGCGTGTGGCGGAACGCGGCGCCGTGTCCGAAGTCCTCACCCGTTTGGCGAGCATGCGCGCGCCCACCGTGTTCTTGTTGGAGGAACTCGCGAGCGACGCGGTGATGAGCCGCGAGCAGACGCTGCGCATCCTCGAACGGTTGGCCGAAGCCCCGTTCCATCTGGTGGCGCGGGTCGACCAAGGCGAGTTCCTACTGCGTCAACGCGTTTCGGAATCGCTTCAGGGCCTCTCCGACTACGCGCTGTCGTTGCGCAGCCGGCTCCCGTCGCGGCAGCGTGAGCGCCTGACGGGGCTCGGCGAGCCTGACCTGCTCACCGACGCCGATGCTCCCGCCGCGTCGGCGGGCACCGGAGCGGACATGGCGGCGGGCACGGCTTCTGGCACGGCGGCGGGCACGACTGCTGGCACGGAAACTGGCACGGCGGCGGGCACGGTGGCGGGCACGGTGGCCGACGAGACGGACGAGGCGGCGCGAGTCGATACGCGGGCGTCAGGACCCGAGCGCGAAGGCTAATCCGAAGGTGAACTCACACCGACGTCGACCGTAGCGCGATCGTCGGTCGACGCGGTCAGGTCCTGTAGGGCGCGAACCGTCGGGTCGGCGCCCGAACGTGCCGCGATCGCTTCCACGGTCCAGCGGGCCGCTTCGAAGGTGGTGCAGTACGGCACGCCGTTCTCCAGCGCGCGCCGGAGCGCCGGGGTGTGCTCGAGGTCGAACAGCAGGACCTCGTCGGCGCCGTTCGATGCCTCCGTGCCCCACGTCGTCGTGAAGCCGAGTTCGTGTAGCCGCGGCTCGAGTTCGCGCAAGCGCTCGCCGATCAGGCGCACCGTGCCGTCCGCGTGCGCCGACGGGAGGGCGGCGCCGGCAGCAACCGCGGCCTTGTAGTAGGCCAGGTACGGGTCCGCGTCGATGCCCATGCTCTCCCCGGTGGAGCGCATCTCCGGACCGAGCACGGGCAGCACGGAGCGGAACTTGAGGAACGGAAGCACGGCCTCCTTGACGCTGTAGACCTTCGGGGTGGGCGCCTCGGTGAAACCGAGTTCGGCCAGGGTCTTGCCGGCAGCCACCAGGGCCGCGTACTTGGCCAACGGATGCCCGATCGCCTTCGATAGGTACGGGATGGTGCGGCTGGCGCGAGGGTTGGCTTCCACCACGATCACCTCGTCGCCGCGCACCAAGTACTGCACGTTGATGAGGCCGCGTACGCCGATCGCCTCGGCCAACTTCACGGTGAACGCGCGGATGCGCTCCTGGGCCGCCTGCGAGATGGTCACCGGCGGCACGATGCAGGCGCTGTCGCCCGAGTGGATGCCCGCCAGCTCGACGTGCTCCATGATGCCCGCCACCACCGTCGTGCTGCCGTCGCTGATGGCGTCGACGTCGACCTCCGCCGCGCCCTCGACGAAGTCGTCCACCAGGATGGTGGGGGCGCCCTCCAGCTCGGCGTAGACCTCGCCCAAGTAGGCGCGAAGCTCGTCGTCGGAGCGCACCACCTTCATCGCGCGACCACCCAGGACGTAGCTGGGACGCACCATGACCGGATAGCCGATCTGCCGCGCCAACGCCAGCGCCTCGTCGGGCTTGGCCGCCACGCCACCCTCGGGTTGCGGGATGCCGAGGCGCTCGCACAGCTCGTGGAAGGCGTCGCGGTCTTCCGCCGCGTGGATCGCGGCGGCCGGCGTGCCCCAGATGGGAACGCCCGCGTCGGTCAGCGCGCGCGCGAGCTTCAAGGGCGTCTGCCCGCCGAGTTGCACGATCACGCCGTCGGGCTTCTCGTGGTCGACGACGTTCACGACGTCTTCGAAGGTGAGCGGTTCGAAATAGAGGCGGTCGGCAGTGTCGTAGTCGGTACTGACCGTCTCTGGGTTGGAGTTGATCATGATCGTCTCGTAGCCGGCGTCATGCAGCGCCCACACCGCGTGCACGGTGGCGTAGTCGAACTCCACGCCCTGACCGATGCGGTTGGGGCCGGAACCGAGGATGATCACCTTCTCGCGGGTGGACGGCGCGGCCTCGTCTTCCCACTCGTAGGTCGAGTAGAAGTACGGGGTGTACGCCTCGAACTCGGCGGCGCAGGTGTCGACCGTCTTGTAGACCGGCGCGCCGTGGTGCGCGCGGCGCAGGTCGCGCATCGCAGCGGCCGAGCGGCCGCGCAGGCGGGCGACGTCCTGGTCGGCGAACCCCAGGCGCTTGATCTCGCGCCAGGTCTCCCACGACCAGGTCTCGGGCTCGCCCAACTGCACGATCTCCCGTTCGGCCGCGGCGATCTCGCGCAGCTGGGACAAGAACCACGGGTCGATGCCGGTGCGCTCGTGAAGCGCCTGCACCGAGCGGCCGCGGCGCAGCAGTTCCAGCACCGCCGGCAAGCGTCTCGGGTTGGGGTACAGGCGGAGGTCGAGTTCCTCGGTCGTGGCGTCGGCCGTGGCGCTGCGAACGTCGAGCTCGAGCGACCGCAGCGCCTTCATCAGCGACTCCTTGAAGGTGCGTCCGATGGCCATGACCTCGCCCACCGAGCGCATCTGCGTGCCGAGCTCGTCGGGCGTGCCGGGGAACTTCTCGAACGCGAAGCGCGGGATCTTGGTCACGACGTAGTCGATGGTCGGCTCGAAGGCGGCCTTCGTCTCTTTGGTGATGTCGTTCGGTAGTTCGTCCAAGTGGTAGCCGACGGCGAGCAGCGCCGCGATCTTGGCGATGGGGTAGCCGGTGGCCTTCGATGCCAGCGCCGAGGAGCGCGACACGCGCGGGTTCATCTCGATGACGATGACGTCCCCGTCCTCGGGGTTGACGGCGAACTGGATGTTCGATCCGCCGGTGTCCACGCCGATCTCGCGGATGATGTCGATGGAGTAGTCGCGCAGTCGCTGGTACTCCTTGTCGGAGAGCGTCTGCGCCGGGGCGACGGTGATGCTGTCGCCGGTGTGCACCCCCATCGGGTCGAAGTTCTCGATCGAGCAGATGATGACCACGGTGTCGTTGTGGTCGCGCATCACCTCGAGCTCGTACTCCTTCCAGCCGAGCACGGACTGCTCGACCAACACCGTGTGGACCGGGGAATCGTGCAGACCCTGCCGGACGATGGCGCGGAACTCTGCTTCGTCGTGCGCTATTCCGCCGCCCGTGCCGCCGAGCGTGAAGCTCGGGCGGATGATGGCCGGGTACCCGATCTCCTTCACGAACTCGAGCGCCTCGTCGAGGCTCGACACCATCCGTCCGGCAGGGGTCTTGATGCCGATCTTCGCCATCGCTTCCTGGAAGCGCTTGCGGTCTTCACCCTTCTGGATGGCGTCGTAGTTCGCGCCGATCAGCTCGACGCCGTGGCGCTCCAAGACGCCGTCCTCGTACAGCTTGGAAGCGAGGTTCAGCGCCGTCTGGCCGCCCAGCGTCGGCAGCAGCGCGTCGGGCTTCTCGATCGCGATGACCTTCTCGACGAACTCGGGGGTGAGCGGCTCGACGTAGGTTCGGTCGGCCACGTCGGGGTCGGTCATGATCGTGGCGGGGTTGGAGTTGACCAACACCACCTCGAAGCCCGCGCCGCGCAGCGCCTTGCAGGCCTGCGTGCCGGAGTAATCGAACTCGGCCGCCTGCCCGATCACGATCGGGCCGGAGCCGAGGATGAGGATCTTGTGGATGTCGTCGCGTCTGGGCATGTTCTGGCGAGGCCTCGTGGGTCCCAGGTGCGGAGTGTAGCACGTGAGGTTGCGGCGGCCGTTTCACGGGTCCGCGTCCCGCCGACGCCTCGGCCGGTCCTGCCGGGGAACGCTCGGCGCCTGCCGACCCCGGCGCCCGCCGACGTCGCCACGTCTGGCACGCTCGGTGGCGTGGCCCGCACAGGTTCCCGCGAGACCGAGGCCTTCGCGCCTGTCGTCTCGGCAGCGTCGTTCCTCGCCAGGTCGCGCGATGGAGAGCATGGAACCGTCCCGCGGCTCGAGCTGCTGGACGGGCGCGAGGTGGCGCGTCCGGCGCCCGCGGCGCCTGCCGCCGGTGTCTTGGCGCGTCTCGAGCGCAAGCTCGCCCGCGTCGCCGCTCGGGGGCCGCGGTTGGCGCCGGGCGTCGTCGGTCCCCTCTCGGCGCGCGCCAGAGCGCTCGTGCGGATCGGCCCGCATGACGTCCTACGGCCCGATCTGGCGCTGATCGCAACGGGAGGTCCTGGCGCGGTGCGCCTCGGCGGCTCGTTCGACGCCGTCGACGTACTCCTGGCGGTCGAGGCCGTCCGGTCGTCGTGGCCCGAACGCCGCCTGCTGCGCTACGCCATGGCCGGCCTGCCGGAGGTCTGGCTGCTCGACCTGGATCAGGGGTGGGTCGAAGCGCTGCGCTCGCCGTGGTCCGGTCGGTACCACTCGCGCACGCTCTGGTACCCGGGAGAGGCGATCCCGGTCGCGCGTCTCTGGAGCGTGGTGATCGAGGCCCTACCGGGGCCGTGAACCCGAAGTGCCGATGCAGCAGGCGCCTACTCCGCCTCGTCCTCCTCGAACGCCACGACGTACGTCTCGCCGCCGACCGCGATGACGTCGCCCGCATGGAGCTTGCGCTTCCTACGCGTCTCGATCGCGCCGTTGACCGACACCTCGCCCGCCTGCACCAACGCCTTGGCATGGCCGCCCGTCGCCGCCACGCCCAAGAGCTTCAGGGCGTCGTCGAGGCGGATCTCGTCCTCGGCTTGGCTGTCGGGCTGGCTGTCGGTCTGCGTGTCGG
>CAZOTV010000017.1:30758-38025 GCA_964582795.1 uncultured bacterium
TGTCGGTTTGGCTGTCGGCCCCGGCATCACCGTCGAGCCGGCCGGCCGCGGGTTCGCGCGTCTCGTGGTCGCTCGGGGTGCGTTTCACGGCTCAGTCGACCTCGAGCGTCTCGGCCGCGGGGTAACTGCCTAGGAACTTGACGAACGCGGCCTTGCGCATCATGGCGGTGATCGCCGCGGCGACGTTCGGATCGTCGATGTGCCCCTCGATGTCGATGTAGAACAGGTAGCTCCACGGTTTGTCGAGGCGCGGGCGCGACTCGAGCTTGGTCATGTTGAGACCATGACGCGGGAACTCCTCGAGGCACGCCACCAGGTCGCCCGGCCGGTGGCGCGTGGCCAGCACCAGGCTCGACTTGCTGCGTCCGGCGGGTCTTCGCGGCTCCTCGGTGCCGAGCACGAAGAAGCGGGTGTAGTTGAAGGGGAAGTCTTCGATGTGCTCGGCAGCGATCTCCAAGCCGTACGTCTCGGCCGCGCGGCGGCTGGCGATGGCGGCCTTGCCTTCGCCGCCGTTCTCGGCCAGGAGCTTCGCGGCGCCGGCCGTGTCGAAGTCGGTCACGGCTTCGAGGTGGTGCTCGCGGATGAAGCGTTGACACTGCTGGAGTGCTTGAGGATGGCTGTACACGCGCCGCACGTCCTCGAGGCGCGTGCCCGGCTTCACCAGGAGATTGTGGCGCACGCGCACGATCCGTTCCGCGACGACGTTGAGCACCGAGTCGGTCAGCAGGTCGTACGTCTGGTTGATGGAGCCCGCGATGCTGTTCTCCACCGGCAGGCAGGCGTGCGTGCACTCGCCGCGCACGGTCGCCTGGAAGGCTTCCTCGAATGTCGGGTACCCGACCGCCTCGGCGCCCGGCGCGAACGCCAGCGCCGCCTCCTCGCTGAACGCTCCGGGGACGCCCTGGAAGGCGATGCGCAAGCTTCGTGCTTCGGCCATGGCGGGGAGTCTAGCACCGACGATGGAGGCCTGCCTCCGTCCGCGGTTCACGCGAGCGCCTCGACCTCCTGATGCAAGGCGCCGATCCGCTCCAGGGTCCGATCCAGTTCGCCTTCGAGTTCGGCCAGCCGCTCGAGCTCCGCCCGCACGAAGCGGGTGTACGGCGCGATGGCGCCGGTGAGCTTCTCCTGGGAGCGTCCCAGTTCGACCTCGAGCTGCTTGGTGAGGCCCTCCTCGAGGCCTTCGCGCAGCTCCTCCATCTTGGTACGCAGCTCGCGCTTCGCCTTGGCGCGTTGCCGCGGCAGCACAAGGAACCCCACCCCCATCACGGTCAGCCCAAGCGCGATGCCGGTGACGTCGAGCGCGGCGCCGGAGATGAACGCGAGCACCGCGGCGCTCAACCCCAGGCCCCCCACCTCGAGCAGCCCCGTGCGGACCACGGCTCCTTGCAACCGGTCGGCGAGCTGGGTTCCTTCCGCTTCGGCGTCGTAGGTGTCCATGGTGGCGTCGGAGCGCTCGCGCAGCGCCCGCACCAACGCCTGGCGGTCGTACTGGAAGCGCCCGCCGACCTCGCCGATGACGCGGTCACGTTCCGAGGCGCGGCGTTCGTTGACGTAGCTCATGACGTCTTCCCACAGTTGCAGGTTGCGTTGGATGAACCAGTCGACCAGCTGCGCGAGGGCCTCGTCGATCTCGCGGTCGGCGTCCTTCAACACGGTCTTCTCGAACTCCTCGCGGACGCGCTCGGTGTTCACCAGCTTCATCAGACGGCGCAGCCGGATGGTGTCGTCGAAGAACGCTTCCCCGCGGCGCTCGACGTCGTACAGGACGGCTTGGATGCGCGCGACGTGGCCATCGAACTCGCGCCGTAGGTCCTTGTCGAACTGGGCCCGCTGGCGCTCGATCTCCTCGAGCGTCTCGGAGTCGTCGCCGAGCAGTTCGAGACGCGCCTTCAGGACGTCGAGGTACGTCTCGGCCGTGCGGTTCGCGACCCCCAGCGGGGACGCGAGCTTGAGGCGAAGGCGCTCGCTGCCGAGGCGAGCGCGGACGGCCGCCTCCAGCGCGGTGAGGCCGCTTGCCGCCAGAGCGTCCTCGTCGCCGCTCACGCGCGCCTGGAACGCCCGCTTCGCGCTCACGCCGAACACCTCCGGCGTCACGCCGAGCGTCTCGCGCGCATGCTCCTGGACGTACGTCAAGACCTTCTCGCGCTCCGCGTCGCTGTCGAGGATGTCGATCTTGTTCACGACCATCAGGACCTTCTTGCCCCACGAGGCGATCAGCTCGAGGAACGAGCGTTCGCTCTGCGTGAAGGGCCGGTCCGCGCTCGTCACGAAGATCACCAGGTCCGCGCGCGGTACGAAGCGCTCGGTGAGCTCCTGGTGGCGCTGGATGATCGCGTTGGTGCCGGGCGTGTCGACCAGGGCTACGTCACGCAGCAACGGAGCAGGATGCGTGCGTCGTGAGAGCAGAGCGCTCTCTTCCTGTTCGCCGATGGTCTCGCCGTGGGTCACCACCGTGATGCGGTCGGTCGTGGGCGTGACGCCTTCGGGCATCACCCGATCGCCGACCAGGGCGTTCAACAAAGACGACTTGCCGGCGTTGAACTCGCCGGCCACCACCAGCAGGAAGAGGCCATCGAGGTCACGTAGGGCGGTGCGAACGTCGTCGACGTGCTCGGCGCTGGCATCGAGCCGGGCGAGCAGGACCTGGAGATCGGTGAGGATCCCGCGCTCCCGTGCGACCAGTTCACGAACGGCGTCGGGAACCTCGATCATCACGCCGACGATACCACGGCTGGTGGCCGTTCCCGACGGCGAAACCGAGGGGTCGCGGTAGAGTGGAGCAGCCGCCTTGCGCGCGGAAGGGAGCACCATGGCCGACACCGAGAGACTGCTCGAGCGCTTCCTCCGCGCATGGGGGATCCTCGACGACCTGAACAACACCGGCTCCGTGCTCGGTTGGGACATGAACACCTACATGCCCGAGGGCGGCGCGGAAGGGCGCGGCCAGCAGATGGCGACGCTGTCCACCATCGTCCACGAGCGTCTGATCGACCCGGAACTGAACGAGCTCGTGTTCCATCTCGAGTCGGCCGGCCTGGAGCCGGGCAGCCCGCAGGCGGCCATGGTGCGGCAGGCGCGGCGCGCCATCGATCGGGCGACGAAGCTGCCCGCCAGCCTCGTCGAGGCGTTGACGCTCCAGGCCAACCGCGCCCGCACCGTCTGGGCGCGCGCCCGCGAGGACGACGACTTCGCTTCGTTCGCGCCGGAACTCGCACGCATGGTCGAACTCAAGCGTGAGGAGGCGCACGCCATCGGGTTCGAGGAGCATCCATACGACGCGCTGCTCGACCAGTACGAGCCCGACACCACCGTGGCCGAGATCCGGCGGCTCTTCGAACCGCTTCGCGACCACCTCGTCGCGCTCCTGGCCGAGATCCGCGAGAGCGGAGTTGAGCCGTCCGACGAGGTGCTGCGCCAGGAGTTCGACGAGTCGGCCCAAGAGCGCTTCGCGGTCGACACCGTGCGCGCGTTCGGGTACGACTTCGCGCGCGGGCGCCTCGACCGCACCGTTCACCCGTTCGCGATCTCGTTCGGCGTCGGCGACGTGCGAATCACGACGCGGTACAAGCGGCACTACCTGGCAACGGCGCTGTTCGGGACGATGCACGAAGCCGGTCACGCCATGTACGAGCAGGGTATCGATCGCGCCTACGCCCGCACGCCCATCGCCGAGGCCGCGAGCTTCGGGTTCCACGAGTCCCAGTCGCGCCTGTGGGAGAACCTCGTCGGGCGCAGCCTGGCGTTCTGGCAAGGGGCGTACCCGCGCCTTCAGCAGCACTTCCCGACGCAACTCGGCCACGTGTCGCTCGACGACTTCCACGCCGCCATCAACCGCGTCGAGCCGAGCTTCATCCGGGTCGAGGCGGACGAGGTGACGTACAACCTTCACATCCTGGCGCGGTTCGAGCTGGAACTCGCCATGATCGACGGCGCCCTCGACGCGAAGGACGTGCCGCTGGCGTGGAACGAGCGCTACCGTGACGACCTGGGCATCCTCCCGCCCGACGACGCCGTCGGATGCCTGCAGGACGTCCACTGGTCGGCCGGGATGCTCGGCTACTTCCCGACCTACACGCTCGGCAACCTCATGAGCGTTCAGCTCTTCGAGGCCGCGGCGGCGGACACTCCGTCGTTGGAAGACGACATCCGCTCCGGGCGCTTCGAGCGGCTGGCGGCGTGGTTGCGCGAGCACGTGCACCGGCACGGAGCGCGGTACCGGCCGGCCGAGCTGATGCGGCGCGCGACCGGTAGAGACCTCGACGCCGGCCCGTACGTCGGCTACCTGCGCCGGAAGTTCGGCGCCCTCTACCGGCTGGAGTGAGGCGTGTGCTACCGGCTGGAGTGAGGTGCATCGCCACGCACGCCCCGTCCGGCCGCGAGGAACCGGCCGCGAAGAACGTGACCAAGCGCAACTTGTGACGTGTCCGACACAACGGATAGACTGGTCAGCGTGCCCAGGAACGCGTTCGACGCCGCCCTTCCATCGGCCGGCGCCGGCGTGCCGCTCGCGCCGAGAACGTCCTTCGACCTCGAAGCGTACTGCCGCGACCAAGGGCTCTCGGCGCGCTTGCTGCGCTTGGACGTCCCGACGCCCACCGTGCCGGCCGCGGCGGCGGCGCTCGGTGTGGCGGTGGACCGCATCGTGAAGAGCCTGGTCTTCCTGGTCGACGGCGAACCCACGCTGGTCATCGCGGCCGGGGAAGGGCGGGTGTCCTACACCGCCCTCGCTCGCGCGCTGGGCGTGTCGCGGCGCGCGTTGCGGTTCGCCAGCGCCGAGCAGGCGCTCGACATCACCGGCTACCGCACGGGAGCCATGCCACCGTTCGGCCACCACCGTCCGTTGCCGACCTTGCTCGACGACGCTTCGGTGCCGAACGACGGCGTCGTGTACGGCGGCGGCGGTGACGTGTCCGCCTTGTTGGAGGTCGACGTGAACGAACTGACCGGAGTCACCGGGGCGCGCAAGGCGGCGCTGACGTGACGCGCAGGCTGAAGCGCTCCTCGGTACGCAGGTGGTCTCCCGGCGTGGGCGGCGCGGTCGGGTGCTCGCCCGCCCTGCACTCGCCCGGGGCGCGTCGTCAGGAGCGGCGGCCCTCCCGCCGCGCGGTCCGGCCGGAGGCATGGCGGCCGGCGCGGCGGATGACCAGGTGGGTGGCCCTGGCGGTTGCCCTGTGGGCCGCCGCGGTGCCCGTCGGCTTCGCACAGCTCGGCAACGCCCCGGCGGAGATCGTAACCGGCCTGCAAGCGTACGCGCCGACCGAGGTGGAAGGCGGTTTCGTCGCGGCGAACGACTTCCGCTTCACGCTGAGCGTCGCGAACGACGTGACCATCGCCGTCGAAGGCATGGGCGCCTTGACCGACGCGAACGTGCGATTCCTGGGGGCGTTGATCGGTGCCGCCAGCGGGTACGGCGACGGCATCTCTGGCCCGGTCGCCGACTTCTTCCGCACCAACGGCGCCGACCTCGCCGGTCGCGGCGAGGTGCCGATCGAAGTCATGGAGTACGTCATGTTCGTGGACGTCGCCGGTGTGGCTCCGGGCGAGGTCGAGGTGCGGTTCGAGCCGCAGCGGATCGACCAGGACCGCTTCCCCGCAGCCGCGCACGCCCTCGGTCCCGACGACGCGCAGTACGTGGTGCGTGAGTTCTCCGACTTTCAATGCCCGTTCTGCGCGCGGTACGCCCTCGAGATCCTGCCGGACGTGCGCGACGCGCTGTTGGCGCGTGGCGACGTCCGTTTCGAGCTACATCACTACCCGCTCAAGAGCATCCACCCGAACGCCGTGGTCGCGGCCGAAGCGTCCGAGTGCGTCGCCGAGGAGGGTGGTGAAGACGCGTTCTGGTCGTTCCACGACCGACTCTTCGAGCAACAGGCCCGGTGGTCCCAGGAGTCGGACCCGGTCGACACGTTCGTGGCGATGGCCACCGAACTCGGGCTCCCGACGACGGCCCTCGCGACCTGCCTGCGGTTCGGTCGTCACGGGGCAGCGGTCGAGGCGGCGTATCAGGTCGCGAGCCGCGAGCTGATGCTGACCGGCACGCCAACGGTGTTCGTGAACGGCCTCAAGCTCGGTGACTACGGCGACGTCGACACCTACCTGCGCTTGATGCGCCTCGGCGACGCCATCGACGTGGCGGAGGCGGCATCGGGCGAGGACGGAGCGGGCGGCAACGAATGACCGACCCGGCCGCGAGCGTGGCCTCGTTGCTTCCGTGGGCGGTGGCGCTGCCGTTCGCAGCGGCGTTCCTGGCGCCGGTGCTGGGCCCGCGAATGGGCGCGCGCACGGGCTACCTGGTGTGGCCCGCGTTCCTGCCCGCCGTGGCCCTGGCGCTCGCCGCGCCGGCGGTGATCCAAGGGGCGACGCCGACGTCCGAGGTGACGTGGGTTCGCAGCATCGGCCTCGCCGTCGCGTTGCGCGGCGATGGGTTCTCGCTGCTGTTCGCGATCCTCGTGGGCGTCGTCGGCATCCTGGTGACGCTGTACGCCGGCGCCTACCTGGGCAGCGGCGAGCGGCATGGCCGCTTCTACGCCTCGCTGCTGGTCTTCGGCGGCGCCATGATCGGGTTGGTCCTGAGCGACAACCTCGTGGCGACGTTCGCGTTCTGGGAGCTCACCTCGATCTCCTCGTTCCTGCTGATCGGCTTCTGGGACACCCGGGCGGCGTCGCGCGACGGCGCGATCAAGGCGCTGTTGGTCACGGGATTCGGTGGCCTCGCGCTGCTGGTCGCGATGGTGTTGTTGGCGATGGGAGGCGGCAGTCCGGCGTTGTCGGGCCTGGACGTCGAGGCGTTGCGGGCGAGCCCGTCGTTCGTACCGGCCGTGTCGCTTCTGCTGCTGGCGGCGTTCACGAAGTCGGCGCAGCTCCCGTTCCACCTGTGGTTGCCGACCGCGATGGAGGCGCCGACGCCGGTGTCGGCGTTCCTGCACTCGGCCACCATGGTCAAGGCCGGCGTCGTGATCGTGGCGAAGTTCGGGTTCCTGTTCGCGGGAACCGAGTTCGCGACGCTCACGCTCTACGTCGGGTTGGCGACCATGGTGTGGGGCAGCTGGCTCGCGCTGCGGCAGACCGACCTCAAGGCCCTTCTGGCGTACTCGACCGTCTCGCAACTCGGTCTGCTCACCGCGCTCTACGGGTCGGGGGACAGCTTCGCCGCCACCGCGCACCTGGTGAACCACGCGGCCTTCAAGGCGGCGCTGTTCCTGGTGGTCGGCATCGTCGATCACGAGGCGGGCAGCCGCGACATCACCAAGCTCTCCGGGCTCGGCCG
>CAZOTV010000017.1:38125-41700 GCA_964582795.1 uncultured bacterium
TCGTCGATCACGAGGCGGGCAGCCGCGACATCACCAAGCTCTCCGGGCTCGGCCGGAAGATGCCGTTGACCGCGGGCCTGGCCGTCGTGGCGGCGCTCAGCATGGCGGGCCTGCCCCCGTGGGGCGGTTTCCTGTCGAAGGAGCTGTTCTACGAGTCGATGCTGCACCTGGGCGCGGTACCGATGGCCATCGCCGTGATCGGCAGCGTCATGACCTTCGCGTACTCGATCCGATTCCTGCGGGTGTTCTTCGGACCGTACGAAGCGGAGAACCCGAACCTTCACGGGCCCGGATTCGGACTCGTGGGCCCGGTGCTGCCGCTGGCGGCGACGGTGGTGGCGTTCGGACTGGTGATGCCGCAACACACCCTGGCCACGCCGGTCGTGGCGCTCGGGGTCGCCAGCCTCGGGGGTGAGGCCTACACGCTCAAGCTGTGGCACGGCCTGACGCCCGCGCTGGCATGGTCGGTCTTGACGTGGTTCGCGGGCGCAGCGCTGGTGGTGGTGCTGCAGCCGTTCGTACGCGTGCAGGAGGCCTTGACCCCGCGATGGAACGCGAACACCATCTACTACGGCGCGTCCGCCCTCCTGGAGCGATTGGCCGAGCGGATCACGCATGCCACGCAGGGCGCGAAGTTCGCCTGGCAGCTGCGCGGCCTGTTCGCCTTCTTGGCCGCGGTCGGCGCCATCGCCGCCTACCGGTTCCTGCCCGCGAGCGTGCGCCCGGTCGGGCTCGACGTCGCACTGGTGGCGCTGCTCATGCTCACGGGCGTGGTCGGCGTGTTGGTGGCCCGCGAGCGCCTGACGGCGCTGGTGTTCATGGGGTTGGCGGGGTTCGGGTCGTCGTTGATCTTCGTGCTGCTGCGGGCGCCGGATCTTGCGCTCACGCAGTTGCTGATCGAGACCGTGACGGTGATCCTGTTCCTCAGCGTGTTCCACTACTTACCACCGCTCACGCGGTACACGCGCTCACTTGCGCCGGCTGCGCTCGACGCGCTGCTCGCCGCCGGTGTCGGCGCCACCGTGTTCGGGTTGCTGGTGGCGGTGCAGACTCCGATCGCTCCTCGCCTGCGAGACTTCTTCCTCGAGTACGCCAAGAGCGTCGGGGGCGGCTACAACGTCGTCAACGTCATCCTCGTCGACTTCCGCGGATACGACACGATGGGCGAGATCACCGTGCTCGCCGTGGTGGCGGTGGCGGTCGTCGCGCTGCTGCGGCTGCGTTCGCGCGCGGGCGCACCGGGCGAGGAGATCCACGAGGCCGTTCCGCCGGCTGCGCCGAGTGGGAGCGAAGGGGATGTCGATGCGCGTTCCTGAGATCTTCCTGCGGGGGTTCGCGCTCCCGGTCACGTTCGCGATCTTGGCGTTCGGGTTCCACATGCTGCTCAGGGGGCACAACGCTCCTGGCGGAGGGTTCATCGCCGGCCTGATGGTGGCGGTGGCGGCGCTGCTGATGCGGATGGCGCGGCAGCAGCGGCTGCTCTCGATCACGCCCGCGTCGCTCGTGCCGGTCGGGCTGGCCATCGCGCTGCTCACCGGCGCCGCGCCGATGCTCGTCGGTAGGCCGTTCCTGACGAGCGCCTACGGCTACGTGCGGTTGCCGCTCTTGGGCGAAGTCGAGTGGGCTACGGCCGCGCTGTTCGACGTCGGCGTGTTCCTGGTCGTGATCGGCGTCACCGTCACCATCATCGAGCTGCTGACGGAGCACGGTGCCGACGAGAGCGCCAGGACGGACACCTGATGGAGCTGCTGCTTCCCTTCCTGGTGGCGGTCCTGGTGGGAGCCGGCGTGTTCCTGGTGCTGTCGCGCGCGCTCATCCGGGTCATCCTCGGCTTGTCTATGATCGCCTACGGCGTGAACTTGGGCATCCTGATCGCCGGTGCAGGCTTCGCGCAGGACGCCCCGCCTCTGCTCGACGTGGCCGGCCCGTACAACGATCCGCTCCCGCAGGCGCTGATCCTCACCGCCATCGTCATCGGTTTCGGAACGACCGCCCTCGTCCTGGTCTTGTCGCTGCGCGCCTATCAGGTCACCGGCACCGACCACGTCCAGGAGCTGTCCGACGCGCCCGATCCGGTGCTGCCGCGCGACGGCCGCGCCGATCCGGAGCACCCTTCGGTGTCCCCCGAAGTCGGGCCCGACGATGCCCGGCCGGACGAGGCCGACGAGGAGAGCGCATGAACCTGCTTTCCCTCCCGGTCCTGGTGCCGCTGGTCGCGGGCACCGTGCTGTTGGCCGTGCGAGGGCGCGTTGCGCGCGTCGCCGTGGCGACCATCGCGGCCATCCTCACCTTGGCTTCCACCGTCGCCATCGCCGTGCGCGCACTGAGCGGCGATGTGCTCACCCTGCAGATGGCCGACTGGGCCGCGCCGTTCGGGATCACGCTCGTCGCCGATGGGTTCAGCGCGCTGCTCCTTGCGCTCAGCGCCTTCTTCGGGCTGCTGACCGTGCTGTACCTGGCCTCGAGCCTGCATGCGCCACCGGAGCGAACCGGCCAGGTTCTCGCCGGCGGGGGATGGTTGAACCGGGCCCGCGACGCCCTCGGGGCGCAGGCGCTGCTGCAGTTCCTGTTCATGGGCGTTCACATGAGCCTCCTCACCGGTGATCTGTTCAACCTGTTCGTAGCGTTCGAAGTCATGCTGATCGCCTCGTACGGACTTCTTCTGCTCGGCAGCGAGTTGCCGCAGCTGCGTGAGGGGTTCAAGTACGTCGTGGTGAACCTGGTCGCCTCGGCCGTGTTCGTCAGCGGCGCCGGCATGACGTACGGCTTGGTTGGCACGCTGAACATGGCCGACATCGCCCAGCGGGTGGCGGCGCATGGGCCCGATCTGCGGATCACCGTGCTGGCCGCCATGTTGGGGCTCGTGTTCGCCGTCAAGGCCGCGCTGTTCCCGCTCGGGTTCTGGTTGCCCAACGCCTACCCCACGCCGCCTGCTGGCATCGGGGCGTACTTCGCCGCCATCCTCACCAAGGTCGGGGTGTACGCCCTGGTGCGAGCGTTCGCGTTGATGTTCCCGAACGAAGAGGGCCTGAAGACGGTGCTCCTCGTGCTCGCCGGCCTCACCATGGTGATCGGCGCGGTCGGGTTCCTCTCGCGTCAGCGTTGGCGGCACGCCATGGCGTTCGGCAACGTCGCCTCGGTCGGCTACCTCGTCGCCGCGCTGTTCGCAGGCAACCAGCACGGCGTCGCCGTCGGTGTCTTCTACCTGATGACGTCCGTCGCCGTGATCTTCACGCTGTTCGCCTTGTCCGGCGTGGCCGAGCGCATCGCCGGGCCGTGGTACCGGGTCTCCGGGCACCTCGGAGCGTACCCCTGGCTGGGAGCGGGCTTCTTCATCGCGGCGCTGACGCTCGTGGGCACGCCGCCCAGCAGCGGCTTCCTCGGGAAGTACGGTCTCGTCCAGGCGCTCTTCACCACCGGCGGCGTCGTCGCCGTTAGCGTGGTGGTTGCGGCCGTCGTCGCGAGTTTCGTGCTGCTCTACGGCGCCATGCAGATCTGGGAGACGTTCTTCTGGGGTGATGCCGACGCCGTGCACAAGGTCTCCACGCCGCGCACGATGAGCGCGGTGAGCGCCG
>CAZOTV010000017.1:41800-43041 GCA_964582795.1 uncultured bacterium
GCCGACGCCGTGCACAAGGTCTCCACGCCGCGCACGATGAGCGCGGTGAGCGCCGTGGCGGTGACGGCGGTGATCGCGCTCGCCGCCTTCGGAGGACCGCTGTACCGCACCTCGGAGCGCGTGGCCGGCCAGTTGGGCGACCACACGGCGTACCGCGAGGCCGTGCTGGCGCCGGCGCCCGGCCCGCGCCTGGGAGGGGAGTGACGGATGGCAGAACTCCTCGCCATCTTCGCCATCGCCTTGTTGTGGAGCGCCCTCTCGGGCGAGGTCACGATCGCGACGCTGGTGGTCGGCGCCGTCATCGGTCTTGTGCTGTTGTCGGTCGTCGAGCGCGGCAGGCAGAACGGCTTCCCAGGCCGACTGCTCGCGTTCGTGCGCTACCTGATCCGCTTCGCAGGGGAGTTGGTGGTCGCGAACGTGCTCATCGCGCGGTTGGCGCTCCAGCCAAGGCCGCGCTTCCATCAACACGTCATCGCCGTGCCGCTGCGCCTTCGTTCGGACGTCGCCATCAACCTCCTCGCCGCCACCATCACGCTGCTTCCCGGCACCGTGGCGATGGGCGTCTCGCCCGACCGCAGGACGCTCTACGCACACGCCATCGCCTCGGCGGACCCGGACCATGCACGCGCCGGCGTGGTTCGCATGGAGACGTTGATCATGGGGTTCTTGTCGTGACAGTCGGCGACGAGATCGGGGGCGCGCCGTGGTGATCGACATCGCCCTCGGCTGCCTGGCCGTGGCCATCGTGCTCACGGTCGTGCGGATCGTCCGCGGTCCGACGCTGGGAGACCGCATCACCGGCTTCGACTTCCTCGGCGTCAACCTCGCGGTGTTGGTGGTGGTCATCGCGTTGCGAACCGGCTACTCCGCGTTCCTCGATGCCGCCCTGGTGTTGTCGATCCTGGGCTTCTTGAGCACCGTGGCGTTGGCCCTGTACCTCCTCCACGGTCGGGTGATGAAATGACGGGGCTCGGCGCGTCGCGGCGCGCGCACGCACCGTTCGTGATGGCGGCGCTGTGGACCGGGAACGCTCTGGCGCAACGCGTCTCGGCCGAGGAGGCGGTGCTGCGGGGGAACCTCGTTGCCGAGGTCCTCATCCTGATCGGATGCGTGTTCTTGCTTCTGGCCGCCATCGGGGTCGTACGCTTCCCGGATTTCTACACCCGGCTACATGCGTCCACGAAACTCGTTACGCTAGGGGGCATCGGGATCTTCGGGGGATCCGCCATCGCGTTCTCCGC
>CAZOTV010000018.1:0-32206 GCA_964582795.1 uncultured bacterium
GAGCACTCGCTTCACACGCGAGGGGTCACAGGTTCAAATCCTGTGCCGCCCACCACGAGAAAATGCGTCAGGGACGTGAATACCCCCGGTGAGATGCTGGGGGTTCCTTCTTGTCGGCTTCGGCAGTCTGCCAAAGGTCTGCCAAGTTGCGTGGTTGGGCGACTGCCGACACGGCCAATCGTCTCGCCACGGACATTCACCCTGCAGCATCTGTGATGGCCCGGCGAAGGGCAGCGGTCGGCCCCAGGCGCGTCAACCGCTCTCGGGGTTGCTGGAGTCTGGCACGGGGATATTGCGGGGCATCGATGCCGAAACAACGCTACTCGGCTGGCACTCTCGCGGACAGGCCAAGGTGATCCGCGGAGGTGCACCAGAACCTGCGATGGAGCTACTTCACGTTTACGCAGCGGTTCAGGAGTACCCCGTCGACCCTTGGCCTCATGTCGCTAATGGCAATACCAGCCGGGCGGCCTCCGCAAGACGGAGTGCCAACTCCATCCAATCTGGCTTCTCGCCCGACCATCCAATGATGTTCGCATGGCGCGGGGGGTTGTCGTCAGCGTCGAAGGTAAGCCCAACACCAAATACCACGCTTGCGGCCAGATCGCCACGACCATGGACGTTTCGGCCAACGATACTGTCCCGCGCTATCTTCCACACGTCAGCATCGTCAAGATCAGTGATACGGAAGACGGACACTGCAAGTGGGTTTCCGCTCGGCATGAACTCTGTCCGCTTCACGCGCCGATTCTCTCGCGACATGTTGCTCCGCGAGCAGACGAACCGACAGATTGTTTCCGAGTGCGCCACCGTGCCGGGTAGGCATGAGGGGCTACCCCTGGCAGCGTCGGATGCCATCAAGAATGCTAGAGGGAACTTGGTCCCCAATGAACGTCTCGGTGCCCTTCACCGTCTCGCCAGAGAACAACCCGGCGAAGGCGAGTGTCCAACTGCTACTAACGCTCACGGCGAAGCGCTTTCCAGAATCACCCCAGTCGAAAGTTGCCTCACCATCAGGGTCCACATCCACCTCAGCGGGCAGGTCTTCCGGTGATAGAGATCGCAGGAACAACTGGGCGATTGCGAAAGAGACGCCGTCGACTGCCACGTCATCAGCCTCGAGCGCGAGCGCATTCAGCTGCTGCATAAGCTGCTCACGACGCCCGGTTTGATACTGAGTCTCTACCCGCGAGCCTTGCACCTCCCAGAAGCGTCTCCTTACCGACAGCCCGGCTTCACTGAAGGCCGGCGTCCCGGCCATGCCCCGGGCGGGTCCTTGCTGAGCTATCGCACTCAGGCGCCCTGCTGATCGGTGAACTGGTAGAGCTACAATCACTCGAACCTCCCCGCCGCAATCTCGGTGATGCTACTGAAAAACACCTGATTCTTCAACAAACGTAGCGACTGGAATCGCTCAATCAGCTGTGCGGCATCTCTAGGATCTATGGACAAGCCATCTTGAAAGGCGTCAATGTCAAGAATGATACTTGCAGTGTCTTGCCTCAGTTCGCCGATCGTCTGGATGATTCTCACTTTAGAGCCGCTGCTCGGGTCACGCACGGCCAACTGAGTCAGGAACCCAATCACGTCACCTGGTACTCCTGGCGGCTGGGGTGGAGGAGCAACTAGATAGTCAGACAATGTCATGGGAAGCGGGAAGGTCATGTCGTTGACATAGCGAGTGGCAAGCCGGACGACTCTGTCCGGATTTGCGAGCTCAACGTAACGTGACCATAGTTCCATCGCCTCCGGGAAGAGCTGTTCCCAGTCCGTGTATGGTTTGAGCCGGCTGAACGTGAAGCCATTCGTTCTGAATTGCACGACCTGGGACTTGTCCTCCGAATGGAACATGTAGCCGATGCGGATGTGCTCCGCCGTCCTGGCTACAAGGCCCTCCTTGCTGCTTAACTGCAGCTCTCCAGTGACGCTCATCTGGTCGCTCCGCCTTGGATAGCGGTCGGCGAACTCCGAGCCAATGTTCGCGAGAGAGTCAACGTCAATACCCTTGCGTGACAACACGCGCAGGTCGATGATTGCCTCGCGGAGTGGTGCTTTTCCTAGAGGGCGGGCCTCTGCCATGGCTCAAGTAGAACTTAGCATACGAGTCTGAGATAGCTATGACGGATAGCCCCAGTTCGATTTCGATAGGAAGGACCCCAAGGACTTGGTGGCTTGGCGTGAATCGGAAGACGTCGTCAGACAGCGCGTCGCTGCGCGTGAAGCCATAGATTGCAGTGCCGCGCAACACTGAGCGTCGTGCGCCGACACGTGGCTGGCACACCGCGAAGAAGTAGCACGAGGTGAGAGCAATCTGGCCGTGGGCACACCAGTGCTGTTGGTGCAATACCACGCGGCACTTGTGTCGTCTGCCAAGGGACTGCCGGGTTGCGGCGCTGGAGATCGACGAGGCGCTGGACGTGTGGACAGTTCGGACGGCGTCCGTGCCCACGGGCAGCCAGATGCCGCCTGCTTCACGTAGTAGCGCCTGTTAGCTCGGCCTTGCGCCTGCGGAGGTTGTCGAGCTGGTCACCCCATCCGGCTTCGTCGGCCAGCGCGCAACGCGAGAACGCTTCGAAGAACTTAAGCGTAAGCGCGAGAACTGCCTCGGCGGCGAATACGAGGTCTGCAAGGTCCGACAAGAGATTCACTCCTGAGGTCGTGCCGGAGGAAGTCGAGGTCACGTACCGGATGAGCTCGCGAGGATCACGGACAGGCACCAAGTGAGCAGCTGCACTCAGGTGCCCGTACACGATCCGGTAGAGGGCCTTCAGCGCCTCCGGCCTTCCAGACTTCTCCGCACGCACCCAGAGTGACGAGGCTTGGAGTGGCTCACCCCAGTCGGGAACGCTCTCCCGCTTGGCGGCTATGGACCGGTACGCGTCCAGGGCAGCATCGAGACCGGGGTGGCCCGTCGGCTGTCGTGCTCGCTGTAGTTGTGCGCGGATCAAGGTTGGGTCGATATTCGGGCGTCCGAAGATGGTCTTCCAGTACTCGTGGTTCTTCCCTTCTGGAAGTTGGGCTTCGGCCTCGATCTCATGTCGGACACGTTCGGCCGCGACATAGGCGAGGGTGCGCTTGCTGGTGTCGGTGTGCATGACGTACTCGAGGGACACGACGACCTCGAAGGTGCTGCGGGCAACGAGGAGGCAGGGCCGGGCGGAGCCCGCGGTGAGGAGGGCACGCCCGGCCTGCAGGTTCTCAGCCACACTCGACCACGCCAAGAGCGGAAAGATCGCGTCCAGCTCGGGTTCGGCGCCATGTTTCTCCACCCAGGCAGCGGCCAGGCCGGTTCCCACGTCGCGGTAGACGTCGAAGAGCTGGACGACAGCTTGGTCGAGTTGAGACGTTGGCGGCACGTTGGGACAACGGTACGAGCCTGGAGGCGACAGAGCAGTGCGCCGTTCGACTTGCCGCGGGACACTACTCTGCCGCCTCGGGCGGCGCGTCGTCGCCGGGTGTGGCGCCGAGCAGATCGTCGAGGCTGTGCGCTGCCCGCTTCCGTTGGGCATCGAACACGTGCCCGTACCTGTCGAGGGTGAACGAGGTGCTGCTGTGGCCGGCGCGGTCCGAGATGACCTTGGCGTCCTCACCCTTCAGGATGAGCAGCGAGACGTGTAGGTGCCGCATGTCGTGGATGCGTGCGGGGGGTCGTTCTGCAGCCACGTGGCGCTCAAAGGTGCGGGCGCAGTTCAGTTGCACATCAGGTGTGAACTCGGTGCCCGTCGGGCAGTGGCTCTCACGTACCCTGCGGTATGCGCCCCGACGCCACCGTCCGTGAGCTCCTGGCGGTCATCCGGTCCTTGCCACCAGACCCGCCGCGGGAGCACCCCGGCAAGTGGTACCGAACCCAGCACGAACACTGGATCAGGTGGCTCAGCGACTACGACGGGCCGGGCGCGTACGGGCGGACGAACCCATCCCCGCGTGATGCGCGAACCGTCTACAACCGCGTCGTGGAACCAGGCATGCTCCTGTACCTGGCGTCAGCCGCGGGCCTCGAGGGGGAGCTCGTGCAGAAGGCCGAACGCGAGGCCGCCGTTACCAACTCCTTGATGCAGGCGTCCGGGCGTGTGCGCAGGCTCATCCCGTGGGAGCTCCTGGCGGCCCACCTGCCAGAACCGAGACTCTGGCGGCGCCCGCGAGCGCGGTCCCGCGCGTAGCGTGGATCAGGGTATCCGGTCGTGCTGGTGCCGTGTAGCGTGGCTTCGTGATCCTCGTGTGCCAGCGGGCATGCGTCGATCAACGGGCACGGCAGTCCCGAGCCACGTAGTGAACTCGGCGCAAGGTGTGGGAACGGGGTCCACCAGTCTCCGGTTCGCACTTTCAGACGGCGGATCGCACGGAGGAAGCTCAGATCCGCTCTTCTTCGCAGAACCGCTTCGCGACCTGGTGTTACCCTCGGCCATAACATGACCGTTGCTACGAACCAAGCGAGCTTCATCTGGAGCGTCGCCGACCTGCTCCGCGGCCCGTTCAAGCAGAGCGAGTACGGTCGCATCATCCTGCCCTTCACCGTCCTGCGGCGCCTCGAGTGCGTGCTGGAACCCACCCGCAAGGAGGTGCTCGCCACCTACCAGGAGCTCGAGGGTGAGGGTGTGGACCTCGAGGTCATCCTGCCGGGGGTCGCGAAGGCGCCGTTCTACAACGTGAGCCAGTACAGCCTGGCTACGCTTGGGCAGACGAACCCGCGGGCGAACCTCGAGGATTACGTCAGCAAGTTCAGCCCGAACGCTCGCGGCATCTTCACGCACTTCGCCTTCGACAACTGGCTGGATAAGCTGGAGAACGCGAACCTTCTGTTCCTGATCGCGCAGAAGTTCGCGAGCATCGATCTGCACCCCGCCAAGGTCAGCAACATGGAGATGGGGCACATCTTCGAGCACCTTGTGTACAAGTTCGCGGAGAGCGCCAACGACACCGCCGGGGAGTACTACACGCCACGGGACGTAGTCCGGCTCGCCACCACGCTCGTCATCGCGCCTGACCACGACGCCCTCGGCGGTGAGGGCGTGATTCGCACGGTGTACGACCCGGCCGCCGGCACGGGCGGGTTCCTGTCGGCTGCCATCGAGCAGGTGCAGGAGTGGAACGCGAACGCTCGACTCGTGCCGTACGCGCAGGAGCTCAACCCGGAGACGTACGCCATCCAGGTCGCGGACAAGCTCATCCAGGGGTACGACACCAGCAAGCTTAAGCTCGGCAACACCCTCGCCCACGACCAACTCGAAGGCGAGACGTTCCACTACGCCCTCAGCAACCCCCCGTTCGGCACCGACTGGAAGGGCTTCAGCAGCACCATCGAAGCCGAACACAAGCGCGGGTACGCCGGCAGGTTCGGCCCCGGCCTTCCCCGCGTCAGCGACGCCAGCATGCTTTTCCTCCTGCACCTGGTCTCCAAGCGCCGGTCGGCCCGTGAGGGCGGTAGCCGCATGGGGATCGTGCTCTCCGGCAGTCCCCTCTTCACCGGTGGGGCCGGCAGCGGCGAGAGCGAGATCCGCCGCTGGATCCTCGAAGAAGACCTGCTCGAAGCCATCGTCGGCCTGCCAACCGACCTCTTCTACAACACGGGCATCGCCACCTACGTGTGGATCCTCAGCAACGCCAAGGACGAGCGCCGCAAGGGCCTCGTGCAACTGATCGACGCCACCGACATGCACACCAGCATGCGCAAGAGCCTCGGCAACAAACGCAAGTACCTCACCGACCATCAGATCGACGAGATCGCCCGCATCCACGACGCCTTCGAGGAAGGCCCCAAGAGCAAGATCTTCCCCACCACCGCCTTCGGGTACCGACGCGTCACCATCGAACGCCCCCTCAAGCTCACGTACACACCTCACGACGCGGACTGCCTAGCCGCACTGCAGGAGGACAAGGCTTGGGCGAAACTCGAGGCCGGGGACCAGCAGACGCTGCTCGATGCCCTCGCCACGCTCGAAGCGCGCATCCCTAGTCGCGCCCGATTCGAGAAGAGCCTGCAGACCGCCTTGAACCAACGTGGGACGAAGCTCACGGCCGCGATGAAGAAGCTGCTGCAGAAGCACCTCGGCGAAAGCGACGAGGCCGCCGACATGTGTCGAAGCGGAGGCAAGCCCGAGCCGGACCCAAGCCTGCGCGACTACGAGAACGTGCCGCTAGGCGAGAGCATCTACGATTACGTCGAGCGTGAGGTGCTGCCGCATGTGCCCGACGCATGGGTGGACGAGAGCAAGGTCGACGCGAAGGACGGCGAGGTCGGGATCGTTGGGTACGAGATACCCTTCAACCGTCACTTCTATGTGTACACGCCCCCCAGGCCGCTTGAAGAGATTGACCGTGACCTTCGAGAGGCCACCGATCGCATCAAGGCGATGATCGAGAGGCTGTCCGCGTGACTGTGCCTGTGGCGAAGCGAGGCGACGAGAGCTCGGCTGCAGCGCTTCTCCCAGGATGGAGGTGCACTCGCGCAAAGTACGTCTTCCGCCAGGTGCAAGATTCTACCACCACCGGAACTGAGCGCCTTCTGTCGGTGACCGAGCACCGGGGTGTAGTGCCACGAGATCAGCTAATCGGCAGCGATGAGCACTTGAGCCGTGCTGAGTCGTTGGTTGGCTATCGTCGGTGCGAACCGGGCGACCTGGTCATGAACATCATGCTGGCTTGGAAGAGCGCCCTCGGGGTCTCCGACCACTACGGAATCGTGAGTCCTTCGTATGCGGTTTTCCGGCCTGATGGCGTCCATCCGCGCTATGTGCACTATCTGCTCCGGAGCAAGCCGTATATCGCGGAGTTCCACCGACGGTCGAGAGGGATAGTCGAGTCACGAAACCGCCTCTACCCGGAGGACTTTGGCGATGTCTCCTTGCTCTTGCCTCCTCCGACCGCGCAGCGTCGCATCGCGGCGTTCTTAGACTACGAGACCGCCCGCATCGACGAGCTCGTGCGAGAGCAGCAGCGTCTGAGCACACTCGCCAGTGAGCAACTCGAAGCCACCACTGACACAGTTCTCTGGCAAGGTCGGCTGGAGTCACCATCAGAGCAGTCGGCAAGTAGCTCCCGACATTCAGCAGGTCCACTAGTAAGACTCGGCCTGGTTGTATCCAGCATTCAGACGGGCCCGTTCGGCAGCCAGTTGCACGCTCAGGACTACGCGGCAG
The DNA here is from genome assembly GCA_964582795.1 of uncultured bacterium. Lineage (GTDB taxonomy): Bacteria > Deinococcota > Deinococci > Deinococcales > Trueperaceae > CAZACZ01. The sequence goes on from CAZOTV010000018.1 coordinate 7,137, forward strand.
AAGGGACACCCCTCATCAACCCGTCTTCAATTGGTGAACGTGGTCTAGAAGCGGGTACAGCCCAGAAGGTGGACGACGCCACGCTACATCGCCTGAAGCAGTACCAGCTTCGGGCCGGTGATCTGGTACTGGGGCGACGCGGCGAAATGGGACGCTGCGCACTTGTTGGGCAGGCACAAGAGGGGTGGCTTCTCGGTACTGGAAGTATCCGAATACGGACAACCGAGCGACTTCGGCCGGAGTTCGCACTGCATGTGCTCAAGTCGAAGCGAGCTCGCTCGTACTTCGAGGATGCGTCGGTTGGCTCGACTATGAACAACCTCAACCCCGAGATCGTTGGTCGACTGCAGGTTCCGCTTCTGGAACCCGCTAAGCAGTGCCGTGCGGCTGCACGCATCGAGGAGCTTCTCGCTGCCCATGACGAGTTGGTTAACACGGGGGAGCAGCTGCTAGCCCTTCTTCGAGAACGCCGCTCCGCCCTCATCACCGCTGCCGTCACCGGTCAGATCGACGTGAGTTCGTGGCGTCCGCCGGACGATTGGCTCGTCCCGGAGCCCGCATGACGCGTCCTGGGTCCGTGTCGGGCATGGCGACGGCGCATCACGAGCGCTTCTTCGAGGCGCATGTCGTGGACGAGTTGTGCCGGAACGGTTGGGTGGTCGGTTCGCACGAGGCGTACGACCGTTCCAGGGCGCTCTACCCCGGGGACGTTCTGGCGTGGATCCGAGAGTCGCAACCGAAGGCTTGGGCGAAGCTGGAGGCGTTGAACGGCGCAGACACCGAGCGGCGCGTGCTGGATCGCGTGGTGAAGAGCATCGAGCAGGCGAAGCACGGGTTGATCGACGTACTGCGCGGCGGGTTCGAAGTGGCGGGCGCGGGCAAGGTGCGCATGACGGCCGTGCGGCCGGAGGACGAGCGCAACCAGGACGAGTGGGCGGCGTACCGGAACAACATCCTGCGGGTGGTGCCGCAGGTGCGGTACTCGCTGGAGAACGAGAACGCCATCGACCTGGTGTTCTTCATCAACGGCCTGCCGGTGGCGACGGTGGAGTTGAAGACGGACTTCACGCAGGGCATCGAGGACGCGATCCGCCAGTACAAGTTCGACCGCAAGCCGAAGAGCTTGAAGGGCAAGCCCGAGCCGTTGCTGATGCAGCGTCGTGGGGCGGTGGTGCACTTCGCGATGAGTGACAGCGAGATCTTCATGACCACACACCTGGCCGGGGCGCACACGGTGTTTCTTCCGTTCAACCGCGGTCGTGACGGTGGGGCTGGCAACGCGTCGGTGTCGGGTGGGTACCCCGTGCAGTACTTCTGGGAGGACGTGCTGCAGCGCGACAACTGGTTGCGCATCTTCCACCAGTTCGTGTTCGTGGAGACCGAGCAGAAGGAGGACGCGCAGGGGCGCGCTCGCACGGTCGAGACACTGATCTTCCCCCGGTACCACCAGTGGGACGCGGTCACGAAGATCATCGACGCGGTGCGCGACGAGGGCCCGGGCCACCCGTACCTGGTAGCGCACTCGGCGGGTTCCGGCAAGACCAAGACCATCACCTGGTTGGCGCACGAGCTCGTTCGTGTGCGAGACCACGATGGGCGGGCGTACTTCGACAGCGTCATCCTCGTGACCGACCGGCGCGTGCTCGACCAGCAGCTGCAGAACGCCATCCGGCAACTCGAGCACCGGCAGGGCGCGGTGGTGACCATCAGCGACCGGGGTGGGAGCAAGAGTCAGCAGTTGGCGGACGCGATGAAGGCGGGCGCGCCGATCATCGTGGTGACGCTGCAGACGTTCCCGTACGCGCAGGAGTTGATCCTGAGCGAGATGAGCCTGAAGGACCGGCGCTTCGCGGTGATCATCGACGAGGCGCACTCCAGCACCGGCGGCAGCAGCGCCACCGACCTGCGCTACGTGCTCACCGGTGAACGCGAAGACGAGTGGGAGAAGCTCACCACCGAGGAGAAGTTGGCGTTGCGGCAGACGTCGCGCCGGCCACCAGCGAACGCGAGCTACTTCGCGTTCACCGCCACGCCGAAGCACTCGACCCTGAGCCTGTTCGGGCGCGGTGAGGTGGACCCGAAGGCGCCACTCTCGAAGGCGAACAAGCCGGTGGAGTTCCACGCGTACACAATGCAGCAGGCCATCGAGGAAGGCTTCATCCTCGACGTGCTGCAGAACTACACTACGTACAAGACGGCTTACGAGTTGAGCGAGCACCTGGCGGCGCGAGAAGACCCCAAGGTGGACAAGCGGCAAGCGCGCCGCACCCTGGCGAAGTGGGTGGCGCTGCACCCGACCAACGTGGGGCAGAAAGTGCAGTTCATCGTCGAGCACTTCCAGCGCAACGTTGCGCATCTGCTCGCTGGGCAGGCGAAAGCCATGATCGTCACCAGCAGCCGCGCCGCCGCTGTCAAGTACAAGACCTACCTCGACCGCTACATCGAACAGCACGGCATCCAGGACATCAACGCCCTGGTGGCGTTCAGCGGCGACATCCTCGGCCGCGAGGTGAACGACACGAAGCTAGAGTTCCCGCCCGAGCAGAAGTTCAACGAGACCACCATGAACCCCGACCTGCTCGGCCGTGACCTGGCCGGAGCCTTCGACACCCCGACGTTCAACGTCATGATCGTGGCGAACAAGTTCCAGACCGGCTTCGACCAGAAGAAGCTCGTCGCCATGTACCTCGACAAGAAGGTCAGCGGTGTCGAGGCGGTACAGACCCTCTCGCGCCTCAATCGCACCACCGCCGGCAAGGACACCACCTACGTCGTCGACTTCGTCAACGACGCCAAGACCATCCAGGACGCCTTCCTGCAGTTCTACCGCCATGCCCGAGTCAGCGACGTGCAAGACCCCAACGTCGTCTACGACGAGAAGCAAGCCCTGGAGAAGGTTGGCATCCTCGACCCGGACGAGATCGACCGCTTCGCCGAAGCCACCGTCCAGCGGCATGCCAAGCACGAGAAGCTCTACGCCCTCACGCAACCCGCCGCCGACCGCTACAACGACCACTTCCACGCCCTCACGAAGCAACTCCAGGACCTCGAGCAACGCATCAAGCAGGCCGAAGCCGACGGCAAGACCCAGGGCGTGCAGCAACTCGAGGTAACGCGTGAGCACGTGTCGACGGCACGCGACCAACTCAGCCTGTTCCGCGATGGCCTGCAGAAGTTCGTGCGCACCTACCAGTTCATCGCGCAGATCGTCGACCTCGGCGACCCCAAACTCGAAGCGTACGCCGACTTCGTGCGACTCCTACGCCGCCGGCTCGACAGCGTCCCCGTCGACCAGATCGATCTCACCGGCCTGCGTATGCTGCAGTACGGCATCATCAAGGGCGAGCAACGCCGCGGCATCAACGACACTGAAGGTAGGAACACCGGGGAGGCGGACCCTCTCCTCAAGCCCCGCGGCGCCGGCGGCCAGGCGGAACCGCAGGACCGCGAGAAGGAGCTCCTGTCCGAGCTCATCCGGCGCATGAACGAGGTGTTTGCCGTCGACCTCGCCGACTCCGACAAGATCGTCTTCCTCGTGCACATCAGCGAGAAGCTGCGGGCCAACGAGCAAGTGGTTGCGCAGGTGCGGAACAACACCCGTGAGCAGGCGTTGAAGGGGGATCTTCCGGCCGAAGCGATGAAGGCGGTGGCGAGCGCGATGGCGACGCACCGGACGCTCGCGAAGGAGCTGCTGAAGGAGGAGCACGATGGCAGGCGGGAGCTGCTGTACGGGTTGCTGTACGACCTTCTTAGAGACCCGGGGACCCAGACGCGACTGCTGAACCAGGGGCCACGCGGCTAGAGGCCCTTGGAACCGGTCACTGTGTGCTGGAACGAGGCGAGGGATGTACTTCGATGCGCACTTCTGGTCCCACTACTTCCTGAGCGTCTTCGCGAAGCAGGTGAAGCACTTCCATGAAGTGCTCACCCAACGCGTCTTGCCACAGTTCGAGACCGCAAGTGAAGAGGCTGACGAAGTCGCGGACATGGAGTTTGAGCGTCTGGGGAACATTCGATCTAGTGACGGAGATCCGGCGCTTGATGAGGCACAGGCTGCCGAAGCATCGTTTGAGGCGGGACTCGCGCACTACGAGATGCTGGTTGGTGTCCGCCAGACGTTCCTCAACCTTGCCGTTGCGGCGCTCTACCATATGTTCGAACAACAGCTGCTCTTCTTCCATCGGAGGCAGGTCCTAAGCCCCCAAGAGGAGTACGCACTGGACCACGACCCTACGCTGAACGGTCCTACGCTGAACGACCTGCGCGAGCTAGATCGCCGGCTCGCGAGTGCAGGAGTCCGTCGAGACGAGCTGGCTTGCTGGAAAGCCATCGAGGAGCTGAAGCTTGCGGCAAACGCGATCAAACACGGCGAAGGTTCGTCCGCGAGAAGACTGCACAGACTCCGCCCAGAACTCTTCCTCCCCGAAAGCCGCCGAGACACTCCACCCGACATGATTTTGGGAACGGCTGCCCAACCTCTAGCGGGTCAGGACATCTACATCACCCAGTCCGATCTCGAGCGATATAGGGATGCGCTATGTGAATTCTGGCGTGACTTCGGCAATGCGCTCCGCGGTGTGCAGGCAGCCGCAGAAGAGGCGGAGTTCGGAGACGAGACCAGCGAAGCGGCCAACTGAACCGGCCAACTGAACCGGCCCGTCACCCGCGCCAGTACGGAACTCGCGCGGCAGGTACAGCGCCACGTCCCCGCACTACTGGCGGCTTACGACCACCACACCCCCAGTTAGCTGGGGCGCACATCGAGCGCAACGTCATCCATGCACGACGTGCCGCCCGAGTGCCTCGCATGCAACCTAATAGGGGTCGAACCACGGAACAGATTCGCATGTACAGTTTGTGGTAGTAAGAGCCATGGACCAGTTCCTGACTATCCTAGGCGCCGCGATCCTCGTCTACTGGCTCTGGGCGGTGTCCAAGGGCCGAGCACGTCCGTTCATCGTTGAGGGCACGTCTGGCGTGATCGTGCTGCTCGTCGGAGCTGGCCTGCTGATCCTGGGCCTTGTCCTCTGAGCTTGCTCCGAGTGATGTCGACGGTTCCAGCACTCAGTAAGGCCGCACGCCCGGCACTTCTGGTGACGCTCGTACTGGTGGCCAACACGCGCGGTTCCGCGCAAGACTCGAGGCTGTTCCCAGACTGGTGGATTGCCTCTTCCTCTCCGACGTGGGAGGCCCAAGCTCGCAACCCTTCCGAGTGGGAGCGTCACAACCTCGTTGCCACGGCACGGCGAAACCTAGGACGTGAGTGTGCGAACTTCGAGGGCTTCCGATGGATCCTCGCCGAACCTGACTTGTTCGTGGGTCCGCCACTTGCCGACCTGGAGTTCTATGCCCTCATGGAGGAGCAACACGAGGGTGTGCAGTGGGTTGACGTCAACCTGACGTCGGCGTACGGGCTGACGCGGGATGAGGAGTACGTGTTCCTCTGGGATGCGCCATGGGGCCTGTGGCCAGGTTCCGGAGTCTATGTCGACTTCAGCGTGTGCCGCACCGTGGAATGACCGATACTTGCTGCCGCGGTTGGCAGCAAGAAGATGACCCACGGGGACCGCGATAAGGTGAGGCATGCAGGACATCGTGCTGTGGGGCATTCACGCAGGAAAGACCGGAGACGCGGACAGCCTCTTCAAGAGCAAGAAGGTCATCGCTCTCGGCTGGAAAGGCACACCGAATCTGTCCGCGCTCGCCGACGACCGCGGAGCCTTCAAGGAGATGTACCGCGAGGTCTTCCCGGATCGGAGCGTGGGTAACGTCACCACCAGCGCCAGCCAGCTGTATCGCTTCGTCCACGAGCTCAAGGAAGGCGACTACGTCGCGTACCCATCGCCAGTGGATCGGCAAGTGCACCTCGGGCGCGTGACGGGACCGTACACCTTCGTCCCCAACGCCCCAGGCGGGTACAGCCACCAGCGAAGCGTCACGTGGCTGAAGAGTGTGCCAAGAACCAAGTACTCACAAGGCGCCCTGTACGAGATTGGCTCCGCGCTGAGCTTCTTCCAGGTCAAGAACTACCTGGAGGAACACCAGAGCATCCTGGCTGGCGAAGCCCCGGCGGTGAAGGATGAGGGCCGCGACGAGACCGTAGCGCTGGTGGTGTCGGAGATCCGCCAGAGCACGCGGGACTTCGTGCTCAAGACGCTGACCCGCGAGCTCAAGGGCCACCCGTTCACCCACTTCGTCGCCCACCTGCTGGAGACGATGGGGTACCACACCCGCGTGGCCCCACCTGGGCCCGATGGTGGCATCGACATCCTGGCGAGTCGCGACGAGCTCGGCTTTGAACCGCCCATCGTCAAGGTACAGGTCAAGGCAGGTGAAGGTTCGGTAGGCAACGCAACGGTCGCGTCCCTCTACGGCAACATCAGCAATGGGGAGTACGGGCTGTTCGTTACGCTGGGCTCGTTCACGAAGCCCGCCCTGACGTTCGCCCACGACAAGGGGAACCTGCGACTGATTGACAGTGAGGAGTTGGCCGATCTCGTCCTCGAGCGCTATGACCAGCTCGATGCGAAGTACAAGGGCTTGCTCCCGCTGCAGCGTGTGTACATCCCCGAGACTGTTGAGTCGGACGCATTGGGATGAGTTCGTTGACGAATATGTAGAAAGGGCGCTCCCCAGGAACGATTGCGGCGCTCGCGAAGTCGTGGGGAACGTCCCACTCACGACCTGCTCATACAACGTCTCGCGGACGGTGCGTCCGGCGCCGTCGCAGTGGTCCAACGCACAAGCTCTGCGGCCGGGACTGCTTGTGAGGGCATCGACGGGCCCAGCTGCCTCCATCCCGATCCACTACTGCGTGGACGACGGCGGTTTCACGACAGCGCGAACGACGAGACCGCTGTCCTGGACCACTCTCCGGGAACGGGCAGCGGAGCGCGGTACGGTTGCAGGTCTAGTCTCACTTAGCAGGCTACGGGCAAGGGTCCTGTTCGGCCCACTAGAGTGAATCCGTCTTGGGTGGTGTTTCCTGTGAGACGTCACGTGCGAGGTGGCGCCCGAGATTGTGCCGCTAGGCCTACTACCTGCCGAACTCGGCTAGGACGAGGTGGTTTCTACCTGTTAATGCCTAGACTCGGGTCACCCATCTGACGTTCATGGGATGTCACAGGTGCTGTAGCTTTGGAGAGAGGGAGCGCGAACTCCAACCTGCAGCCCCGTTGTCCGATTGCCGAAGCTGGCTGTTCTGCGCGGTTCTTATGCAGTTTCCCGTCGCCTTGCCTCCTCGTCCATCTGGCGCGCTTCCGTCTCGTACCCCGTCGCAAGCTGCCTGAGCAGCCTTGCGGTCCGGGGCCACTGGGCTCCAACCGCGGCGGCCCAAGCGAGGTACTGCTTGGACAGCGCGAGTTCCTGAGTGCCTCCTTCATACGCCCCCCGGCTTGTTACACCGCGGGCGTTGTAGCGACCGATACGCAGCCCAGTCTCTAGATGCTTGCTGGCAACGTCTTCCAAGATGTCCCGTACTGGCTCTGCCGGCCATACTCCGTCTTGGCCCACAGGGCTCGCGGCAAGAACGGCGCCAACTTGCTGGTCCCCGATTGCTTCGCGATCTCGCTCGGCGAGCTCAAAGCGCACCTTCCGAACCCACTGCCGGAGTTTGTCGGCGTCGACGGTCCCATCGTCTCGAATACCCGGCAAAGCTGACCAGTGATGCAAGACCCTCCACGCTTGCTGAGAGAGGGCTGCAGCGCGTTCGTCGAGCTCCTTTTGTGGCTCATTACGTGCCCTGTAGACATGGCATACGAGTTGAACGAAGAGGTCGGGATCGCTGCCAAGCGTCGCGTACAGGGCCTTCAGATCCCTCACGTGCTCGAGGAGGGGCAAGTACTGCCACTCGAATTGCGCTACCGTCTCCAGCGTGACACCCGCGGCCGTGATGTGGTCAAGCAGCAGTCCGACCTCGTAGGTCGCCATCGAGATGCTACCGGGCCGCTCTCTAGTCGGTGATTCCTGTACGCCTGCATCAAGCGCCTTGAGCACGAGACCGGTGAATATGTCAGGCTGCTGTTGCGGACGAGATTCGTGTACGTGCCCGGCAAGGACGCTGATGGCTGCCCACGGCCTCTTGTGCTCCAGTAGCTGCTCGGCCACGTAGATTACATCCTCCGAGGGAACAGCGTGTGGTTGCACGCCCTCCCAGTACGTATCGCGAACCTCGTCACCAACCCTGCTGAGGAGTTCCCATGTCGGCGCCGCAGGTCGTAGGGCAAGCAGGAACTTGAGCTGCCGCTTCATCGGCCAGGAGGCGATAACGGACTGAAAGCTACGCGCCCATTCCGATCCGTGGATTGAGGCCATTGCTCCTACCCAGGATGCTGCAAGCTCACCATCGCTTCCCTCTCTCCCCAGCAGGGGAAGCATGGCCTCACGCAGTTCGTCGCCCGCCACTCTCGCCGCACTTGCAGCAGCTAGGTGGCGGACGCTCGCCTCCTCTGCAAGCCTCCTAACCTGGTCGAATCCTTCCCCGAGCACCTCGGTCATCGCTGCGTCCTGGGCCGCCATCAGCGCCAGGTCCCACGCCCGATGATCGTGACGGTCGACGCCCAGCATCGGTGGGTGCCAATCGAACAAGTGCGCCGAGCGAAGCACGAGGTCACTAGGCTCAAGCGATGCCGCGATATCGGCTAGCCGGTCAACCGAAGCGGCGCCTAACGCCCAGTCCGCATCAGAGTGGACTCGATGATGGTCGACCAGGTTGAGCAAGGCAAGCCAGAGTGCCCTCGACGCCTCATCATCCTGGAAGTGCGGTGCTGACACCTCGAGTGCCGCGATGGCCGTCTCGCGGTCCTCAGGTGGCAGGTTGGGTAGTAGCGGAACAAGATCCGAAAAGCGCGCTGAGTCATTACCTGCGTCCGCGATAACACGCAGAACCAGTTCTCTCACGGTACGGAGGTACTCAGGCAGGGGCACTTCCTGCTCTGTGGGCACCCAGGCGCGAAAGCGGGGCCGCGTTGTTCGCGATGATGTGTCGCCTGAATGGGGAAGCAGCATGACCTCGAGTCGCCACGCAAGGGCGGGATATCGCTTCCGAATCTGATCCAATGCAGCGAGTCTCCCGTCGAGACTCGCCGAAGTTTGGGGGAGCCACGGCAGCAGAATCTTCCTGAGCGAAGCATCGGGCCGGTTGCCCAGCTTCCCGCGCGGCCGGTCAAGTTCATCTAGGCGCGCGAGTACTAGCGCGGCTTCCGTGAGATGCCCCGGTTCTCGCGACCAGGCAACTAGCTCGATTCCCCATAGAAGCCCCGTATGGGGTGAGTCTGCCATCCCGGTCGGAAACTCGCCGTGATCGTGAAACATCTTCGCTAGAGAAGGTTGCACGTCGACGAGGTTCCTGTTGAGGGCGTCCAAGAACTGATCCGGTGCCGCCTCAGCCAGAAGCGGGAGCTCACGAGAAAGTGACTGCCACAGCACGCCTTCAGAGTCGACGTTCGCACGATCAAGAAGCTCTCCAACACATCGGGAGGCGTACTCGCTGGCGGTCAGACCGTCCTCAAGCACATACTGCTGGCCGCGCACGGCCAGTAACGCAACGCCTTGGCATATGCCGAGTCGCAGCTCTGACGAGTACCGCGGTCGAAGTCCCCTGAGTCCCTGCGCGAGGCGCTCCTCCAGTGTTAGCCCCAGTGCGGGGTCTGGCTCCGAAAGTACCTTCAGGGCAACGTTACAGAACCGCTGGATATCGTCGCGGGAAAGTCTACTACCGAGCACCTCAAGTGCTGCCTCGGGCGAGGCAAGTCGCCAAACCCTGCCGGCATCTACGATTGGAGGATCCTGCATACTTGACCACATCCGAACTAGCCGCGATACCTCAGGCCAGTCCCGCCCGGCGATTTCCGCGACGACTTCCTGATCGTCTCGTTCCGACGTCCATGAACCCGCCAGTACCAGTGGTGCTAGAACGAAGCTCTCGTCACCTTCCGCCCAGGAAGGAGCGCTGAAGGGCTCCCAAGCCAACCTGGTATCACGCATCAGCGCTTCGAAGCTTCTGCACGCTGTTGCCGCCAGTTCATCCGCGCGATCGAACGGGAGACCCACACCCGCCAGGGCCTCGCGAGCACCTTGCCGATCGAGCCCAGCGAGTTCGATAACCGTCAGGCCGCCCGCGAAGTCAGTTGATGCCAGCGGCACGACAACGCTGTGCCCGTTCTCAAGAGCCTCCGAAACCCTGGCACCCTCGAACTCGGGTACCAAGGTGCTTCTATCTCGGGAACGTGAGAGCCGGCCCCAGGCGTCCAGCGAACGGGCAACGACGACGGGTGCCGCAGCCTCGGACTCCGCTTCCGCCAACGCGGCGGCCACGAATGCAAGCGCTTCCGAACGTGACCGCGCACGCACTGCCAGCGAACCAGGTTCGGTTCTCACGAGCCTTCGAACTTGATCGGCTTCTACGCCGCGCCCTGCTAGAAGGAGTCCCGTGGGGATGGGAGGATGAGTCCTGCTTGAGAATCGCCTCCACCAAACGGGAAGCGTCATGATCTCTTCTGGACTCCACCCGACCTCCTCGGATAGCCAGAGCTGCACCGACGGGCTGGCCTCGAGCCACGCCTCTAGGTCATCTGCATCTAGGGCCTGGACGTCCTTCCACTTCGCCTCAGCACGCCGTTCGTCGGCCCACTTCTTCAGGGCGGGGCTTCGACGGCTAGTTGCGAATACAAAGGTCGCCCGCTCACGATCAGCCCCAAGTGCATTCTTGGTTCGCTTGTCGTAATCCTTCTGCGCCTTGGCACGCGGGTCTTTGCCCGTGCCGAGCTCCCACCTTGACTCCCCTGAAGGCACCCACGGACTTCCAGCTGAGTCGAGTACAATGGCATCCCAGCCTTCAGCCGTGATCCCTTCACCGACACGCACTGATAGACCACGCACCCCTGGGCTCACCTGAAGAAGGCGCCGAACCAAGTGCGGCAACAGCTCTTGAGCGCGTCTCGTCGGCAGCCGAGAGAGCACATCTGCCCCCACAAGGCCGCTGGCCGGCGATGGATCGCGACTTGCGTCGCTCGCGCTCTCGCGCTCCTTCAGCAACTTCGCGACATCATCCCGCCGGAATCTGAGATACCTGGAACCGGGAAGCTCCACCGCAGCAAGAAGCCCATTCCTCACCCAGTTCCGCACGGTGTTCTCGTGGACATGCAACATTCGTGCGGCTTCGCGCACTCCAACCAGAGAGCCGCCCGAATCGACCATTCGCCCACTCTAGCACAAACTGTAGACTTTGTGTAGTTTGTGCCCCTAGCTGGCCCGTCGGGGCAACAAGCCTGCCGAGTGGTGATGTGGCCATCCTCGATCCATCGCGTATATAAGAGATCCTGGTGACGAGCTCGACGCCCTAGCTAGCCAGCACCGTGGGGCCCAGGAAGCGCCCGAAGAACCGTCGTGCAGGACCACATACATCCACCGGTCGTGCGTGCGGACGTTTGAAGAGTCGTCGGCCGACGAATAGACCGGCGCATCGCCACACGAATCGAGCCGCAAGGTCGAATGTCCAGTGCCCAGGCGATGCCGCGAGCGAGCGCCGGGCGGTCTTTCCGCGCCCTGCAAACCGCAAGGCCTTTGCGCGCATCAAGCGCACCACCTAACCGTGGTCTACCACCTCACCCCGCCTGTGTACGACGTGTCACGACCAGCCCCGGACCCCGGAGTGTAGTCAGAACTCTCTTGTGCCAACCGGTGCGCCTCCCGGAAGTGGCGTTGCTGGAGGAGGAAGCGTCCGAGCCAGTCGCTGGAGTCCAAGATCAAGACCGTTCCCGAAGCCGCGAGTCAGAACAAGCTCCTAGCTAAGCTGGCGCGCGAGTACCTTGGGCACGCGAACCAGATGGGCGCCTTGAAGGGCCAGCTCTTGGAGGGCGTCGCGGACCTGTTCGCGCCGGCAATCGACACGCAACGCGTGAGCAGCGAGGACGTCAAGGGGTTGTAGGTGAGAGTCGGTGCGCTCACCATGCAGCGTGATTCCGCGGGCAGAGCGGTCATGCGCTGACCCGCCCAGAGCGAAGTGCCTTGCCCCCTCAAGGAGCACGACCTGCGCGTCATGGAGTTCACCGGGGGGACTCCACTGCAGTGAAGTTGGGGGTTTGCAGAGTTCGTAGAACCTCGGCCCGTTGCTCGGTCTGCCAATGGTCTGCCTACCTAGGTTCTCTCAAGCATGTGCTAATCGAGGCGGCGCCAGGATGACGCCGTCTAGTACTACTATCCGTGGCGAGGCGTTGCCAGCCGTGGCCTACAGGGTTCAATCACACGCGAGGGGTCACAGGTTCAAATCCTGTGCCGCCCACCACGGGAAAGCGCACGCACAACAAGAACGGCCTGCGAGCTCGGTACGAACCGCAGGCGCGTCTTGTTGTGATGGACCGCAGCGAGGTCCCCAGCTACCCAATGAGGTCGGCAAGTGGAGTTGCTTCTCGAGCGCACTCCGTGTCCAAGACATGGCGAAACCTGGTGACGGGGAAGACCACGTTCTTGTGCACTCAGCGAACCCAAGCTAGCCGACGATCGTCGTGTCGGTTTGGATGGGGATGCGGCCGCTCAACCTGGGATCGGTCTGGTGCGCGCCTGGGCCGCGACGGGGATGGCGGCGGGCGCGTTGAAGCCGCGGATCAGGAGCCAGGTGGCGAAGGCGAGCTCGAACAGGCCGCCCGGGATGGCGGCGGGAAGGCCAGCTCCGGCGACGCCGAGGAGTTCGAGCACGCAGCCGGTGGCGAAGGCGGCGTAGCCGACGAATCCCCAGGCTGCTAGGAAGCGCGGTATGAGGCGTGCTCGGTAGAGCACGGCGCAGAAGAAAAGGCTTCCGATGCCCAGACCGGCCATGGCGATGTTGTAGGCGAGGTCGTTGGTGGCGGCGGCGCCCGTGGTGAGCGCGATCGCGCCACCCGCGAGCAACGCGCCTTCGAACAGGCGGGTGGCCGCGTATCCGGCGGCCACGGGCGCGGAGTGCGGCCGTAGGATCGGGTACATGAGCGCGCCGATCGCGATCACGGCGATCGTGTTGAGGAGCATCATGATGACCCCGATCGACGGTGCGGCGCTGTCCGGGGCCGTGGTGGTCGCCAAGATCGTTCCGATGCCGTACAGGAGGAAGGCGGCGAGCATGAGCGTTCCGACGGAGCGGGCGATGGTGCGGGAGTGCTTCATGGGAGGTCCTATCACGTTCCGTAATTCGACCGTAGGTTGTAGGCCCGAGTGGCATGAGCCTACCATACGGTGTAAGGTGATGTCTATGGCGAGGCCGAAGGTCAGGGAGCCGGTGACGCGAGAGCGGGTGATACGGGCTGCGGTGGCTCTCGCTGACGAGCGTGGCCTGGAGTCGTTGAGCATGCGCAAGTTGGCGGTCGAGCTCGGCGTCGAGGCCATGTCGCTGTACTACCACGTGAATGGGAAGAGCGATCTCCTCGACGGGATGCTCGACGTCGTCCACTCCGAGTTCACGACGCCGAGGGCGGGGGAGGAGTGGCGCTCCGCGATGCGCGAGAGGGCGGAGTCGACGCGGCGTGTGCTCGCGAGGCATCCCTGGGCCATTGCCATGAAGGCGCGAACGTCACCGGGCCCGGCGACGCTCGGTCATCTGGATTCGGTGATCGGTTGTTTCCTCGCGGCTGGCTTCTCGATGTCCTTGACGGGCCACGCGATCGCGGTCCTTGATAGCTACGTGCTGGGGTTCGCGCAGCAAGAGGTGTCGTTGCCGTCCGATCCCTCCGGTGATATCGGCGCCGTAACGGAGGACATCATGGCGCAGCAGGACGCGATGGCTGAGACGTTTCCGTACCTGGCAGAGATGGCAACGGATCTCGTGCTGCAACCGGGGTACGCCTATGGCAACGAGTTCGAGTTTGGACTGGAGCTTATCCTCGACGGCATCGCTGCGGCGTTCGCGGCCGAGTCGAGCCGGTAGGTCGCGGCTCGGCCGCTTGCCGTGGGCGGAACCGGCAAGCAACAGACGAGGTCTCGTCACCGTGGTGTCTACCGCGCCGTTGGATTGGCCCGGCCGGACGTGTGCGCGTGGGGCCACGCTCGGGCCAAGGACCTCGGTCCGACCTTGACAATCGTTCGTCGAATGCCTAGACTCGAACGCCCTCCATAGCCAGTGCGACCAGGTTAGGTGGAGCGACGTCATGACTGGACTCAATGCCACCCACCTGGACCTAGACCTGGATAGCGGACCGTGCACCGTTGATCGTCTGCAGCTCCATGCCGCTCCGACGAACTCGCCCATCCATGGTGGGATGTGGCGGTGACATCCGATACGTCCCCGCGTGCTTGCAGCGGGCGGCCGATGCGGATCCCGCGATTGCTGGTAAGGCTTGCGCTTGCCTCCCTGGTGCTCGGCATGAACGTCGCTCTGGCTTCCGGTGACCCTGGAGGATCGATCGAGGAGTTCGTCGATCGCGCCATGCCCGCATCCAGCGTTCCCGGTCTGGCGTACGCCGTCGTTGCCGACGGCGTCGCCACGTCGGCTGGCGCGCGGGGGGTCGTCAAGGCTGGAGGCGACACGGCCGTCACGCCTGACACGCCGTTCGTGATCGGCTCGATCTCGAAGAGTTTCACGGCACTCGCCGTGATGCAACTGGTGGAGGCGGGCAAGATCGACCTGGATGCCGAACTCTCCCTATACCTCGAGGAGTTCTCTAGCCGTCCCGCCGGCGCGATCACCGTCAGGCAGTTGCTCAGCCACACGAGCGGCTTCTCGACACTGCAAGGGAACGCCGGACATCCGCACGCTACCGGCGGGAAGGACGATCTTGCGCGTGAGGTCGACGGGTTGGCACGGGTGACTCCTGCCCACGGGCCCGACGAAACGTGGCAGTACTCGAATGCGAACTACGAGATCCTTGGCCGCTTGATCGAAGTCGTGAGCGGACGGGACTACCAGACCTATGTGGCGACGAACATCCTGGAGCCGGTCGGAATGAACCACAGCTTCGTCGCTGACGGCCGGGTACATGATTCCATGGCGACCGGGCACCGGCCGTGGTTCGGAACGAGACTGCCGATGTCCGACAACACGACGGACCGCGTGACGGCCCCCCAAGGCGGAGTCGTTGCGAGCGCAAGCGATCTGGCGCGCTATCTGGCGATGATGATGAACGGTGAGGACGATGTGCTGAGCGCCGAAGGCAAGGCCCTGATGATGCGCCCAGCCAGCGACGCATCGCCGGGTTACGGCTTTGGCTGGAAGCTGGATCCCGGCGCTGGGGTGGTGTGGCATGACGGGATCAGCCCTGGCGTCGAAACGCTCGCGACCATGCTTCCTGCGCAGAAGAAGGCGGTCATCGTGCTCGTCAACGGCGGCAGTGGGATGGGATTCGGAGAGACGGTCCACCTCCGCGTCGGCATCGCCGATCGGGCGCTCGGCCTCGGCTACGACAGCGCCGGGAGCGGATGGTCCCGGAAGGCTCTGTTCATCGGTCTGGTGGTCCTGCCGATCATCTTCGTCCTCGGCATGATCAAGGTTTGGTTCGACCGGGCCAAGGTTCGCGCCAAGTCCGGTGCTTTCGGCCTGTTCAGTCTGTGGTTCCCACTGCTCACCACAAGCGTCGCGGCGTGGGTCTTCCTCTCTCTAGTGCCGAGGCTGTTCGGCACGCCGATCAGGACCTTGATTCGCTTCTCACCCGATTTCGGCCTTGCACTCGTCGCGTCCGCAGTCACCGGCGTGCTGTTGACCGTGTTCAGACTCGGGGTGGCGTATACCGGCAAGACCCGCCCGACCTGACTGGAGTAGGGCCACTATGGTGGACATGGGTGCGGTTGGCAAGTGGCGTTGCTCCGTGGTGCGAGCCGTCGAGTGGAATCGTGCCGATAGCATTCCGACAATTCCACCGCGAAGAGAGGCGATGAGGCGAGACGCTCGAGCGAGGTGCACCTTTCGGCGCCGTATTCCAGGAAGACGTCTGGGGGCGTATGAAGCCCCCGATGAGATCCACTCGTGGGGGGTCACAGGTGCAAGTATCGTGGTGCCCACCAGCAACCGAGGGGGCCCGGGCACGTGACCGCGCCCTTCGTCATCCGGCCATCGGCACGAGTTCGATCTTGATCCCGCACCGCACGGCCGTGGCGTAGCGCTGGAGCGTGCAGACCGATGGCGTGTTCTTGCGGCCGCGTTCGAGCCCCGGCGGATCGTCGTCTTCAAGGGCCTCGGGGACTAGCGCCCCCCACGGAACCGCGCCGGTGGCCCCGTGCCACGAGACCTCCGGTTGCGTCATCGTTCTAGTGTGCGGCGTCGAGCCAGCCGGCAACGGTCTGTAGCGTTCGCGGCTCCGTCAGCAGATCGAGGTGACCTACCTCGGGCAGGACCACGTACGTGCCGGCCTCGGTGAAGCGCGAGATGGTCGGCTCGTACAGCTCGGCGATGAAGGCCTCGTCCCTTGCGCCTGCGACGAGCAGGAAGGGCTGCTGTATGGCGCCCAGGTCGTGGCCGTAGTTCGGCCGGGGCGCGAGCGAGGCGTTCAGCCGGTAGCTGTACGACGTGGTCGCGGTTGCCCCGTACGGGCCCTCGAGCACGAACCTCGGCATGGCGAAGCGGATGACCGCGAGGCGATCGAACCCATGGATGCCGATGGCCGAGAGCATCGTGAGTCCTGCGATACGACGGGTCAGCGGCTGGGCCCAGCCGCCGGCGTTCCTGCGGGTCGTGGGGGCGTCGTGCTTCAGGAACGGCGCAAGGAGAAGGTACGCGTCGGCGACGCCACCATAGGAGCCGCCTGCGAACCGGATCGCCAGTCCGCCGCCCGAGGAATGGCCTCCCACGACGACGCGCGGGGAATCGTAGCGGCGCCTGAGCACTTCGATCAGGTCCGCCAGGTCGTCCTCGAGCTGCCCCACGTAGTCGACGTCGCCGCGGCGCGTCGGAGCGAAGCCGTGCCCGCGTAGGTCGGGAGTCACCACGTGTGCGATCCCCTTCGCGCTCAAGTAGCTGGCCAGGGAGGCGAACTGCATGCCGTGCCAGCCGGAACCGTGCAGTAGCACGAGCACGGTTCCGGTAGGGGAGGCACTTGGGTACGTGCGGAAGGCCAGCGTGGTCGCGTCCCGGGCTTCGAAGGTCTCGAGTGCAGGCAACCCCGACGCCTCTGCGTCCCGAAGCGCATCGAAGTCGAGTCCGCCCTCGCCGGCACCGGGTGCGAGGCCCGCAAGCGGCTGCGACGCGATCAACGCGAGCGCGACGGCCGGGTAGCTGACGGCGAACGCCAGCAGCGCCAGTCCGATCCTACGCAGGCGAACCCGGTTCCCGGCTTCCGGCGCCGGCGAAGCGCTGCGCGTCATCGAGCGGCGAGCGACGGGTCCGTACGGCGATACAGCACGAGCTGAGCGGCGTACTTGGTCAGCTCGGCGAGGACGAAGAACAGCAGCACGGTGTGGGATAGCCAGAACGGACTCGTGAGAGACGGGATGCCTCCCAGTGCGAGGGCGAACGCCGCGAACACCCCGATCGTCAGCACGTAGTACGCGATCCGGTGCGCCCGTAGCTCGGCGCTGCGCTCGGACGCGCTCGGCGTCCGTCGGGCGTCCTCGGCGAACGCGGTGGCGAGGATCCGGTGGCCCGCCACCTGCACGGACACGAACACGAAGACCACGACGGCGAGGGTGACGACGTGGCTCGTGGTCGTCTCGCCGCCGGCAGGCAGGACGCGTACGAAGTAGGTGCCGAACGCCACCAGGATGGTGATGAGGGAGAGCCAGGCGCTCTTCGCGCGGAAGGACGATGGGCCGGTCGTAGTCGTTCGGGTCGAGGTATGCATGGTCGAGTCTCCAGGGTGGTTGGCGCTACGCGAAGTTGGCAGCGGGAGATGGGCTTGGCGGGAACGCGGCCGGAACGACGGGGCGCCGCGGGAACGTGGCCGTGGCCAGAAGGAAGTTGTCGCTACGCGAACGTGGCGGCGGCGGCGGTTCGTTCGTTGGTGGCGCGGGCTCGGGTGCGGACCATGGCGATGCCGAGCCAGGCGAACCACACGATCTGACCGAGCCCGAAGACGATGCCCACCGAGCTCAGGCCGGGGACGATGGTGATCACGCCGGCGACGCCCACGGCGATGCCAAGCAGGTTCAGGACACGCGGCAGCGCTCTAGCCTGGAGAGCCGCCCAGCTCACCAACAACGTCCAGAGGCCGCCGACGAGCTCGTTGCCACCGCCCAGGCCGTCCTGCACGATGGAGATCGCTTGCCAGGTCGATGCGGCGCCGCCGGCGTCGGTGGCGATCAGATCGACGACCATGCTCGTTCCCACGTTGAAGATCATGCCGCTGGCGATTACCAGGCCGGCCCAGATGATCCCGAAGGCGGTGGCCGTAGCTACGAGGCCGGGGGCTGCGTTCCTCAAGTGACGATGCAGGGCGAGTACCAGGACCACCAGGACGCCGCCGAACAGCAGCAAGATGATGGCGTTCCAGACGTATAGCAGGGCGTGATGTTCGGCGATGAACGTCACCGTCTCCAGCGGACCGAATGTTCCCGCCATGAAGGGGGCCAGGGCCGAGAATCCAACGGCGATCCCGAAGACGTACGCTGCTGCCTCGATGATGGCGGCCAGGCCGCCCAGTCTCTGCATGCTCATGATGTTCCTCCTTCTCGCCGGTTCCGTCCGGCGGTAGACGATTCGACGCGGGCGACCGACACGATCGGCACGCCCAGATCCCGCAGTCGCTTCAGCAGTCCGTGCAGCGCCGCCTGGTCGACGATCTGCCCGGCAAGGATGGTGCAGCCGTCATCACCGGGTGTCACGGTCATGCCCTCGAGCCAGTCGGCCCAACGATCGCTCGGGTGGCCCTCCACCCGGATCTCCCAACGGTCCGGGGGGCCCGGTTCTGCGCGCGGTGTCCGCTCTTCCGACACGATCCTCCCTTCGTGGGTCGAGCCATGCCTCGTGCTCGACCCGTGGAGGCTAGCGGCAGGTCGGTGTAGGCCGGTAGACACGAAGGTGTGGACCGCGGTGTGGTTCGGGGGTGGCGCCGAAACCGGGGGCGCCGCTACGTGCCGTGCAAGACGCCTTTTCAGGGCCGACGACCGGACGGCCCGGGCTGGGCAGGACTAGTTGTCGAGCACGCCGAGCTCGCGCGCACGGGCCACCGCTTCGGTGCGGCTCCGGACGCGAAGCTTGCCGTACAGCGTGCGGGTGTACCCCTTGATGGTGTCCAGCGCGCGGAAGAGGCGGTCGCCGATCTCGCGGTTCGAGAGCCCCAGTGCGATCAGCTGCAGCACCTCCAGCTCACGCTCGCTCAGAGGCTCGGCGAGGTTCGACGGTGCCCGCCCCGCCGTGTGTGGGGCGCCCTGTGTCGGGCGTGTCGGAGGCTGCACACGAGCCGCTTCCAGCACGCGGTTCGCATGCGCCGCCGTGGGTCCGCCAGGGTCGACCTCCGACACCAGACGAACCATCGCCTCGCCTTCGTCCGTGAACGGCCGGACCCAGCCTTCCGGCTCGGCCAGCGTCAGGGCCCGCTCCAAGGTGGCGTGCGCGGCGCCGGAGTCCCCCAGAGCATCGTGGGCGATCGTCTGCAGGACCAGGATCTCGATGACGCTTCCGCTACGGCCGCCCGCTTCCGCTGCCTGGAACAAGCGGGCAAGCAAGGCAAGGGCGCCGCGCGCCGCGTCGGGGACGCGGTCGCGTCTGGTCTTCGCCACGAGCAGCCGAGTGAGGGTGATGTGCTCGTACTCGCGCAGGTACGTGAGGTCATCGTCGATGGACAGCCGCCGCTCGCTTGCCCAGGCGCCTGCCTCGGACAGCCGGCCCTGCTCGATCCACACGCGCGCTTTCATGGCCGAGAGGGGGCGCACGTCGGGGACGGAGTGTCGGTAGAACAGCCGCTCACCGTCCGCGAGCGCTTCGAGCGCCTGGTCCAGGTCCCTTGCGGCTACCGCGAGGCGCGCTCGTGCGTGCGGCCAACGCCGATACCAGGACGGGAACGTCACCAACTCCCCGCGTGCCGCGCTCACGGCCATGTGCTCCTGGGCAGCACCGTCTTCGCGGCGCTCGTGGTGGATCTCGCATAGGCAGAGGTGGAGCACCGCGGTCTCGTCGAGGACCCCATCGGTCTGCAGCCGAGCACGCTCGATGGCGTCCTGGCAGATCCTCGCTGCCTCGCCGAGGCGGCCCTGGGCCACCACGATGTCCGCCAGGTAGGAGGTGAAGGAGATCGCGAACGGCACGTTGCTCGACAACCACATGGTGGCTGCGGCTTCGGCCAGGGTGCTGCGGGCATCCTCCAGGTCACCGATCGACCATTGAGCACAGCCAAGGAGCAACGCAGCTAGTGCGCGCTCGAAGTGCTCGCTCTCGGGCAGGAGCTCCAACGCGCGCCGAGCGTGCCTGGCCGCTGCCGAAGCGTCACCCACGGCGTTGGCGTGGTAGGCGCGGCCGTTGGCGACGGTGATCGCCAGCAGCCGGACCTCTTCCCCGCGATCGGTGTCCCTGCCGGCCGGTCCTTCCGGGGCGTGTGCCGCGAGCCAGTGCTCCACGTCGACCAGGTGCGGCTCGGCGGCCTCCATGGCGCCGGCATCCAGCAACGCCCATGCGTAGCCGGCGCCGAGCCACGGACGCTCCCGGACCAGGTCGTCGGGTAACGACTTCGCCCATCCGAGCCACGTTCCGGACTGGTAGGTTCGGTCCATGGCCCCCCAGCTGGCTTCGACGAGATCGGCCGCGCGCGTGTAGTCCTCGGCGGCGAAGGCGTGACCGACGGCCTTGGCCGTGAGGTCGTTGCGCTCGTACCACAAGCTGGCTCGGCGATGGAGGTTCGGCGCCTCTGCCGGCCGCTCACGTTGCAGCATCGAGCGGAGAACGTCGGCGAAGAGGTGGTGGTAGCGGTACCACTGGCGCGAGCCGTCGAGCGGCACGAGCAGCAGGTTGGCGCGCTCGAGGAACTCCAGGGTCTCTTGGCCACTGCCGGCAGGGTCAGCGGTCACGGCGTCGCACAGAGGGCCGCACAACCGGTCGAGGATCGACGTGCGCAGCAGGAAGGAGCGTACGTGCTCGTTCTGCTGCTGCAGGACTTCGTCCACCAGGTAGTCCAGTACGAAGCGGTGGCTTCCGGTGAACGTCTCGATGAACGCACTGGGGTCGTCGCGGCCTTGCATCGACAGCGCCGCCATCTGAAGGCCCGCGATCCAGCCTTCGGTGCGCACCTCGAGCGCGGAAACGAGGTCCGGCGAGAGGTTCAGCCCCATGGTCTCGTTGAGGAAGTGGGCGGCCTCCTCGGGACGGAAGCGCAGGTCGGCCGCCCGCAGTTCCGTGAGCTGGCCACGCACGCGAAGCCGGGCCAACGCTAGGGGAGGGTCCTCGCGGCTGGCGATGACGAGATGGCTCTGCGGCGGCAAGTGGTCGACGACGAAGGCGAGCGCAGTGTCCACGTCGGGGCTGTCGACGGCATGGTAGTCGTCGAGCACGAGGACGTGCGGATCCATCGCGGTGATGTCGTTGATCAAGGACGTAAGGAGCGGCGGGGTGCCCGGGAGGTGCCGGGCCTCGAGGGCGGCCTCGACGCCGTCCCCGACCGAGGGCGCGACCGTCTTGAGGGCCGCGACGAGGTGCGCCAGGAAGCGACGAAGGTCACTGTCCGCGCTGTCGAGCGAGAGCCAGGCCGCAGGGCGTCCGCACCCGGCGATGGCATCGCCAACCACGGTGGTCTTGCCGAAGCCTGCCGGCGCGGAGACGAGCGTCAGCTTGCGGTGAAACCCCTCCCGCAACCGATCGGTCAAGTGTGGGCGCCGCACGTCGTCGGGCCTGGGCCGAGGAGCGAACAGCTTCGTGCCCAGGATCGGCGTCGGCATGAGGGAGTATAGGACAGGAGGTCGTTCTGCCCGCCGCGGGGACGCGCTGGGCAGCATCGCGGTTCGTGGCGAGCCGTGACGTCTCCTGCGCCGGGATCGAGGTTCTGCCCGTGCCATCCCGCGTCCCGGACACGGGGGACATGGGCGATGGTGTCGCGCTCGTCCGACCTTCGCACCATCGCCTCTTCGTGCTGGGCACGGGCCCTACTCGCTCGTCACTTCCGGTTGAGCAGGAAGGCGCCTACCAAGACGAACACGATGACGGGCCAGGTGTTCACGAATCCGGTGAAGAAGCCGACGGCAAGGACTGCAAGGAGGCCGGCTCCGAGAGCTAGCGCCGTGGCGATCTGTCCGTTTGTCATGGGGTCCCTTTCTGGCGGCCATTTCCGCCTGGGGGCGAGTTCGCGTGGAGGTGGTGATCGCTCGCCCCGACGAGCAGAAGGTACGAACCGACGTGGGGAGCCGGCATCCCCACGTGTGGGGACGTCAGGCGGGACGCAATCGACGTGGCGCAGCACGGCCCCATAGGAGACCGACCGTGGGACGGTTCCTCCCGACGTCCTGGTGATGGCTGCGGCGGATCCCGCCAGGTGTCGGATCGGCGCGGAACGCACGGGGCAGGTCCGAGCTCGCCGGGCTTCGCCCCGCCTACCCCCGATACGCCTCCCGCAACGCCTCCAGATCGAACTTCTTCATCTGTAAGAACGCGTTGGTGACGCGATTCGCCGTTTCAGGGTCGGCGCCTGAGAGCATCTCGCTGAGTTCCCGCGGCGCGACCTGCCACGACACGCCGTACGCGTCCTTCAGCCAGCCGCATTGCTGCGCGGCGGGATCGCCGCCTTCGGTGAGGGCGTCCCAGTAGTGGTCGATCTCCTGCTGCGAGTCGCACTGGATCATCAGCGAGATCGCTTCGGTGAAGCCGAAGGCGTGCATGCCGGCCGAAGCGTCCATCGCCGTGAACGGCTGTCCGGCAAGGTGGAAGCGCGCGTGCATCACGCCGCCCTCGGGGCCGGGCGATCCGGGTGGGTAGTGGTGGGCGGCGATCACGCGAGCGTCTTCGAAGACGGAGGTGTAGCGCTGCATCGCCGTTTCGGCGACGGGGCGCTCGGTCACGAACATCAAGGAAGGAACGATGGCCGCGCCGATCTCTTCCACCCGCCCCTGGGTGAGTTGCCAGGTGAGCCCGTAGCGGTCCTGCACCCAGGCGTAACGCGGGCTCCAGTCGTACGTGTCGAGCGGCATCATCGCCATCCCACCGTCGACCAGCGCGTGGTAGAGCCGGTCGACCTCGTCCTTCTCCTCGACGGTCACGTAGAACGAGATCGCCGGCGTGAAGCGGAACATCAGTCCGCCGTTCAGGGCCACCATGCGATACCCGGCAAGGTCGAAGTCTACGGCCATGACGCTACCGGCGGGGCGTTGGTGGATCTCCTGTCCTGCATCGACGTAACGAGTCACGTCGCGGATGCTGCTTCCCGCGAACAGCGAGGCGTAGAAGGCGGTCGCTTCCTCCGCCTGGTCATCGAACCACAGGTAAGGAACGATCTTCTGGCGTGCGCCGGGTCGGGTCACGTCGCTACCTCCTGCTTCGGCATCCTGTGCGGCATCCTGGCCCCGACTCCCGTGCTCGCCGTCGGGCCAACGTGCTCGCCGTCGGGCCAAGCGCGTCCGGGTGTGGGGGCGAGTGTAGGGACGACGCCGAACCGAAGTCAACCGGCTATGGTCGCCGCGAGCATCACGGCCGCGCATCCACGTGCCGATGGGCCTCCGTACTCGTCGCTACGACCCGCAGGACCGCCGATCGAACCTTGGTGGGAAGCGGCACCGCCGCCCGCGGATTCGACCAGAGCGCTACCCGCGGTGGCGGAGCCGGCCTTGGTTCTCGCGACGGATCCGGGGCGGGGCGAACCAGGATGGCGCTGAGCGTCTCGGCGCGGCGCAGGTAGTTGCCACGGCTGGTGAACCCTTGTCGTCGAATCGCATCGGCATCGCTCGTTTCCACGCGCCGCCGGATGCGCCTGAGCGCAGCGTCGAGCTCGTCGGCCGAGGGCGGCGGAGCGTCCAAGCCGATGATCAAGAGGTTGACGCGGCCTGTGACCGTCTGGCCGAGCTTCGCGGCCAGTATGCCGGCAAGGCGCCGCTCGGATAGGGCGCCTTGCGTACCGCGACCGAGTTCGTCGTCGATGGCCTTGGCGCGCTCCGGCTCTGGCGCCGTCGTCGCGTTCGACTCGGCGCGCTCCGGCTCTGGCACCGTCGTCGCGTCCGACTCGGCGCGCAACCTCGTGACCTCCACCATGAACTCGAGGCTGGTGGTGAAGCGCACCGCGAAGTCCGGGCCGCGCGAAGCGCTCGTCGCGGGTTCGTACACGGGCGTCAGGGACTTCGCCAGCGTGAACTGGTAGGCGGTCTCGAGTTCGAGGTGGAGGTCGCGGATGCTCTCAGGATCCTGAACGGCGCGAAGGGTCTTCCGGATCTTCGTGTGGTGATCGCGCGCGAACAGGGCGAACCGGCGCGAGGACGCCAGCCACGCCGCCACGACCGGCGCCAAGGCGTGGGGTCGACCCTCGAAGAGGGTGTCGAGGAGTTCGTCGTTCGACATCTCGTGCGTCCCTCCGCGGCGGCGGGGCTCGGGCGTGACGGCTGAGCGTTCGAGGGTCCAAGGTAGCACCTTCGTTTCTGGCCCGTTGGTGTCACGTCCTCCGCGCGACATGGTCCGGCGCGCAGGCGCTCCCGCGGGACGCCCGCCGAGATCTGGTCCGGCCGACGGATGACGCGTACGATCGGAGTTGAAGGCGCGGCGAGGATGGAGGTAACGCGCCAGGGTCCCGCGCCCGAGATCGGAGGCGAACCCCATGCTCACCATCTACGGCATCTTCTTGGCGCTTCACGGCCTGGTGCACTTCTGGCCCGCGACGTTGAGCTGGCGGTTGGTCGCGTTCAAGCCCGAGATGGGGTGGACCGGGGCGTCGTTCGTGCTCTCTCGCTTCCTCTCCGAGTCGGCGGTGCTCACGTTGGCCGGTGTCTTGTTCCCGATCGCGGGCATCTTGTTCTTCGTCAGCGGTATCGGCGTCACCATCCATGCCGACTGGGCACGCTGGCTACTGACCGTGTCGGCCGTGGTCTCGTCGTTGGTCCTGGTGCTCTACTGGGATGGAAGTACGCAGATGCTGGTGCAGAAAGGGCTGATCGGCCTGGTGATCAACGTGCTGGTCCTGGTTGGGCTAGCGCGGCAGATCCCGTGACCGCGCTCTTGACCGAGCCCGTGACCGCGCCCGTGAGCTAGCCCGTGAGCTAGCCCGTGACCGAGCCCGTGA
>CAZOTV010000018.1:32306-42101 GCA_964582795.1 uncultured bacterium
TGACCGCGCCCGTGAGCTAGCCCGTGAGCTAGCCCGTGACCGAGCCCGTGACCGAGCCAGTGACCGAACCCCTCGGCCGTCGGTCTCGCGGTCGACGACACGGACCGCCATCGCGCTCGTACCGGGCGCGCCGCGCCACGGGTACCATGCCCGCGTATGGTCCGAGCCGCGCACCTCATCCTGTACGTCGCCGATCAGCGCACGAGTAGCGAGTTCTACGCGAGCGTCCTCGCTCGGCAGCCGGATCTCGACGTTCCCGGCATGACGGAGTTCCACTTGGGCGGCGGAGCGGTGCTGGGGCTCATGCCCGAACGCGGGATCCGGCGGTTGCTTGGTGACGCGCTTCCGGACCCAGCCTCGGCGCGCGGCGTGCCGCGGGCCGAACTCTACTTGCGCGTCGATGGCCCCGCCGCGTACCACGCTCGCGCCTTGCGGAATGGCGCGACCGAGTTGAGCCCACTGGCGCCACGCGATTGGGGAGACGACGTGGCGTACAGCATCGACCGCGACGGGCACGTGCTGGCGTTCGCCGAGGCCACCGCGGGAAGCGGTACCTAGACGGCCAGGAGTTGCCTAGCAGTATCATCCGCTCGTGCAAACGAAACCCACGCTCCGTGCCGCACGAACCGTGCGCTCCCTCGGATGGCCGCGCCACCTCGTCGCGCTGGCCGCGTTCACGTTGGTGACGCCGCTCGCTGGCGTCGCCTCCGCTGGCGCCAGTAACCTCGGACCCGGCGACGCACAACTCGCGTCCGGCGAGTACTTCGACCGCGTGACGTTCGAGGGCGTCGGGGGCGACCAGGTCGTCATCGAGCTCACGTCGAGCGAGTTCGACCCGTACTTGATCCTCTTGGGTCCGGACGATCGCCCCGTGATCGAGGTCGACGACAGCCCAGGTGCCGGCTTGGGCGTGAACG
Source organism: uncultured bacterium (assembly GCA_964582795.1). Lineage (GTDB taxonomy): Bacteria > Deinococcota > Deinococci > Deinococcales > Trueperaceae > CAZACZ01. Next base: position 33,224 of record CAZOTV010000018.1, read on the forward strand.
TCACGGTGCAGCTGCCGACCGCGGGCCAGTACACCATCATCGTCACGAGCGCGTACGCGGGCGAGACGGGCCGGTACGCGCTGACGATCGCGGCCGCCGGCGGCGCGGCAGCTGCGTCGCCTGGCAAGTCGACGACGCCACCGGCTCCCGCGCAAGCCCCGAACCAGGCCCCGCCGCAGACGCCATCCCAAGCGCCTTCCCAGCCGGCAGCACCGACGCCGCCTTCCACCAACACGCAGCCCGGAACCGTCACCGGCACCGTCGTCGACACCGCCGGCCGCCCCATCGCCGGCGCGCGCGTATGGATCCAGCCTGCGCTCACGACCGGCCTGGTCGAGGTGCGCACCGACGCCAGCGGCCGCTACCTTGCCTCGAGCCTCATCGACGTGCCGTACAACGCCAAGGCGTGGGCGTACGTGGAGTACGGCGGGCGCCAACTCTGCTTGCGCCTCGGCATGGAGTCACCGGTCGACTACGACGCGTTCGTTCCCTCGCACGGCGCCGTGCGGAACTTCCGCTGGCAGCTCACCGGCCCGATCGAGGACATGCGCAGCTTGAACGAGTACTTCGGCGGCATGCTGCGCGTGATGAGCGCGAACGCCTACGCGTCCGGCGGGAACCGCATCGAGCTCTCCTTCACGCCGACCGGCCCGCGAGTCGACGGCACCAGCGTGGCGCCGTTCACACGCACCCTCGACCCCGCTCGCGGAACCGACGTCTACGACCTGCCCGTCGGTCCGTACCGGGTGAGCGCGACGTTGGTGGCGGGAGACGGCTCGCGTCGGCCGTTGCGTCTCGGTCCCGACATCTTCGACACGTCGCGCGACACGCTCGACATCGACTGGACCGGCGACGGAACTTGTTCGAACGCGAGCGGGTACAGCTGGGCGTACGCGTGGTTGGAGACGCCGTAGGGAAGAAGTGGCGTCCGCCGAGGCTGGAGTTTCGGGTTGCCGTCTGACACGATCCGTCCTGTGGCGGCGCCACGACCTGTGCCATCATGCCTGCATGTCCGACAACAAGACCCGCCCTACGCCGGTCGATCCGTACGCGTTCGTCGCGGCCGTCGACCACCCACGTCGGCGCGAGGATGGCCGGGCGCTACTGACGATGATGCGTGAGGTCACGGGCGAGGAGCCGGTGATGTGGGGACCCACCATCGTCGGTTTCGGAACGCACCACTACGTCTACGAGTCCGGTCGTGAAGGCGACTCGCCCTGCGTCGGCTTCTCGCCGCGCAAGGCGTCGCTGTCGCTCTATGGCTTGACCTCGGCGCCGGAGTCCCGAGCGCTACTTCCCAAACTCGGGAAGCACAAGGTGGGTGCTGCCTGCTTGTACGTGAACAAGCTAAGTGACGTCGATGAGACCGTACTTCGCGAGCTCACGGCGATCGGCTACCAGTACGGGTTGCGAACTTCGGGCGGGTGTCACTGAGACGCGTGCGCCTCCGCCAAGCGCTCGAGTCGTGCGTACGTTGCTTCCCCACCCGGCTCGTCGCGCCGCGGGTCGTCGACGTCGCGCCCGGCCAGTAACTCGTGTAGCAACCGCCGATCGGTGTCCAGCCTTGCTATCGGTGTGTCCGTACCGCCAGCCGTTGGCGCGCCGTGACCAGGGATCAGGTACCGCGCCTGCGCCGCGTACGGTGCCAGCCGTTCCAACCCCTCGAGGTACGCTCCGAGGTCGTCCGGCTCGAACGGCAGCGGCATCTCGTAATCGCTGAGCATGTCCGCCGCGACCAGCAGGCGTCGCTCCGGGAACCACAGGGCGCCATGTCCCGGCGCGTGAGCGTCATGCACCACGACCTCGATTACCTCCGCCGGTCCGTCTTCGCCGAACGGGAGAGGGAGGCGATCGCCGGGCAGCGGCCGCACGCGTGCGAACGCGTCGCCCACGAACGCGGCGAGGTCGTCGCCGAGGGCGGCCAAGAGCTCGCCGCGCTTCGCTTCGACGATCTCGACCGTCCGTGAGGTCGCCCAACGCGGTGGGTCTCCGTAGGAGTCGTGCCACAGCAGATGGTCGTAATGCGCATGGGTGCTGAAGCCGCACGTGACGGTGAGACCGAGCGCGGCGATCGCCGCCGCCAACCCGAGGAGTTCGTCGGGATCCCACGCCGGGTCGACCAGCAGCGCGTGCGAGCCGTTGGCCACGATCGTGCTGGTCGTGCGGTAGTTGCGGCTGGTAGCAACCCAAACGCCGTCGGTGACCGGCGAGAGCGAACGCGGCTTCGTCATGTCTACCCCTTCCGCCCGAGGATAGCGCCCGCGCGGGCATCTTCTTGCCTGCGCGGCGTCTTGCTCGACGGGGCTTGCAGGTAACACCGGCGCTCGCGTCGTGAACTCCGTCATCCTGCCGTAAGAACGCAGCGTGCATGCTTCTTCCGTGAGGTACGTCCGAGCGCTGGCGGGGCCGCTGGTGGGATCGCTGTTCGCGTTCCTGCTGTTCTGGCTGCTGCAGGCGTCGCCAGCGAGCGATCCCTCGCTAGTCGCGCCCAAGACGCACTTCTGGCTCGTGTCGGCGACGTCGCTCTTGGCCGCGATCCTGGCGCTGCTGGTGGGCGTGGCCGGCGCTCGGTCGCGGGACGCGCGCGTGGTGTACTTGGCGGCCGGCTTCGCGGGACTCGCGGGCCTCTTCGCCCTGCACGGCTTGGCCACCCCGAACGTGTGGATCGGACCGTCGATCGTCGCGCCGGTCGCTTCGCAACTCGCCTTGATCGCCTTCGCCGGATGGATGGTGGCCGCTGCGCACGTGCGCCCGGCCGAGTCGCGCGCAACGCTGCTGCGGCTGCTCGGCGGTTGGACGGTGGTCTTGCTGGCCTTCGATGTCGCGCTGATGCTGCGCCCCGACCTCGCGCGGTACGTGCCCGTGCACCTGGCGCCGCTGAAGTGGGGCGTTGCCATCACGGTGATCGGCATGCTCGCCCTGGCGGGCGTGCGGTTCCTCGAGGGGTACCGCCTGGCGCGCTCGTCGATCCACCTGGTGATGCTGCACGTGGTGGGATGGGTGGCGGTCTCCCAACTCATCATGGTGATCGGGGAGCTGTTCCGGCTGAGTTGGTGGCTGTACCACGGGTTGCTGCTGGCCGCGGTGGTGACGATGCTCGTGACGTTCGCCAGGCAGACGCGGTCGGGCACCTTGGGTTCGAGTCTGGCGGCGCTTCTCGATGACGATGCCGGCCGTCGCGTGGCGTACGGTCTGCGCCCCGAGGTGCGCGCGCTGGTGGTGGCCACCGAGGCCAAGGACCCGTACACCGCGGGGCACATGCAACGGGTCGCGGCGATGGCCGTTCGTCTCGGTCAGGCGTTGGGCCTGCCGCCGGAGGACCTGCGCGTGCTGGCGCAGGCGGGCGTGATCCACGACGTGGGCAAGATCGAGGTGCCGGACGCCGTTCTGAACAAGCCCGGTGCACTCGATCCGGACGAGCGCGCGCTCATCGAGACGCACCCGGTGGTGGGCGAGCGCATCGCCCGCGCTCTCGGATTCCACCGGCTGGAACTGGAGGTCATCCGCCACCACCACGAGCGGTGGGATGGCCAGGGCTATCCGGACGGTCTCTCCGGCGACGCGATCCCGCGCCTGGCGCGCGTCATGGCCGTCTGCGACGTGTTCGACGCCGTCACATCGGCGCGCGCCTACCGCCCGGCATGGACCGTCGAGGAGGCGCGTTCGTTGATCGAACGGGAAGCGGGCGTCGGTCTCGATCCCGTGATGGCCCGCGTCATGCTTCGGATGCTCGCGGCCGACGCGGCGCGCACGCGCCCTACGGACACGGTGCCCGGCTTCGTCGTGACGGGCCGCGAAGCGAACCCGGCGCGGACCTGAGTTCCACCGCCGTTCTCGACCCGGAGTTGGTCCCCCCGTCGAGCCATCGGGAGTAGCCTTGGCTTCAGTGCCGCCCGGTAGGCCCCCGTCGGGCGGCGCAGCGGCGCCATGCGGCGTCGCCCCCGAGGAGGACCGCCGCGCTTCGCACCTCGTTCCTGAACCAGTGCATCGCCTCGAGTCTCATGGCTACGGCCTCGAGCATGATGGCGGTGATGGCGCCGCTCTACGCCGTCAGCCTCGGGCTGGGCGTGGAGTGGCTCGGGATCCTGATGGCGCTGCCCGGCGTCTTCCCGGTGTTGCTGGCGTTGCCCGCCGGCCGCTGGATCGACGCCTTCGGCGCCGCGCGCTGGTTCTACCTTGGCATCGTCGGCATGACCACGGCGCCGCTGCTGGTGGTGCTGTTCCCGGGCGTGGCGGCCTTGGCGCTCTCGCGCGTGTCGCTGGGCTTCTTCGTGCTCACGTTCACACTGGCGTCGCAGTCTCTGGTGGCAGGGCTGCAGAACGGCAGGACGCACGAGGCGAACTTCGCCGTGCACTCCACCTGGCTCGCGGCCGGGCGCATGGTCGGCCCCGTGGTCGTGGGCGCCCTCATCGACGCCGCCGGCTTCCGCATCGCCTTCGCCGCGGTGTTCGCGATCCTCGTGGCGGCCGCGATGATCGCCTATCTCGTGCACAGGGCCGCGGGTCCGCAGGGCGCAGGCAGGCTTCGCGGCAACCCGCGGCCGCCTGGCGCCGTGCGCGCCACGCTACGGAGCGTCGGCCTGCAGATGGCGGTGCTCACCAGCGCGGGCGTGTTCCTGGCGCTCACCACGCGCGAGGCGTTCCTGCCGGTGTTGCTGGAGCAATTGGGGATGTCCGCTACGCTCATCGGCGCGTTGGTGAGCCTGGGATCGCTCTCCGCTGTCCTCACGCGGCCGCTGATGCCGGTGATCACCAAGGCGTTGGGCGGAACCGGCACCACCTTGGCCGTGTCGATGGCGGCGGTGTCGATCGGTGTCGGGTTGCTCTCGGTGGCGCAGAGCGTGGCCGCCTTCGCCGCCCTTGCCATCGTGGCGGGCTTCGGTTCGGGCATCGCCTTCCCCCTCAGCATCGTGGCGGTGGCGGCGAAGGTGCCACTCGCCCATCGCGGCATCGCGCTCAGCCTGCGGCTCTCGATCAACCACACCGTCGAGATCTTCGCGCCCACCCTTAGCGGCCTGGTGGTGGCAGCGACGTCGCTGCGCTTCGGGTTCGCGGCGGCGGGTCTTGCGCTTGGGCTGTTGACGCTGCTGTCGTTCAGCCTGGTGAAGCGCTTCGATGCCACCGCGCCGGCCGAGGCCGCGCTACTCCCCGGTCGTGTCGGTCAGGACGTCGGCTAGCGGTCGCTTGCCGACCACCTGCAGGATGTCGAAGCTCCCGCTCGTCGCCAGCGTGTCGTTGGGGTTGTGTGCCACCACGCCCGACCTGGTCTGAAACGAGAACGTGCCCGTGAACGTGCCCTGGACGCGCAACGTGCGTTCGTCCACCTGCTCGACGCTCGTGACTTCGAGGTCGCCTTCCGTCAACTCGTAGTAGTCGGTGATGCTGAACGACTCCGGGTAGTAGCGCACGGAGATGCCGACGACAGCGGGATCGCTGACGGTCAGGGTGGCCAGGCTCAGCCCGAAGTCGATTCGCAGCTCGCCGAGACCGGCGTCGCGGTCCTCGGACACGCGTCCGTAGAGCGACACGTACATGTCGTTCGCCGCAGACAGCACGATGTTGCCCATGACGATCGGCTCGGGCACGTGCCAGGTGGCGGTGTGCTCGGTCGTGCCGGCGGCCTTCTCGAGCCGCTCGCGCAGAGCGGGATCTTGGATGCCCTCTGCGACGTTCTCGGGAATGTCGGTGGCGAAGGTGTGGAACTCGTGCGCTTGTCCGGCCAGCTCGACCTCGAGCGTGCCGGTCGTTCGCGTCGGGAACTCCGGCTGGGCCGACGCGTTCGCCGCCCAGAGTGCGCACCATGCCGCGGCGGCCGCCAAGAGGGCCCTGAGCTTCGTTGGGGTCATCGACCGCTCCGTTCACGATGAAGGTCTCGGTGGTGATCTTGCTGGTCGCCTGGCAGTTCGGGCGAGGGTGCGGCTGGGCCGGGGGCCGTTCCGAGCTCCAGCGTCAAGAACACGCTGTTCGGGTCCTCGAAGTACTCGCTGAAGGGGGGACACGGCACGAACCCATGCCGCTGGTAGAGCGCCACCGCCGGGTGGAAGTACTCAGACGATCCGGTCTCGAGGCTCAGGCGCGTCATGCCGCGCCCCTTCGCCGTGGCGATGATGTGGCGCAGCATCGCGCCGCCCACGCCCCGACGGCGCGCACGCTCGGCGGTGTGCATCGACTTCACCTCGCCATGATCGTCCGTGAGGCGCTTGAGCGCGCCGACGCCGAGCAGGTCGTCCCCGTCCCAGGCGGCCCACAGGCGTACGTCGGGCGAGCGCAGACCTTCGAGGTCGAGCGCGTGCGCGCTGCATAGCGCCGTCGCTGCCCGCGCGGTCTCGAGATGATGGTGCAGAAGAGCCATCACGCGCGGGTCCTCGAGGTCGCCGTCGACGATGCGGAACGCGTCTTGGTCCTTGGCGGTTCTTCTCGGTTCGCCCGTGGTGTCTCCAGCTCGGCTCACGTTGCCCCTCCCATCACTCCACCCAGAAGTCGATCACCTCGAACTGCTGGCCGGTGGCGTCATCCTCGAAGACGTACGTGAACATGCCGTAGCCGTACCCGTGCACGGCGAACTCGGTGGGGTCGGCGATGTTGCCGACGCTGGCCGAGTAGCTGGTGGACGTACCCCACGACCATCCGAACGACGCTTGCGCGCTGATGCCGACGCTGTATCCGGCAAGGACCGAGGCGCCGACCGCCTCGACCTCGTACTCGAAGCCGATCTCCAGCGCGAAGCCGTTCGACACCGATTCTGCCACGTCGATGCTCACGCTGGTCGAGCCGCTCCCTTGGCCCACGGTGACGGGCCCGTGCTGCAGGGCGTCGCGTTGGTACGTGTTCGCGAGGTCGTCGAGCAGCGCGTCGCGCTGCGAGGGCGTGCGGTAGGTGCCGGGGTCGCCCACCACGTGCTGGAACACGTTGCTGCCGATGGTCAGGTTCCCGGGCGCCTGGGCGTCGTTGAAGTACGACCGCTCCACCAGCACCGTGATCGGGTCTCGCGGCAGCATCACGTCGACCTCCTTGCCGATCATGGTGGGGTCCGGATGCTGCACGACCACGTAGGTGAACGCGTCGTACGGCACGGCGCTGAAGATGACCGCGTCCTCGAGCGGCCCGGTGGCGTACACCACGCTCTTCTCGAGTTCGTAGGCGTAGCCGTGGAGGTACGAGGCGGCGAACTGGAACTTGCCCTTGGCCGTCAGTTCGCTCTGCGTGAACGCGCCGCCGATGGCCTTCATGCCGATGCTGACGGACGCCGAGATCGTGACTTGTTGTTCGCGCTCGACGCCGGTCGAGGTGCCCTGGCCGTACGAGGTGCCGCACGCTCCGAGGTTCTGGCTGATGGTCTCGTTGCACGGCGCCCCTGCCAGCGCGGCGACGATGATCGGCTCGGTCATGGTGAAGCGGTAGGTGTTCGGCACGGCCTTGGCGACCATGCTGTCCTCGTCGACGTTGGCGGGCACCAGCATGGGCCGGAAGCGGCTGCCGTTGGAGTTCTCGGAGAAGTCGACGCCCCACCAGGTGCGACCCGTCAGCGGGTCCCCGGCGTTGGCAGGCAGCACGTAGCGGATGACCGCCTCGGCGCGCGGCATGTAGGCTACGATCTCGGCCGCGCCGTTCCCGTCCATGTCGACCACGGCCAGGGCCGAGTTCCGATGGCCGATGGTGGTAGCGGCGTCTTGGGTGCCGTGGCCGTACATCTGATCGGCGGGGATCCAGCCCAACTCGGCCCAGGGATCCGACCAATCGTCGAACACCATCGGACCGCCGACGATCTCGTCGACGCCGTCGCCGTCGACGTCCCCGAGCTCGACGTGGATGTAGCGCAGGCGCTTCACCTTGGAGGCCGTGCACGAAGGGCCCATGGACACCGTGCGGAGCTTGGCGCCCAGCACCCGGAAGGCTGGGTCTTCCTTGGCGTCGTCCAGCGCCACGTACAGCAGGTCGTACGTGGTGCACGTCTCGTGGAACTCGGTGATCCCGCCGAACAGCACCTCGTCGCGGTCGTCGCCGTCGATGTTGCCGACGCCGACATCGGCGACCAGCGCGGTGTGGATGGCCCCGTCTTGACCCTGCACGCTTCCCTCCGTGAGGGTCGCGTGGCCGGCGTTCGCATCATCGAGGATCCGGTAGCGGGAGACACCGCTGGGGCTGCCGCCCGCGCCCGAGAAGGACTCGTTGATGACCACGGCCAGCTCCTGGCCCGCGTCGTCGTCGAGGTTCCCGCTGGCGAGCGCCAGGAACGTCGTGGCGCCGGCCTCGCTGGCGGCGATGTCGATGCTCGACCCAGGCACCAGAGCGAAGCCCGCGCCGACGTCCTGTAGGAACAGCAGTCCCGCGCCGCCGCTCCCGCCGAGCCCCACGGCCAACGAGGCGGTGCCGTCGCCGTCGAAGTCGGCGGCTACCCCTTCGAGATCGGTCACGCCGGCGCGGGACGCGACGACGAACTGTTGCGGCGCGAAGCCGGCAATGGCGTCGTCGACCAGGCTTACGGTCAGTTCGGAATCACTCGCCCCTTCGAGCGACACCAGCACGTACTCGTCGAGGCCGTCCCCGTCGAAGTCGCCGGCGACGACGTCGTAGAGGTTCGCGTTGGTGCCGGAGACGTCGAAGATCGGCGCGCCGAGTCCGTACACCGGGTCGACCGCGGTGTCGTTGGTGGGGTCGTTCGCTTCCCACACCACCTGGTTGCTGGTTGCGCCGGATCTGCTGGTGGCGGCGCCGCCGATGAGGAGCTCGTAGCGGGCGAAGTCGTCGTCGACGCCGAGGGTGACCCTCGACCCCAGCGGCAGGTAGTCGTTCGGCAACGGTTGCCCGTCGTCGCCGAGGCGGGGCGTCGCCGTCGTGTCGATGCCGAGTTGGTTCAAGCTCACGCCGATGGGGTCGT
>CAZOTV010000019.1:0-40151 GCA_964582795.1 uncultured bacterium
TGCTGGTCATGGCCGACTCGTTCCCGCTCATGTTCGTGGGCTGGGAAGGGGTGGGGGTGTGCTCCTACCTGCTGATTGGCTTCTGGTACCGCGACCGCGCCAACCCCGACGCGGGACGCAAGGCGTTCATCGTCAACCGCGTGGGGGACGTCGGCTTCCTGCTGGCGATGTTCCTCACCTTCCAGGTGTTCGGCACGCTCGACATCGCGGCGGTCAACGCGCTGGCGCCCACGATGCTCTACGGTTCCGCCGCGCTCACGGGCATCGGCCTGCTCTACTTGGTGGCCGCCGCCGGCAAGTCCGCCCAGCTCCCACTGCACGTATGGCTGCCCGACGCCATGGCCGGCCCTACGCCCGTCTCGGCGCTCATCCACGCCGCCACCATGGTCACGGCCGGCGTCTACCTCATCGCGCGCACCGGCGCGGTGTTCTCGATGGCCCCTACCGCGGCCGCGACCGTCACTTGGGTGGCGGTGCTCACGGCGCTGCTGGCGGCCATCGCCGCCTTCGGCCAGACCGACATCAAGAAGATCCTGGCGTACTCGACCATCTCGCAGGTCGGGTTCATGATCGCCGCCGTCGGCTCCGGAGCCTACTGGGTCGGCATCTTCCACGTGGTCACGCACGCGTTCTTCAAGGGCCTTCTGTTCCTCGGCGCCGGGTCCGTCATCCACGCGCTAGACGGGGAACAAGACGTCCGCCGCATGGGCGGCCTCGGCAAGCGCATGCGCGTCACCGGCACCACCGCCTTGATCGCCACCTTGGCGATCGCCGGCGTACCGTTCTTATCGGGGTTCTTCAGCAAGGACGCCATCCTCGCGCACGTGCTCGGCAGCGAGCTGCTGGCCGGTGCAGGCGCGGAGGTGCTCTACGCCCTGCTCCTGATCACGGCCGCGCTCACGGCCTTCTACATGTTCCGCTGGTACTACCTGGTGTTCGCGGGCGAAGAGCGCATGACGGAGAAGGCGGCCGCGCACGTCCACGAGTCGCCTGCCGTGATGACCGTGCCGCTGGTGATCCTCGCGGTCGGCAGCGCGCTGGTGGGGTACTTGGGCCTCCCGGAGTTCCTGCTGCCCAATCGCATCGCGGCTTGGCTCGAGCACGTCACCGCCGCGGTCGACTTCCGGCACTTCTCGGTGGGCGCCGAGTGGCTGCTCATCGCCGCCTCGGTACTCGCGGCGGCCCTCGGCCTGGCGATCGGCTACTGGGTGTACGCCGTGGGCAAGGGCGTGCTGGCCAAACGGATGGAGAACACGGTTTTGGCGGGCGCCTCGCGGGGCGCCTTCGGGTTCGACACGCTGTACCGGGTGCTCTTCGTCGGTCCTGGTGAGGGCCTCGGCGAAGGCGTGACGCAGATCGACCGCGATGTCGTCGATCGCGGACTCGCCGGCGCCGGCGTCTCCGTGGGTCTCTTCGGGAAGGTCGCGACGGCGCTGCAGTCGGGCTACGTGCGTGCTTACGCACTCGCCATGCTGCTGGGCGTCGCCGCGTTGGTGATCCTGGCCGCGCTCGCGGCCGTTACGGGGGTGCTGTGATGACCGCCTTGGCCGTCCTCCTGGTGCCCCTGCTCGGCGCCATCTTGGTCGCGCTCGCGCGACGGAGTCGCGTAGCCACGTTGGTCCTCACGATGGCGAGCACCATCGCCACCTTCGTCGTCGCCCTCTTCCTTCCCGGCAGCAGCGGCATCGACGCGCCGTGGCTACCCGGCCTGGGGGTGTCGTTCGCGATCGACGCCAACGGCGCTGCCGCCGTGCTGGTGGTGGTCGCCGCGTTGGTCATGATCCCCACCGCGCTCGTGGCAGCGACCCGCGTCGAGCGAGGCGGTAGCGCCTTCGTCGCGCTGCTGCTGCTCGCGCAAGCGGGCCTGAACGGCATCTTCCTCGCGAAAGACCTCATCGTGTTCTACGTGTTCTGGGAAGCGACGCTGATCCCCAGCCTGCTGCTCTTGGGCACCTACGGCGGCGAGAAGCGCCGCGCCGCCGTGGTGAAGTACCTGGCGTACGCCGTGACCGGCTCGTTCGTGATGCTGGTCTCGATCCTCGCGCTGAAGTCGGTATCGGGCGCCGCCAGCTTCCGCATCACGGACCTGATGCTGCTCACGCCGACACTCGACACCGCCACCCAGACGTGGATCTTCGCGGGGATGGCGATCGGCATGATGGTGAAGTTGCCCATGTGGCCGCTGCACTCGTGGCTGGTCGACCTCAACGAACAGAACCACCCGTCCGGCGCCGCCGACGTGCTCGGCACGCTCTACAAGGTCGGCGGCTTCGGCTTCTTCGCCTGGGCGTTGCCGCTACTGCCCCAGGGCGCGGAACGCCTGGCGCCGGTGCTGCTGGCGCTCGGCGCGTTCACCGCCCTGTACGGTGCCCTCGCGGCTTCCGCCCAGACCCACCTCAAGCGACTCTTGGCGTACGCCTCGCTGTCGCACATGGGGATCGTGGCGGTCGGTCTCTTCGGGCTGCATGTCGCCGGGCTGAACGGAGCCATCTACCTGCTGGCGGCCCAGATGCTGTCGACCGGCGGCCTGTTCTTGGTGACCGGCATGCTCTACGCGAGGCGGCGCAGTTTCGACGTCGACGCCTACGGCGGGCTGGCCAAGAGCGCGCCCGCGTTCGCGGCCCTCAGCCTGTTCCTCGTCTTCGCGTTCATCGGCGTGCCGGGCCTGTCCAACTTCCCGGGCGAGTTCCTCGCGCTGCTCGGCACCTTCCAGACCGCCCCCTGGGTGGCCGCGCTGGCGACGCTCTCGGTGATCGTGGCCGGCGTGTACGGCGTCAACTTGTACCAGCGTCTGTTCCAAGGTGAGAGCGCGAACGGCGTGCGTGACCTCGACGGCCTCGAGATGTACCTGCTCGTGCCGTTCGTGGCCGGCATCCTGTGGCTCGGCATCGCGCCGGCGCCGCAACTCGAACGCATCGAGACGCAGTCGCAGTTGGCGGCGATGCAACTGTCGCGCGCGACGCCGGACGTGCCGGCCCTCGATCGCGCCGTGGCGGCCATGGCGGGCACCGAACCGCGGGCAGCCGCGTCCGTGGACGTGGCTCCGACCGACGCCACCGCCGGAGGCGAACGATGACCTTCCCCCCCGTACTCGACGTTCGCTGGGAGCAGCTCGCGCCCGCCCTCACGTTGTTCTTCACGGCCGTCGCGGCGCTGGCGTTCGCCCTGTTCCAGAAGAACTCCCGCCAGACGGCCGCCATCGCCTTGCTGGGCTTGATCACCGCGTTCCTGTTCACCTTGTCGGCGTTCCTGGGAGGCGGCAGCGAGGTGGGTAGCTTCGGCATGCGCTACCTCGCCGACACGCCCGCGCTCGCGTTCACCTTCCTGGTCCTCATCGGGACCGCCATGGCCGTCCTGGTGAGCTACGACCACCTCGAGCGCGCCGGGCTCGACCACCCGGAGTACTACCCGCTGATGCTGCTCTCCGCCCTCGGGGCGGTGATCATGGCGTCCGCCGGTGACCTCATCACGCTGGTCCTCGGACTCGAGATCCTGTCGCTGCCCGTCTACGTGCTGTCGGCCTGGCGCACCCGCTCGCGCGCCTCGGAGGAGGCCGGCATGAAGTACTTCCTGCTCGGCGCCTTCGCGTCCGCCATCCTGATCTACGGCGCGGCACTGCTGTACGGCGCCAGCGGGAGCTTCGTCTATGCCGACATCGCCGCCGTGCTGGTGGGCGGCAACGCCGTGCTGCTCGCCACCTTGGGCGGCGTCCTGGTGCTGGCGGGGCTGTCGTTCAAAGCGGCGCTGGCGCCGTTCCACCAGTGGGCGCCCGACGTCTACACCGGCGCCCCCATGCCCGTGACGACGTTCATGAGCGTGGTGGTCAAGACCGCCGCGTTCGCGGCGCTCACGCGCATCGCGGTGACGGTGGTGCCCGACCTCGCGCCGTGGCTAGGCGTGGCGTTGGCCGTGATGGTCGCCGCTACGCTCGTGATCGGCAACTTCGCGGCGCTCATGCAGCGCGGCGTCAAACGCATGCTGGCCTACTCGGCCGTGGCGCACGCCGGCTACCTCGGCCTGGCCGTGCTGGGCGCGAACGAGGGCGGCCTGCAGGCGGCGGTGTGGTACCTGACGGCGTACACGCTCATGAACGCCGGCGCGTTCGCGGTGCTGTCGTTGCTCACCGACGCCAACGACCACGGCGACGACCTCGAGCGTTTCGCCGGGCTCGGACGGCAACGACCGTGGCTGGCATTGACGCTCACGTTCTTCCTGCTGAGCTTGGGCGGGATCCCGCCGCTGGCCGGGTTCGTCGGCAAGGTGCTGGTGTTCCAGTCGGTCATCGACGCCGGCTACGTCTGGCTCGCCATCCTGGGCATCCTCACCAGCGTGGTCGCGTTGGTGTACTACTTCCGCGTCATCGGCTTCATGTACTTCCGCGAGAGCGAGTACGCACCCGCCGAGCATCGCTCCGGCGCCACCGCGCTGGCCATCGCCCTCGCCCTGGCGGGAACGGTCTTGCTGGGTCTGTTCCCCGGCTGGTGGCACGACCTCCTGCGAGAAGGGCAACGGGTCTTGGCGAGCCTCTGACGAGGCGCGCCATCGACGCGCGAGGACCGCGGGCCGTTCGACAACCAACTTCGCGCCCGGCCAGGGACCGTCTTGGCCGGGCGCGAACACGTTCCCAGGCCACTTCGCACGTCCGCGGCGTCGCTGTAAGAGGGCCGTGATACCCGGACCCGTACGCTAGGGCCACGTGGCGAAGCGCCGCAGGCGAAGTCGTTTGCGCCAATCGCGCCACGAACGAGGATGAGATGGTACGAGTCGTGGCCCAACCGACGGACGATCCCCAGACCCGCGAGCCGGATCTCACCGGCATGCGCATCCTGCTCGTCGACGACGAGGAGGCCGCACTGGTCTTGATGAAGGGGTTGTTGACGCGCGCTGGGTACCGCAACGTCGTCACCTGTGACGAGCCCCTGCGCGCCGTGGAGCGCTTCGTCGACGTGCGTCCCGACCTGGTGGTGCTCGACCAGCACATGCCCGCGCGGGACGGCTTGTCGGTGCTGGCCGACCTCGCTCCGGTGTTGCCAGACGCCTTCCCGGTCCTGATGGTGACGGGCGACATGCGGCCCGACCTGCGCGACGCGGCGTTGGCCGGCGGCGCGAAGGACTTCCTGAACAAGCCGGTGAGCCCCACCGAAGCGCGGCTGCGCATCCGCAACTTACTCGAGATGCGCTACTACCAGCGCGAGCTCGAGCGCCAGAACGAGCGCCTGGAGGCGGCCGTGCGCCGGCGCACGCAGGAGCTCGAGCACAGCCAACTGGAGATGCTGGTGCGCCTGGCACGTGCTGCCGAGTACCGCGACGACGACTCGGGCGAGCACACCTGGCGCGTGGCACACGTCTCGGGCGTCATCGGACGGGAGATGGGCATGGCGCAGGAGCACGTCGAGATGCTCCTGCGCGCCGCCAGGCTCCACGACGTCGGCAAGATCACCGTTCCCGACGGCATCTTGATGAAGCCCAGCGCGCTCACGGAGGAGGAGTTCGCGGTCGTCAAGGGGCACTGCAAGGCGGGCGCCGAGTTGCTCTCCGGCAGCCGGTCTCCCATCATCCGCTTGGCCGAGACCATCGCCCTCACCCACCACGAGCGTTGGGACGGGCGCGGGTACCCGAACGGACTCTCGGGCGCGACGATCCCGCTCGAGTCGCGCATCCTGGCCGTGGCCGATGCCTTCGACGCCCTCACGCACGATCGAGCCCACCGGAAGCGGGTGTCGCCCGATGCGGCGCTGGAGGAGATCCGCCGCAACTCCGGCGGCCAGTTCGACCCGGCCGTGGTGATGGCGTTCGAGCGCGCGTACCTCAGTGGCACGATCGGCGCGGTCGGCGAAGGGAACTGACCCGCAAGCTTCTGCGTCCTGTGTCGGACGGTGCCGCCCGAGTCCACGGCCGGTGAAGATGACGCACCTACCGCCGTCCCCGCACGGTCGGCGGCGCGGGTGCGCACGCTCATGGGTTCGGTAGAGTAGGCGGGCATGGCGAACTCCTTGGAGCGCTACTTCTCGTTGTTGGGCGATCTCGATCCGATCGAGGTCCTGCGGGCGACGCCCGCGCATCTCTCCGAGCTCATCGAGACCACGTCACCCAGCGACCTCGACCGCCCGTGGGCGCCCGGGAAGTGGAGCGGACGGCAGATCCTCGCCCACCTCGCCGACATCGAGTTGGGCATGGGCTTCAGGATCCGACAGGTTGTGTCAGCGCCCGGCATCGCCGTGCAGGCGTTCGACCAGGACGCCTGGGCCCGGCCCTACGCGCGGCTCGATCCGTCGTTGGCCGTCGAAGCGTTCCGCGCACTGCGCGCTTGGAACCTAGCGCTGCTGGCCAGCCTGACGCTCGAGGACTGGCTGGCGGAAGGGTTCCACCCCGAGCGTGGCTTCGAGAGCGTCGACGTGATCGTGCGCATGCTGGCCGGCCACGACCTGAACCACCTGACGCAACTCGGGGTGGACGCCGTCGGTCGGATGGGGCGCGCCTGAGCACGGGCGCTCGCCGGCAAACCTGGACACGGGTCAACGGTTCGCGCCGGCGGAAGCGACGCTAGGCCGTGGTAGACTCGACCGTTATGGCTACCGAACGCACTTTCGCCATGGTCAAGCCCGACGGCGTTCGCCGTGGGCTCGTAGGAACCGTCGTCGCCCGGCTCGAAGCGAAGGGCTTCCGCATCGTCGGCATGAAGCTGTTGCAGATCCCGCGCGACATGGCCGAGCGCCACTACGGCGAGCACGAGGGCAAGCCGTTCTATCAGGGGCTCGTCGACTTCATCACCAGCGGCCCGGTCGTGGCCATGGTGGTCGAGGGCGAGAACGCCATCGCCGAGTGGCGCAAGATGATGGGCGCCACCAACCCGAAGGACGCCGTTCCTGGCACCATCCGGGGCGACTTCGCGAGCACGATCGACGAGAACGTGGCCCACGGGTCCGATGCTCCGGCCACGGCCGAGCGCGAGATCGGCATCTTCTTCCGGGAAGGCGAACTGCTCGACTGACACGTAGAGGAGCGCTAGCTCCGACGACGAGGTGACGCATGCCCGCTCTGTCGCAACGCATCCAATCGCTCAAGGCGTCCTCGACGGTGGCGTTCGCCGGCCGTGCGCGCGAACTCGCGCGGCAAGGGATCGACATCATCCACATGACGGCGGGCGAGCCCGACTTCTTGCCGCCGGATCACGTGCTGGAGGCGGCACACGAAGCGATCCGCTTGGGCATGACGAAGTACACCGCCTCGGAGGGCACCGTCGAGTTGCGAGAGGCGGTCTGCGCCAAGTTCGCGCGCGAGAACGGGCTGACGTTCGCGCACGACCAGGTGATGATCAGCAACGGCGGCAAGCAGGTGCTCTACAACGCCTTCATGTCGGCGCTCGAGCCGGGTGACGAGGTCGTCCTGGTCGCGCCGTACTGGGTGAGTTACCCGGCGCAGATCCAGCTCGCCGGTGGCGTGCCCGTGGTCGTGCATGCACTTCCGGAGAACGGCTTCGTGCCCGATCCCGAGGCCGTGCGCGCCGCGATCACGCCGCGTACCAAGGTGCTCTTGATCAACTCGCCGTCCAACCCCACCGGGGCGGTGTTCCCCCCGGAGGTCGTGCGGGAGCTGGCGCAGGTGGCGGCAGCGCGCGACTTGTGGATCTTCACCGACGACCTCTACGAGCACCTGGTGTACGACGGCAGCTTCACCACGGCGGCGTCGTTCGCGCCCGATCGCACGCTGGTGATCCACGGCGCCAGCAAAGGGTACGCGCTCACCGGTTGGCGTATCGGCTTCGGCGCCGGGCCGCGGCCGCTGATCCAGGCCATGAACCGTCTGCAGTCGCAATCCACCAGCGGCGCCAACGCCGTCGCGCAGCACGCCGTGGTGGCGGCGCTGAACGAGGTCGAGAAGACCGCCGCCTTCCAGGAGATGACGCGCAAGGCGTACCGCGAGCGGCGCGACGTGCTGGTGGAAGGACTGAACCGGCTCGGGCTGCCGACACCGAAGCCGAGCGGCGCCTTCTACGTCATGTCGGACACGCGCTCGATCGACCTCGACGAGGAGAAGGCAGCCATCCGTCTGCTGGAGGAAGCCCGCGTCGCGGTGGTGCCGGGCACCGACTTCGACGCTCCGGGCCAGGTGCGCATGAGCTACGCCACCAGCCTCGAGAACGTGCACGAGGCGCTGCGGCGCATCGAGACGCTGCTCGCCTGACCCGCGGCGGCGCGCCGCTAAGGAGAACGCCGCTGTGGGCGCCCGTCGGATGGGCCCGGCGTGGGGAACTCGGCACCGGGAACGCGGCATCGGGAACGCCGCAGGAGGAACCATGCCCTCGAGAGAGGTCGCTTTCGAAACGCGCAGGGGACAGGAGGTCCGTGGGGTCCTCGACGAACCCGACGCGCGGCTGGCGCGCGGGTACGCCATCTTCTTGCACTGCTTCGGGCCGAACGGGGACGACTCGGCGGCCGCCTTCGCGAAGGGGCTGATGGAGTACGGCCTTGGGGTGCTGCGGATCGACGCGGCGCCCGCCGCTCGGCGCGCCGACGGGGGCGCCGACGAGGGCGCCGACGGGGGCCCCGACGGGGGCGCCGAGGAGGAGGCAGTCACGCTCCTCGACGCCCAGGACGTCATCGACGCGGCGGAGCACTTGCGAGCTTCGCACGGGTCGATCCATCTGCTCGTGGGCCATTCCGTGGCCGGCGCCGTGATGCTGCAGGCCGCCGCCGAACTGAAGGACGTGCGCGCGGTGGCGTCGTTGTCGGCGCCGTCGGACCCGGCGCACATGATGCATCTGCTGGAAGACGACGAGGCCACCATCGCGTCGCAGGGCGAGGCGCATCTCTGGCTCGCCGGTCAGCTCTGCCGGCTGCGCGGCACCTTCCTCGACGCCTTCGAGGAGAACACCATGCGCGCCACCGTGGCCGGGCTCCGGCGCCCGCTGTTGGTGCTGCACTCGCCGCTCGACAACACCGTCGGCATCGACAACGCCCGCAGGCTGTTCGAGGCCGCGCGGCACCCGAAGAGCTTCGTGTCGCTTCACAACGCCGATCACGAGCTCAGCCGGGCGGCGGACGCGGAGTTCGCCGGCGAGCTGGTCGGGGCGTGGGCCGCCGTCTACCTACCCCCCGAACCGGAAGGCACCCTGCCGCGCGAGGAGCGCGTCGCGTACGTGCGCACCGGTCTTGGTCTTCGCAGCGAGGCCACCACGAGCGGCTTCGGTCTGGTGATGGACGAACCCGTGAAGGCCGGTGGAACGGGCACGGGCCCGAACCCGTACGACCTGCTCTCCACCGCCTTGGCGGGCTGTACTTCGATGACGCTCCGGCTCTACGCCGACCGCAAGGAGTGGCCGCTCGAAGGCGTCACTTCGCGGGTAACGCACGCCAAGGTGACGGTCGAGGGCAGCGATCCGCCGAAGCGCGTCGACCGCTTCGAGGTCGAGATCGCACTCGAAGGGCCACTCGACGAAGGCCAACGCGAACGGTTGCTGGAGATCGCGCATCGTTGCCCGGTGCATCGCACGCTTACCGGCGGCTCCGAGGTGAGCGCCAAGCTGGTGTGAACGCGAACGCGTCCTCGTCAGGTCCGCGGTCGGGTACGAGTTCCGGTCTGAACCGCACCATCCTCGCGTTGGCGGTGCCGGCGCTGGCGACGCTCGCGGCCGACCCACTGGTGTCGTTGGTCGACACGGCGTTCGTCGGTCGGCTCGGGGCCGAGCCACTGGCCGCCTTGGGCGTGAACACGTCGTTGTTCGCGATGGTGTTCATGGTGTTCAACTTCCTCGCCTACGGCACCACCCCGATGGTCGGGCGCGCGCTGGGCCGCGGTGACCGCGACGGCGCAGGCGCGGTGGTGGTGCAGGCGTTGGTGCTGGCCGTGGTGGCGGGCGTGTTGGCGCTCGCGGCCGTGCAGGCGCTGGCGGTGCCACTGCTCCGAGCCATGGGCACGGCCGACGCCATCCTGCCCCAAGCGTTGACCTACCTGCGCATCCGCGCCCTCGCCGGTCCTGCGCTGCTGCTCATCACCGCAGGCAACGGCGCCTACCGCGGCTTCCTGGACACCCGGACGCCGCTCGTCTTCACGCTGCTGCTGAACGCGGTCAACCTGGCGCTCGACCCGCTGTTCATCTTCGGCCTCGGCTGGGGGTTGGCCGGGGCGGCGTGGGCGACCGTGGCGGCGCAGTGGGTCGGCGCGCTCGCGTTCGTGATGGGCTTGCTCCGTGGACAGCGCGCCGTGTCGCTGCCGAGGAGGCTGCCGCGACCCGCCGAGATGCTGCCGTTCTTGCGTGTCGGAGGGGACATGCTGCTGCGCACCGGCAGCGTGGTGGGAGCGCTCACGCTGGCGACGGCGGTGGCGGCGCGCGTGGGTGTGCGTGAGGTGGCTGCGCACCAGATCGCGTCGCAGCTGTGGATGTTCTTCGCGCTCACCATCGACGCCTTGGCCGTTGCGGGTCAGGCGTTGGTGGCGACGGCATTGGGTGCAGAAGGTGGGGCAACCGCGCGGCGCGTGTCGAACCGGCTGCTGACGTGGGGCGCGGCGCTCGGCATGGCGCAGGCGGCGCTGCTTCTGGTCATCCGGCCGTGGCTGGGAGCGCTGTTCACCGACGATGCCGAGGTCCTGAGGCTGGTGGCCGACGTCTACCCGTTCGTGGTGGCGATGCAGCCGCTGAACGCCTTGGTCTTCGTGTTCGATGGCGTCTTCATCGGCGCGGAGCGCTTCCGCTTCCTGGCGCGCGCCATGTTCTTCTCGGCGTTGGTCGCGGCCGCCGTTCTGCTGGCGACGCTGCCGCTCGGTTGGGGTCTGGCGGGGGTGTGGTGGGGTCTCACGGTGTTGATCGTCGTGCGCCTGGCGACGTTGGTGTTCGGCTACCTGGGCCCAAGGGCGGTGTTCCCGCGGCGGTAGACTCGGCGCATCACGTGGACGAGACGGTTCACGGTCCCATCGAGCGACCACGTACAGACCCCGAGGAGGCCCCATGTCGCTGCGCGATCCGCACTTCCGCACCATCGTCGAACCGTTCCGAATCAAGGCCGTCGAGCCGATCCGCTTCACCACCCGCGCCGAACGTGAGCAGGCGCTCGCCGCGGCCGGCTACAACCTCTTCGGACTGCACGCCGAGGACGTGCTCATCGACCTACTCACCGACTCCGGCACGGGAGCGATGTCGAGCGCGCAGTGGGCGGGCATGCTTCGCGGGGACGAGAGCTACGCGGGCAGCAGATCGTACTACCGCTTCGAGCAGGCGGTGACGGGCATCACCGGCTTCCGTCACGTGCTCCCGACGCATCAGGGCCGCGCCGCGGAGCACATCCTGTGTAGCGTGGCGCTGAAGCCCGGTGACCTGGTTCCGAACAACACGCACTTCGACACGACGCGGGCGAACGTCGAGAGCGTGGGCGCCACGGCCGTCGACCTGCCCATCCCCGAAGCGCGGCACCCCGACGCGGTGCTGCCGTTCAAGGGGAACATGGACGTCGGCGCGCTCCGAGCGTTGCTGGCCGAGAACCCCGGCCGCGTGCCGCTGGTGATGTTGACGGTGACGAACAACTCGGGCGGCGGCCAGCCGGTGTCGATGGCGAACGTGCGCGAGGTCTCCGCCGTCTGCCGCGAGCACGGCATCCCCTTCTTCCTGGACGCTTGCCGCTACGCCGAGAACGCCTACTTCATCAAGCTGCGCGAGGACGGGTACCAGCACAAGAGCCCGAAGGAGATCGCCCAGGAGATGTTCTCCTACGCCGACGGCGCCACCATGAGCGCCAAGAAGGACGGTATGGCGAACATCGGCGGCTTCCTGGCGATGAACGACGACGCCTGGGCCGAACGGGCGCGCAACTCGCTCATCCTCACCGAGGGCTTCCCCACGTACGGCGGCCTGGCCGGGTACGACCTCGAGGCGCTCGCGGTGGGGTTCGAGGAGGCGCTCGAAGAGCCGTACCTGCGCTACCGCCTGCGTTCGGTCGAGTACCTCGGCGAGCGCATGCTCGAGGCAGGCATCCCGATCATCCGGCCCACCGGCGGCCACGCCGTCTACCTCGACGCCGGCGCGCTGCTGTCGCACGTGCCCGCCTCCGAGTACCCGGCGTGGGCGTTGTCGTTGGTGCTGTACCTAGAAGGCGGCGTGCGTTCGGTCGAGATCGGCTCGGTGATGTTCGGGCGGCAGCCCGACGGCAGCGAGAAACCGGCCGCGCTCGAGCTCGTGCGGTTGGCGTTCCCGCGCCGCACCTACACCCAGAGCCACGTGGATTACCTGGCCGAGGTGCTGCAGCACGTCGCGAAGCAGAAAGACCGCATCCGCGGCGTGCGCATGGTGAAAGCGCCGGCGGTACTGCGACACTTCACGGCGCAGTTCGAGCCGGCGCACGGGGCGTTGATGGTGTAGGAGCCCCTGCCGGCCGTCGGCGGGAACCGAGCGTGCGCGCGGACTTCGGGCGACCTCGCGCCGCGACGAGAGCGCGTCGCGTAGCCGGGCACGGTACGCTGCGGCGCATGCGCATCGCCATGGAACTCGTGCCGCGGGACGAGCCCTCACTGGCACGGCAAATCGACGAACTCGGCGGCCTCGCGCGCGTCGACGCCGTCAACGTGCCGGACCTCGCACACTTCCGGCTGCGCGGTTGGCAAGCAGCCCTGCAGGTGCGCCGGGCCGGTCGCTGGGCCGCCGTGCCGCACTTGCGCGCCATGGACGTCGACCCGACGCGCCCGTGGACGCCGGCGGAGGCGCTCACGGAAGCAGGGGTGAACGAGGTGCTGGTGGTGACCGGTGACCCACCCAGCGAACTCGGGCACGCCACCACCGGCGCCAAGGCGGTAGAGGTGATCCGCGCGCTCAAGCGTGCGCACCCCGGCTGGAAGGTATACGCAGCGCTCGACCCCTACCGGTCCGGTTTCTCCGAGGAGCGCGACTACGCGCTGCGCAAGCTCGACGCCGGCGCCGATGGCTTCTTCACCCAACCGTTCTTCGACCTGCGGCTCCTCGGCGTATGGCACGACCTGATGCGCGGCGTGCCGGTGCACTGGGGCGTGACCAGCGTGACGTCCGAGCGCACCATGCACTACTGGTTGTCGCGCAACCGCGCGGTGTTCCCCCACGGCTTCGCGCCGACGCTGGCGTGGCACCGGCGCTTCGCAGCCGAGGCGCTGGCGTTCGCCGAGCATCACGACGCCGACCTCTACTTCATGCCGATCCGGGTGGACGTGCGGCACTGGCTGGGAGACTTGCTGGCGAACCGGTAGCGGCAGGGCGCCGTAGGCGATCCGGCCCTGCATCCGCACG
Organism: uncultured bacterium; assembly: GCA_964582795.1. Taxonomy (GTDB): domain Bacteria; phylum Deinococcota; class Deinococci; order Deinococcales; family Trueperaceae; genus CAZACZ01. The sequence goes on from CAZOTV010000019.1 coordinate 13,244, forward strand.
CAACCAGCCTCCCCGCACCTGACGGAGCGCCGACGCCGTGCCCACGAGCAGCTAGTCGGCCGGCACCGCCTCGGGCTCGTATCCCAGTACCGGCGCGAGCCACCTTTCGACATCGACGACCGTCACGCCGGTGCGGCGGGCCACGTCGTTCACCTGATCTCGTCCGATCTTGCCGACGTCGAAGTAGCGCGCTTCGGGATGGGCGAAGTAGAGGCCCGTGACGGACGAAGCCGGCAGCATCGCCATCGACGGCGTGAGTTCGATGCCGATGGCGCGCGGGGCCGCCAGGAGGTCCATGATGGTCTCCTTCACCCGGTGATCCGGACTGGCGGGGTAGCCGGGGGCAGGGCGGATGCCGCGGTAGCGCTCCCGCAGGAGGTCTTCGAGCTCGACATGCTCGTCAGCGGCGTAGCCCCAATAGGTGACGCGCACCCTCTGGTGCAGCCGTTCGGCCAACGCTTCCACCAGGCGGTCGGCCAGCGCCTGGATCATGATGGCGGCGTAATCGTCGTGCGCTTCCTTGAACGCCAGCGCGCGCTCGGCGGCGCCGTCGACCGTGACGGCGAAGGCGCCCAGCCAGTCGTGCGCGCCCGTGCCCACCGGCGCGATGTAGTCGGCCAGCGCCAGGTTGGGGTTGCCCGGCTGCTTGGCGCCCTGCTGGCGCAAGGTGGGGATGCGGGCGCGCACCGCCTTACGAGTGTCGTCCTGGAACACCAGCAGGTCGTCACCGTCGGCGGCGGCGGGGAAGAGCCCGAAGACGGCGCGCGCTTCGAGCCAACCGTGGCGCAGCGTCTCGTCCAGCAGCGTCAGCGCGTCGTGGTGAAGCTCGCGCGCGGAGGCGCCAACCACGGGGTCGTCGAGCACCTGCGGGTAGCGCCCCGAGAACTCCCAGGCGTGGAAGAACGGGCCCCAGTCGATGACGTCCATGAGGTCCTCGAGCGGGAACGGCGACAGTACGTGCACGCCTGGCTCCGCCGGCGCGCACACGTGCGACCAGTCCTCGAAGCGCGGCGCGCGTGCGCGCGCCTCTTCCAGCGAGAGCAGGTCGCGCCGCTTCGAGCGCTCGGCGTACTGGGCCCGGACGGTGTCGTAGGACGCGCGCGTCTCTTCGGCCAGGGCAGGGCGCTGTTCGGGAGATACCGCGCGCGCGACCACGCCGACCGCGCGCGAAGCGTCGTTCACATGCACCGTCAGGCCGTCGTAGGCCGGCGCGATCTTCACCGCGGTATGCGCCCGCGAGGTGGTGGCGCCGCCGATCAGGAGCGGCAACTCGAGGCCGCGGCGCGTCATCTCCCGCGCGACGTGCACCATCTCGTCGAGCGACGGCGTGATCAACCCCGACAGCCCCACCACGTCGACACGTTCGCGCAGTGCGATGTCGAGGATGACGTCGGCCGGAACCATCACGCCCAGGTCGAGGACCTCGAATCCGTTGCAGCCCAGCACCACACCGACGATGTTCTTGCCGATGTCGTGCACGTCGCCCTTCACGGTGGCGAGTAGCACCTTGCCAGCGGACGCACGCGCGCTCCCCAGAAGGTCGCCCGACGGCTCCTGCGCTTCGAGGTGCGGCGTCAACGCGGCCACCGCGCGCTTCATGGTGCGGGCGCTCTTCACCACCTGCGGCAGGAACATCTTCCCGCTGCCGAAGAGGTCACCCACCTCGTTCATGCCGTCCATCAACGGACCTTCGATCACGGCCAACGGCGCGCCAAGCACCTCCATCGCCTCGAGCGCGTCGCCCTCGACGTGCGCGTCGATGCCCTGGACCAGCGCATGACGAAGCCTGCGCTCGACGGGCCAGGCGCGCCAGGCGTCTCGGTCGGGTGCGCGGGGCGCGCCGCCGGCTGCACGACCACCTTCGCCGCCGCGGCCGGCGTCACGCTCGTCGGTGGCGCCCCCGGCGGTGCCTCCCTCGCCGTCCTTCTCCATCGCCTCCGCGAACGCGACGAGCCGGTCGGTGGCGTCGGGACGCCGGTCGAAGAGAACGTCCTCGACGTGCGTCAGCAGTTCGTCCGGGATGGTCTCGTACACCACCAACGACTCGGGGTCGACGATGGCCATGTCGAGGCCGGCTTGCACCGCGTGGTAGAGGAACGAGGCGTGCATCGCCTTGCGCACCGTGGCGTTGGAGCGGAACGAGAACGACACGTTCGAGACCCCGCCGGACGTGAGCGCGCCAGGTAGGTTCTGCTTGATCCAGCGCACGGCTTCCAGGAAGTCGATGGCGTAGCGCGCGTGCTCGACCATGCCGGTTCCGACGGTGAGGATGTTGGGGTCGAAGATCAGGTCGTGCGGCGCGAAGCCGACGTGTTCCACCAGCAAGCGGTACGCCCGCTCGGCGACGGCGATGCGGCGCTCGAACGTGTCGGCTTGGCCTTGCTCGTCGAACGCCATCACCACCACCGCGGCGCCGAAACGCTTCGCCACGCTGGCGCGCTCCAGGAACGCCGCTTCACCGTCTTTCAGCGAGATCGAGTTGACCACGCCCTTTCCCTGCAGGTGCTTCAGGCCCGCCTCGAGCGTCGGCCAAGACGACGAGTCGAGCATCACCGGCACGCGCGCCACGTCGGGCTCGGCCGCCAGGAGGCGCAGGAAGGCCGCCATGGTGGCCGGCCCGTCGATGAGTCCCTCGTCGACGTTCACGTCGATCATCTGCGCGCCCGCCTCGACTTGGACGCGCGCGACCTCGACGGCGCCGGAGAGGTCCCCGGAGGTGACCAGGCGCCGGAACCGCCGCGAGCCGGTGACGTTGGTTCGCTCGCCGACGTTCACCAGGTTCGACTCGGGCCGGATGACCAACGGTTCGAGCCCGGCGAAGCGCGGGCGCGGGTCGGGAGCTGGAGGGACCCGCGGTGGCAGGCCACGCACGGCCTCGGCGAACACCGCGATGTGCTCGGGCGTGGTGCCGCAGCATCCGCCCAGCACGTTCACCCAGCCCTCGCTCGCCACCTCGCGCAACACGCGCACCATCTCTTGCGGTCCTTCGTCGTACCCGCCGAACGCGTTCGGCAGACCGGCGTTGGGGTAGAGCATCGTGAAGATGGGCGCCAGTCCGGACAGTTCCTCGATGTGCGGCCGCAGCGCTTCCGGGCCGAGCGCGCAGTTGAGCCCCACCGCGAGCAAGTCGGCGTGCGCGACGGACGTCCAGAACGCCTCCAGCGTCTGGCCCGACAGCGTCCGCCCGGAGGCGTCGGTGATGGTACCCGAAACGATCAGAGGCACCCGCTTCCCGGCCTCGTCCATGGCGTCTTCGCAGCCGACGATAGCGGCCTTGGCCATGAGCGTGTCGAACACCGTCTCGATCAGCAACAGGTCGACGCCGCCGTCGATGAGCGCCAGCGCCTGCTCGGCGTAGCCCTCGCGCACCTGGTCGAAGCTCACCTCGCGGAAGCCCGGGTCTTCGACACGGGGCGAGAGGCTCAGTGTCTTGTTGGTCGGGCCGACGGAGCCCGCCACCCAGCGTGGGCGGTCGGGTGTGGCCACGGCCTCGGCTGCGTCGCGCGCCAGTCGCGCGGCCGCGACGTTGATCTCGCGCACGACGTCACCCAGGCCGTACTCGGCCAGGCCGAGGCGGGTGGCGTTGAAGGTGTTCGTCTCGACGATGTCCGCGCCCGCCGCCAGGAACGCGTCGTGGATGTCGCGGATCAGCTCGGGCGCGGTGAGCACCAGCAGGTCGTTGGCGCCCTTGAGGTCTCTCGGGTGATCGCGGAAGCGTTCGCCTCGGAAGGTCGCTTCGGTCGGCCGCGCCTGCTGGATCATCGTGCCCATGGCGCCGTCGAGAACGAGGATGCGTTGGCGCAGGTGATGATCGAGCGAGCGGTTCATCTCGTCATGGTACGCGCGATGGGCGGTCGGTAGGATGGACCATGGAACGAGAGACGACGAACGCACCGGCCGCGGGGCCGATGGAGCGTGACGCCGGCGGCGTCACGACGCACGAGGTAGGGGACGATGGCCGCCCCATCAACCGCAACCTGATCTACAACAACCCGGAGAAGTGGCGCATCGCGCGCGAGTTCCTCGAGCGCTACACCGGCACGCCGCCGGAAGGCATGCGCAAGCAGGTGCTGCTGACCAACTTCGAGCACTACTCCGAGCGCTTCGCCGCCATGGCGGACGACGTGGTCACCACGCGCGGCTCTGCCATGACGGTGCGGCACTCCGAGAAGCTCGACGTGAGCATCATCAACTTCTCCGTCGGCTCGCCTGTGGCGGCGTTGATCATCGAGGTGCTGGCCACGGCCGAGCCGAAGGCGACGCTGTTCCTCGGCATGGCCGGCGGCCTGCATCGCTCGCTGCAGGTCGGCGACTTCATCCTCCCCACCGCCGCCATCCGCGACGAGGGCGCGTCGAAGCACTTCATGCCGCCGCAGGTGCCGGCGCTGCCGACCTTCAAGGTGCAGAAGTTCGTGTCCCAGATCATCGTCGAGCGCGGGATGGACTACCGCACCGGCGTGGTGCACTCCACCGATTACCGCTTCTGGGAGTTCGACGAGGCGTTCAAGCAGCAGCTCTACGACGAGCGCGCGCTCGGCATCGACATGGAGACGGCGACGCTGTTCTCGGTAGGCTTCGCGAGCAAGGTGCCGATCGGCGCGCTGCTGTTGGTGTCGGATCTCCCGCTGAAGCGCGGCGGCATCAAGACGCGCGAGTCGGCCAAGGCGGTGTTCCGCGAGCACACCGACAAGCACCTAGCGATCGGCATCGAGGCGATGAGTCAGATCGCGGAGCGGGGGGAGCACATCCGGCATTACCGCTGGTGATTATCCACCGGCGGGAAAATGTTTCTGACCGCGTCCCAATGTGCTTCTACACTCTGTCCGGGTACTTCGGCAGGGAGGCAAGGGTTTAAGCTAGGCCACACGGTTCAGCTTCGCAGTTCGCCGGTTGGCAGGCTGGCTGCGCGGCCCTCTAGGAGGTTCTGCGCGAACCGTGAGATGTCGGCTGTCAATCGTGGGTAGGCTCGTGGGTGCGGTTTCTCTCGCTGAGCGGTTTCGAGCACGGTTTCGAGCACCTCGTCGATGGTTGGGTCAGGGTCGGTGAGGCCCCAGGTGAGGGCTTCCTCGATGAGGTGGGCGCGTGTGATGTGCGCGTGGCGGTACTCGCCGGCGACCGCGAGCGCCATCTCCCCGTCGTTCCGTTGGTGCGCTTGCGGTACGAAGTCGTAGGCCGGGGCGAGTTCCACGGTGCCCTCTGCGGGGTGAAGGAGGGAGAGGTTCTTCGCGTGCATATCCAGGTTGCCCACGGCGGCGGCGAGCGTCACCATGCGGAGGAGGATCTCCAGGCTCTTGGGCTCCGTGTACTGTTCGAGCAGGCGCGCGATGCGCGTCAGGCTGACTTTGCCACCGTAGCGTTGGTACTTCTCGTCGCCGCTTGCGCCGAGGGCCTGGTTGAAGTCCTCCTGATGGATCCGGGCTTGGGGTGCCTCGGGGGCGCGGTCGAAGCGTTCGATGACCAGCGCGGGCATGCCGGCGAACTCTTGGACCCACGTGCGGTATGGGATGAGCCCCACGGCGCGTGCGAGGCGGGCGCCGTACTCCTCGTCGTAGATCACGGTGGGGAGGCCTTCGGGCACGGGCTTGAGGATGTGGGTGGAGGGATAGCCGTCGAGGGCTCGGTGCCAGCCTTCCGCGGTGTGCGCTAGGACGATCTTGTCCTGCACCCCGGCCAACGACGACTTGCCGCCCCGGGGTTTGTTGCCTAGCGGGAAGTCGTGCACGTTCTCGAGCAGTTCTGCCACCCCGGCTTCGTCGAGCGGTTCGAGCCTCGGTTGGCGGGGTTCGCCGGGTTCGTCCGGGTCCCAGATCTGAAGTGCCCCGGCGACGTCGCGGCCGTAGCGGCGGAGCAGGCCGATGGTGTCGCTCTCGGGCACGTTCGCTTCCTGGGCCAGCCGCTTCAGCATGCGGCCTTCGGGCAGCAGCTCCTGGAAGAAGTTGCGGCGTTTCTGCTTGTGGGCTCGCGTGGGCACCAGCGCTAGCGGGACGGCGACCGACAGTACGGGGCTGTCGATGCCGAACGTCCTCACGGCGCCCGGTTCGAACTCCAGGTCGAACGAGCGCCAGTCGCCCTTCAGCGTGCCGATGCGGGTGCCGTACAGTTCTACGGCCAGGTCAGCCATGATCCTCGGGCGCTCTGATGGTGGCGGAGAGTTCGACGTCGACCTCGCGCATCATGGCGAACAGCCGCTCCATGAAGATGGAGGGTTTGCCGGCCTCGATCTCCCAGATGTAGCGCTGCGTGGTGCCCAGGCGCTCGGCGAGTTCGCGTTGGCTCAGGCCTCTTAGCAGGCGGGCCTGTTGCAGTATCCTCCCCAGCGACTCGGCGCTGGTGACCTTGCCGGTGAACTCCATTCCCGCCTCCTGACTACCAAAGCGTAGTCATCATAGGTGACTACTAAAAGGTAGTCAAGGTCGCTGACTACGAAATAGTAGTCAGGACTGCCCGCAATCGAAGCATGCTGGGTTCCGTAGGGGCTGGTTTCTCCGGCAGGCGAGAGTCAGGGCCGCTTGGCGCGGGCCACGGCTGGCGCCCGACATGCCTCTGGCATCTCTAACCGGTGACTCGTCTTTGGTCGGTACCCTAGAGGTAGATTAATTCGGTTCGCGTGTTACTACCGCTGGTAGAAATCTACCGGTGGGGAAATGTTTCTGCATGGGGTCCGGAACTGTACGCGACAAGCCTCATCTTCTCGAAGCGCCTTGACCAGACGGTTTAGTGACATCGCAGCGTCGTGGGCCGTGGGCGCGTAACTCGTCAGGTCGAGCGCGGTTGCAAACCTTTGGTACTCCACCTCCCAGGCGTCTGTTGGCACGTCGATCGCGGTCGGTAGATCGTGCATAGCGCGGCGTGTGAAGGTTGCTGCGGCCGCGTCTCGTAGCGTTTTCATGGGCGGGAGGCCCTGGCGTTGGAGGAGGATCACGTCGACGAGGTCCTTGACGCGGGTGTTGAGGCGCCCTTCGGGTCGCGGTAGTGAGAGGGCGTGGACCTTCTCCGCGAGGTGCACCTCCAGCGGCATCGCTGGGGTCTCAAGGGCGGGCAGGCCCGCGAACGAGAGGTCGATGCCGCCTCTAAGAATGTCGGTTCGGGCAGGGACCGCGTCGCCCAGCCCTACGTCGAGGGGGAAGGGCTGGAAGCGCTTCCCGCCCAGGAGCGGGACAACGGTTAGGCGTTCGCCGCCCAACGGTGCGCCCTGTGGCATCCTGGCGGCGGTCGTCTCGACCCTGAACGACAGGTGGTCGCCCAGGTCGATCTCGGCAGCGTCGCGCAGCGCCTCCACCACCTCGTGGTCTGGCAGGCCCCGGATCGACAGGTCGAGGTCTTGCGTGGCGCGGGCTTGGTGCAGGCGTAGCTCGAGTGCGTAGCCGCCTTTGAGGATCGCCTGTTGTGGCAGGGCGGCGGAGGTTCTGGCTAGGAAGCGCTCCATCATGGTGCGTTTCAGGAGGCGGCTCAGGTCCTTATCCGGATGCTGGTCGCGTAGGTTGTCCGCTAGGGCGGCCCTGAAGGCGGCCGCGTCCTCGTACCGCATCTCAGCGGCCTTCCGTGGTCCACGCCAGCCGTCGTTTCAGCTCCGGGTGGCGGGTGCGGGGGATGAGCTCCAGGTAGGCGGCCAGCCGCTCGGAGTCTGGCGCCAGCGCGCGCCGCCTGATGAGGCCGCGGGACAGCGCTTGCTCGTACGCGAGCTGGAGCTGTTCGAGTGGGTAGCCGTCGTGCGCCAGGTCCAGGAGGGTCCTGGTGGGGTCCGTGAAGCGGAGGATCCCTTCAACGTGCAGTTCGTTCGGCGCCAGTTGCGCTTTGTGCAGGGTGACGTCGGGTAGCGGCCGCATGCGGAAGCTCGGGGGAACGGTGAGGTGGAGCTTTTCGGGGAAAGTGTCGCCTAGGTCGAAGTGCCTGAGGGCCGTTTCGTGACTGAACGCTACTGCCGGGTCGAGGCGGCTCCAGAGCATCAGGACCGCTTCGCGCTCGTGGTCGGTGGGCGGGTAGGCGGTGAAGCGGTACACCCCGCGCTCCGGGCGCTCGAGCCTGCCTTCCTGAAGTTGGTAATGGATCGCTGGCCTCGTAAGGCCAGCCGCTTCGGCTTGGCTGGTGGTGAAGTGGCCGTGTTGCCGGATTGCCAGTTCCTGTAGCTGCCGCCAGCGCGAGTCCATGCACCAATGTTAAGCAGTGTTTAACGATTATGCAAGTAATTGTGATGGCGATCAGTGTCCCGAGCGGAAGCTTGGGGGAGCGGGGCGCGTTTTACGTATGTCGGCCTCTCCCAAGGCGAATCGTTCTCGACCGGTGTCCTGGGGGTAGATTAGTCCGGTTCGCACGTTACTACCGCTGGTGATTCGCCACGGGCGGGGAATTGTTTCCGGCTGCACCTAGGTAGGCGGTAGCGCGGTTCGCGCGGCGAATAACTAGTTGTGATGCGGTGATGTATTGTTCTGCGTGGGGGTTTCCTGCGGTGGGTAAGTTGGGCGTGCGTGCGCTCGGTCCTTACGCTGGCCTGTTCGCGGTGCCTGGTGCGAAGGTCTATTTCGGGAGCCAGTTGGTTTCGCAGGTGGGCGCGGCGGTGTTCGAGTTGGGTGCCGTCTGGTTCACGTTGCGTCTGACGCAGTCGCCGGTGATCACGGCGGTGGTGGCGGCGTCGGCGATCCTGCCGGCGTTGGTGAGCCCGTTCGCGGGTTTGCTTAGTGATGTCGCTTCACCGAAGCGGGTGCTGCTGGCGATCGACGTCATCCGTGCCCTGATGGCTCTGGGGTTGGGCGCTTACGTGTTCGTGGCGGGTTTCCCGCCGGCGGCGGTGGTGGTGGGGTTCTCGCTGGTGCTCGGTTTGCTGACGCGCGTGTATCTTCCCGCCAAGTTCGCGTGGCTGGGTGCTGAGGTTCCTGATGAGTTCTTGGCGCACGCCAACGCTCTGGGTTCGATCATCTCTAACTTGCGGTTGCCGTTCGGTGGGTTGGTGGCGGCTGTGGTGTTGGCGCAGGACGATCCGGCGTTGATCTTCTTGTTCAGTGGCGTGGCGTACCTGGCTTCGTGGGCGCTGCTGTTGGGGCTGCCGTCTTCGTCCGCTGGCTCTGCCGCTGGCGGGGGTAGGGGGCGGGGGAACGTGCTGGGCCAGGCGGGCGCGGTATTGCTGGATGAGCGGCTTAGCGTCAGCTTGGCCTTCGTGGCTGCGAGCAATCTGGTTCTGGTGGGGGCGTGGATCATCGGGAGTCCGTTGTTGGCGGACCGGATCGCGCCGGAGTCGGGCTTGTACGCGTTCATGCAGGCGGCGTACGGGGTCGGAATCGTGGGCGGCAGTTTGTTGGTGGCGGGTTTGAGCGCGCGGCCTGGTGCCATGCGGCGCGTCATCTCCGGGGGTTACGTGGTTCGGGCCGTGGCGTTCGTCGGCTTGCTGCTGGCCGGTACGCGGATGGAGGCTACTTTGGGGGCGCTGGTGTTGGGCGTTGCCACGCCGGCGTTGACGGTGACGTTCCCCACGGTTCTGCAGCGTCTGAGTCGGGTGATCGGTTCTGCTGGGACCATCTTCGGGCTGTATGGGCTGGCGAACGCTGGCGCGGTGAGCGTGTCGATCATGGTGTACGGGTTGGTGGCTGCGGTGCTCGCGCCGCCGCCCATGTTCGTGATCCCGGTAGCCGGTTCGCTGCTGGCAGCGGTGGTCGTTCAGCGTTCAGGGAGGCTGGGGTTCCTTAGCAGCAACGGGGAACCTGACACGGCCCGCAGCGTATAGGAGCGGATGCTCTGGTGCCGCGTGGGGCTCTTCGCCAGGCTCGTTCGGGCTCTCTTGTGGCTGCTTCGCTTGTTGCGAGAACGCCTGGCGTCGGATTCACCGGCTGTCCTGGAGCAGGAGTATTAGTAGATGCTATATGTTGGCATTGCTGGAGGTGTGGTCGTGGCGAAGAACACGAGTGTGAGCTTGGGGGAGCGGTTCGAGGAGTTCATCGGGCGTCAGATCGAGCGTGGCAGGTACGGTTCCGCGAGTGAGGTTGTTCGAGCTGGGTTGCGTTTGCTGGAGGAGCACGAGAACCGGGTCGAGGCGCTGAGGCTGGCGCTGATCGCGGGTGAGCAGAGCGGTGACGTGGGTGAGGTCGATGTCGCTTCTATCAAGAGGGATGCGCGCCTTGCGGCCGGGAAGTAGGGGTGCCTCTGCCGGTTCGCGTCAGCGCCCTGGCCGAGGCTGATCTCATCGGCATCTGGCGGTATACCGCTGAACGGTGGGGTTCGGAGCAGGCGGATGTCTACTTGGACGGGTTCGAGGCCGCCTTCCGGCGGTTGGCCGCGCAGCCTGCTATGGGTGCTAGGCGCGACGCCGTGCGTGAGGGCTACCGGGTCCTCTTCGTTGGGGATCACGCTGTGTATTACCGGGTGACTGCTGCGGCGGTTCAGGTGATCCGTGTTCTGCATGGGCGCATGGATCCCGAGCGGCACCTGTAGTGGTCGATCGTTCTGGTTCTCAGGGCTCTTGCGGGCCGCATTTGCTCGGGACTGGAACACAATCTACGCTTTGACGTGGATGCGCTCGAAGGTTGGATCTCAAGTGATGTCGTCCCTGACGCGAACTGTCTGGAAAACAATTGTTCGCTACTACCGCTGGTGATGCGACCGGCGGGTGAACGACCCTGACGCGCTGATCAAGCGATCCGCCCCAAGCTTACGTTTCCGCCGTATCGCTGGGATTCCTCGTCACCGTTCGCACCGAGGGCTTGGTCGAGCTCCTCCTGGTGGAATCGTGCGAGTGGGCCGGAGGGGGCGGTCGTAGCGTTCGATGACCTGCGGCGGCACACCTGCGAACTTCTCGATCCAAGTGCGGTGGGGGCTCAGTCCGACGGCGCGCGCAAGTCGGGCGCCGTGCGCCTCGTCGTAGATGACGGCAGGGCTGTCCTTGCGCTCTGGCTTGAGGATGTGCGCGGGGGATAGCCGTCAAGGGCCCCGTTCCAGCCTCGGCTGGCGAGGTTCTCCGAGCACGTCCGGATCCCGGATCTGCAGCGCCCCCCCGCCACGTCGCGGCCGAGTCTGCAGAGCAGACCGATGGTGTCGTCTTCGGGCACGCTCGCTTCCCGGGTCAGCCGCTTCGGCATGCGACCCTCGAGGTCTTGTGTCGACTCTCCGACCCACGCGCCGCCGTGCTGGGCAGGCCGATCACTCGTTCTCTGCGCGCGAGACGTCGGACTTCTCTTCGTTGAACGCCCACCATTGACCGTCGGGATCCTGGAGCTCGAACTCCCTGTCGCCCCAAGGTCTTCGCACCGGCGCATCGATCCGCACTCCCGGTTGCTGGTGGTCGAGCGGTTGCATCCCTTCGCGTTGGACCCGATCGAACATGTCATCGAGTCCGGTGACGGAGACGTGGATGACGGGGCCAGTTCCGGCCTCTCCCGCTCTGCCTGGATGCAGCATGATCTCTCCGTTGCCGAGTGCGAACCAGTGCATCCCGTGATATCCGCGCTTGTAGGTGAAGCCGGCTCGCTCGTACCAGACCTTGGATCTCTCCGTGTCACTACAGAAGAGCACGATGTGGTGAAGGGCCGTGATCATGAGCGTCGATCTCCCCACTCGAGTCGTGCCGCTGGGCGGCACCTGGCCTCGTGCATGCTGAGAACGTGCGAATCCTGCACGATCTTACCGGGGGCAGGAGACTTCGAGCTGGAACTGATCGTGTAGCGCGCCCTCGAGCCGGAAGTCGTCGTCCTGCGCCACGCCGTCGCCAACCAGCACGAAGGCGGATGGACGCGGGGTTGCGTGGGCGACCAAGACGCATGGCGTGTCACCGGCCGGCCGCCCATCGCTGCGCAAGTTCCGTGATCTCCGTGACGAGCTGGGACTTGCCCCGCTGGTAGGCGGCGCGGTCGTGGGCGAATCTCGCTGCCAACTCCCGCTTCAGGGCTTCGTAGCGCTCCGCCTGGGAGCGGTGGACGCGCAGGAAGTCCCGGAAGAGCAGGTGGCTTCGCCAATGCTCGCTGTCATGTTCCACGACGTGCAGATGGAAGCCGCGTGGCCGTCCGCGCCACGCCTTGAGATAGACGCGCCATCGCCCGTGCCGTGCGGGCGTCTTGTAGTGGTCGTAGCCGAGGGCACCGAGCAAGCCGTCGCGCTTCTCGGGCCAAGGCCAGGCGTGCGTGCCCAGCATCATGTCGATGGTGGGTTTCGCGGCCAGTCCAGGGACGCTGGTGCTGCCGATGTGCTCCAGCTCGACGATCGCCCCGGCCAGCGCTTCGAGTAGGGCGCGCCGTTCGGTCTCGTAGCGTTCGCGCCAATCCTCCGAGTAGGCCTCGACGAGGACGGGCACGCGACTTGGGTGCATCGCGGGCAGGATAGCAGGCAGGTCTCGGAGTGTGGCGTTCGCATGCTGGCAGGCGCGGCGAGGCGCGGACCTTGCTCGTCACGGCAGCGCCAACACCCGCACGTCGATGCCGCTATCCGACAGCAGATCCGCCACCACCTCCGGGTCGGCTTCGCCTTGGTGGTACGGCACCGCGACGGTCGGGGCGATCAGGCGGAAGCATTCCGCCGCGTCCTCCGGCGGCATGGTGAACGGCAGGTTGATGGGCAGGAACGACACGTCCACCTCGCCCAGTTCGGCGAACTCCGGAACGCACTCGGTGTCGCCGCCGACGTGCACCCGTAGGTCCGCGACGTCGATCAGGTAGCCGTTGTAGCTTCCCTTGGGATGGTAGGGGTCGCCGTTGGCGCGAACCTGCTTCAGGTTGTAGGCAGGCACGGCGGTGATGGTGATTCCCAAGAACTCCAGCGAGTCGCCGTTGGTCAGGACGGTCGCCGTCCCGGCGTATCGACCTGCGCTATGGGCGTCCATGACGACCAGCGTCTCGGCGCCGACGACGAGTTCGATGGCGGAGGGGTCGAAGTGGTCCTGGTGCTCGTGTGTCACCAACACCAGGTCGGCGTCGGGCTGCGCGGCGTAGTCGGCGACGTTGCTCCATGGGTCGATGTGGATGACCCGGCCGTCGACCTCCATTCGCAGCGAGCCATGTCCCAGGGTGACGATGCGCAACTCGCCCAGCGAGCTAGCGAAGACTAGCGGCGGCTGTGCCTCGGCGATACCCGTGACGAGGAGAACGGCCACTCCTACCGACGCGAATGTTCTCACGCTGCTCTCCCTTCCGATCCAGGCGCTTGGTGCAAGGTTGGGGAACGAGCGCGGCGGGGCCGGTAGCGCACGCTACGGTCGGCTGACGACGCCTCGCCTCATGCCCTACGCTTGACCATGCCGCCGCGCATCCGACCCATCAGCGTCGCTGATCACGAGGACATCGCCCGCTTGAGCGAGCTCATCGACCCGGAGGCCGCGCGCACGGAAGCCGCGCTCCGGGAAACCGACCGCCGCCGCGACGTCCGTCACTCCCCCTTCAGCACCAGCACCGGACGCAGCCGCTCCACCACCCGCGTCACGCCGGAGACCTCCACGGCCGCGATCACCTCGTCGACGTCCTTGTGGGCGGCGGTCGACTCATCCAGCGGCACGTGGCGGAAGTTGCCCATCACGCCGTGCCGGTCGAATGCATCGTCCATCTCCTGCTGGTCGAGCGTGCGCTTCGCCTCGCCGCGGGCGAGCACGCGGCCGGCGCCATGCGGCACGCTCGCGCCGTAACGCTCGGCGTTCGGCCCCGGCGCGAGCACGTACGAGGCCGACGCCAAGCTGCCCGGGATGAGCAGCGGGATGCCCTGGTTGTCGTACGCCGGGGTGGCGCCCTTGCGCTGCCAGTACTGGCCGCCCCGCCGTTCGATGAAGTTGTGTGGGATGTGCCCGAGGAACGTCGCGTCTTCCACGCCGAAGTGGCGGCAGAGCACCTCGGTGGCGGCGCGTTGCACCGCGACGTGGTTGAAGGTGGCGTACTCGAGCATGGCTTGCTGGAAGGCGAAGTAGAGCCTGCCCAAGCGCGACCCCGCCTCCACGAAGAGCATGTCGTCATCGCTCCACGCGCGGCCGGCGTCCGCCTCGCACGCCGCCCGGATGCGCTCGAAGAAGGCTTGTGCGCCGACGGCGCCAAGGCCGCGCGAGCCGAAGTGCGCCATGACGTACACGTCGCCGTTCTCGCCGAGCTGCACCTCGACGAAGTGGTTGCCGCCGCCGATCGAGCCGATCTGACGCAGCAGACGCGTGTCGACGAGCCCTCGCAGGAACTCCTCGAACGCCGGCATCAGGCCCGGCGCCAGGCTCTCTGTCAGCGGCGGCGAGGCCGCGACCCACGTCTTCGGTTCACGCCGTTGGCCCGTCACGATCCGCATCAACTCGTCGAACGAGATGGCGGCGGGACGCGGCGCCTTGGCGTGCCTGCCGCCGACGTGGATGACCTGCTCGAGATCGTCGAGGATCGCGCGCCGCGCCCGCTTGTCGAGCGCGTCGAAGCCGTCGAACGCGATGCGGGACAACGACACGGAGCAGGCCGGATCGGGACCGACCGTGTCGGGATAGAGGTGGGTGCGCGATACCGCCGTGAATCCGATCGGCACGGCGTAGCCGGTGTGCACGTCGGGTGTGATGACGACCTGCTCTAGGCCGGGCAGCGTCAGCGAACGACGTAGCTGCGCCCAAGCGCTCTCCTCGATGGCCTCGAGCAGGCGCTCGGTGACGAGCAGCACGACGTCGACACCGTCCGCGATGAAACGGTACACGCCGCGGTCGGCCTCGACCGGCGCGAACCCTCCGCAGCGGTCGCTCGCGGCCTTCTCCGAGCTCACGCCTCGCGACGCTCGTCGTCGGGGAACGAGCCGGCCTCGTCGGCGTCGAGGGCGTAATCGAGTGTGAGTGGGTCGAGGACCGTCACCAGCAGCGCCTCTTCGCAGTCCGGACAGTCGACCTCACGGCCGATCTCCGGCTCCACGACCTCGACGATGCCGCCACAAGCGGGGCAGGACGCAACGACGCGGGCGTTCATGTCCGACCCTTTCCGCCGCAGGGCGCGGGCGCTCCGCGCGAGCGTCGCCGCCCGCTGCAGCCTCTCCTCGATCATAGGGCGCGGTCGAACGGCGACGGTCGAGATAGCGACGCGGCGGAGGGGAGAACCGATCGGTTCCCACCTCCGCCCGCTGGTCATGGCGTTCCGCGATGATTCAGTCCAGGCTTCCACCTCCGCCTTCGTTCGACGCCGCCGGCTTCACGTTCTGGTTCAGCCGGAAGACGTTGTCGGGGTCGTAACGGCGCTTGACCTGTTGCAGCCGCGCGTAGTTCTCGCCGAGGCCGGCGCGGACCAACGCTTCGCCCTCTTCACCGAACCCCGGGAAGTTCAGGTAGACGCCGCTCGCGTATCCGCGCATGGCGTTCCAGAAGCCGCGCACCCACGACACGTGCGTGTCGTCTTCAGCCGGGTCTTCCCAGGTAGCGTCGAGCGAGAGGTTGTAAGGCGCTCGGCGGTTCCCGAACGCGGTGGCGTTGGCCGGCACCCGAGCGACGGCGCCGCCCAAGTGGCGGAGCACCATCAGGCTGCGTCCCTCCGGCACGCGCCGTGCCCCATCGACGATCGCAGCGATGACCTCGTCATCGAGCGACGCGAGGTTGAGGGCCTTCCAGTAGTAGCGCAGGCCCGCCGGCACGAACGCGTCGAACCCGGTCTGGGACTCGAGGTACGTCATGGGACCGGTCAGGTCGAGCAACGGTTCGCCCAGGAGCTGTAGCGGCCGGAAGAGGCGCAGTCCTTCGTCGACGTCGCCGGAGTACATCCCCTCGACCATCACCGTCGCCTTCCCATGCAGCTCACTGGGGAAGTCGGGGATGGCAGGGATGCGCCAGAAGTTCACGGCGGTGGTGGCTTCGTCCGGCGCGACGTCGGCGAAGGTGCGCCACGCGCGCAGCACGTCGGGCGCCGCTTCGACGGGGTAAAGGACGCCGAGCTTGGCGATCTCCGGGCCCACCGGGTGCGCCTGGAACGTGAAGCGCGTGACGACGCCGAAGTTGCCGCCGCCGCCCCGGAGCGCCCAGAACAGGTCGGCGTTCTCGTCGAAACTGGCGCGCACGCACCGACCGTCGGCCAGCACGACCTCGGCCGCGAGCAGGTTGTCGCACGTGAGGCCGTACTTGCGGCGCACCATCCCGACCCCGCCCGACAACGTGAGGCCCGCGACGCCGGTCTCGGAGACCTCGCCTCCGGGAACGACCAGAGCGTGGGGTTGGGTGGCCTGGTCGACGTCGGCCCACGTGGCGCCGCCGCCGACGTGGACGACACGGCCCACCGGATCGACCTCGACGCCGCGCATCGGCGCGAGGTCGATCACCACGCCGCCGTCACAGGTGGCGTAACCGGCGACGTTGTGGCCCCCGCCGCGCACCGCGAGCGGCAGTCCGGTGGCGCGCGCGAATGCAAGGGCGTCGGCCACGTCCCGCTGCGTCGCGCAGCGGGCGATGACCGCCGGGTGGCGGTCGATCATCCCGTTCCACACGCTGCGCGCGCGGTCGTATTCGGCGTCGCCCGAACGAACCAGGCGGCCGCCGAAGCGCTTCGCGAAAGAGTCGAGGGCGTTGACGATGTCCGGGGCGGCCTTGTCGTCGCGAGTGTCCGGCATGGCAGTGCGCGCAGACGCGAGTTCGCTCATGGGTTCACCGCGTTCATGGGAACGTCGAACGCGTACCCGACGAGCATGTCCTCGTTCATCGACACCAACTCTTGGCGGACCTCGCCCACGGGACCGGCGAACGTGAACGCGCCGGGGATCTCGGCGACTTCGAACCGGACCGTGTCTTGGACAGGGGACTGGGCCGGGGACTGGGCCATAGCCAGCGCGGCGACGATCAGCAAAAAGGCAAGCACGAGCTTACGGGCAAGGTCGTGGTGCATGGTTCTCTCCTTCCGGCGCACGTACCGGCGCCTCGCGAGGAGTGTGGCTGCCGGCCGTCGTCGGACGTCTGGCCCACGTCTGTCGATACTCTGTCGTTCGCTTGCGGTGCCGCCAGAGCGCTCTACGACGAGCGTGTGTACGATGCGACCATGTTGCTTCGCACGCTTGGCGGCCTGGAACTGGAGAGCCCAGGCGGCGATGGCGCGAACGCTGCGGGTCCTGGCCCGAAGGCGCTGTTCCTACTGGCGTACCTGGCGCACGAAGGCCCGAAGGAGCGTCGCCACCTCGCCGAGCTGTTGTGGCGGGACGCGTCCGACCCCCGCAACGGTCTTTCGACCGCGCTCACGCGTCTGCGTCGCACGGCGCCGGACGCCATCCGCGCGGACGCCGTGATGGTCGAGGCGACGATCGCGTCCGACGATCAAGCGTTCGTGCGCGCGTGCCAGGAAGGTCGGTTCGACGAGGCGGCCGAGATCTACCGCGGGACGTACCTCGATGGACTCGACCTGTCGGGGCTGCCCGAGGCCGAGGAATGGATGCTCGAGATCCGCGAAGGGCTGGCCCGCCGCTGGATCGGCGCCCTCGTCGCCCTCGCCGAACGCGCGATCCACGAGGACGACTTAGCGGGCGCGACGCGTTGGGCCGAACGGGCATGTCGCGACCTTGCCGCGTCGGACCCGGACGATGCCCTACTGGCGCGGTTGTACGGCGTCCTGGTGCGCGCGGGAAGTCCGCTGGCGCGGCAGGTCGAACGTGAGGCGAGGGAGCTTGGCGTGGACCTCGAGGCCGTTCCCCGCCCGGATCAGGCGCCGGGTGCAGGGCGGCTCGAGCCAGTGATCGAGCTACCCCCGCTTCCCACGGTCACCAACCCCATGCTGGGTCGGGATGACGACTTGGCGCGCCTCGTGAACGTCCTCGAGGATCCGGAAGTGCGCGTCGTCACCCTGGTCGGTACTGGCGGCGTCGGGAAGACGCGCTTGGCGATCGAGGCCGCGCGTCGGCTGCGCGGGAGTGCTTCGCACCCGGACGGCGCGGCGTTCGTCGCGTTGGCAGAGGCGCGCGACGGGACCTCCGCGCTCGAAGCGGTGGCGCGCGCGCTCCAGGTGCGCGTTCCGGCCGAGCGCGAGGTCGTCGACGCGCTCGCTGGCGCGCTCGATACGAAGCGTGTGTTGGTCGTGCTCGACAACGTGGAACAGGTGCAGGGGTTCGACATCGCCATGACGCGCCTCGTCGACGCGTGCCCGAGCGTGACGTTCCTGCTCACGAGCCGCGTTCCGGCACGGATGGCGGTCGAACGCCAGGTCCCGGTGGACGTGCTGCCGGTGCCGCCCAGCCAGGCGCCGCTGCCTGCGGTGGAGGCAGCGGCGTCGGTGATGTTGTTCGTGAAGCGAGCGCAGGCCGTCGATCCCGACTTCACGCTCGACGAGACGAACGCCGAGGCCGTGGCCAAGGTCTGTCGGCTGCTCGACGGCCTGCCGCTGGCGATCGAGCTCGCGGCCGCGCGGGCGAAGCTGATGACACCCGCCGAGATGGTCGAGCGTCTCGACCGCCGGCTCGATCTTCTCGCCACGGCATCGACCTCCACGGACGCGAAGCACCGAACGTTGCGGGACACGCTCGACTGGAGTTTCGAGCTGCTGTCCGAAGAGGAGCGCGGTGCGTTCCGACGCCTTTCGCTGTTCACGGGGCCCTTCTCGTTGGAGGCGGCGGAGCGGTTACTCACCACCGATCCCGTCGCGAGCCTGCGACTGCTCGAGGCGCTGGTCGATCACAGCCTGGTACGCGTGCTGCCCGGCGCTCCGCGTCGCTTCACGCTGCTGGCGACCGTGCGGACCTACGGGCGCGAGCGGCTCGACGAGGCCGGGGAGCGTGAGGCTGCCGAACGCGCCCGCGCCGAGTACCTGCTGTCGGTCGCCGAAGCCGCGGCGAAGGAGCTGACCGGGTCGGAGCAGCGTGCCTGGTTCGCGCGGTTGGGGGAACTGCACGCGGACCTCGACGCCAGCCTGTCGTACCTCGCAGAAGCGGGCGACGTCGACCGCGGCCTGCGGTTGGCGTCCGCGTTGTGGCGCTACTGGGTGGCGCAAGGGCACATGGTGGAAGCGCGAGGTCACTTCGAACGGCTCCTGGCGTTGCCGCACGAGGAGGACGGCGGGCCCGTGGAGCGCGCCGTCGTGCGAGCCGAGTCGCTCGAAGGGTACGGCGCGCTGTTGCAGGAGCTCGGTGAACCGCGCCGCGCTCGGGGCCGGCTGCTCGAGAGTCTGGGGTTGTGGGAACGCCTGGAACGACCGGAACGCGTCGCGTCGACGCTCAACCACCTATCGTGGCTCACGCTCAACCTCGGTGGCCTACGCGAGGCCGAGGCGCACGCGAGGCGTGCGCTCGCGCTGCACGAGGCCTTCGGTGACCCACGTGGGCGCGCCGTGTCGATCAACAACCTCGGTTGGATCGCGATCATGCGCGGCGACTTCCAGGAAGCCGCCGTACTGCTCGACGTCAGCCTCGCGGCGCGTATCGAAGCCGGCGACGAGCGTGGTGTCGCCTACGCGAGGACGAACCTGGCTTGGGCGCTGAGGCGACTCGGTCAGTTCGACCGTTGCGCCGACGAACTCGCGCAGGCCGAAGCGACGCTTCTCCGGCTCGGCGACGAGCAAGTGCTCGGCTGGGCCAACGTGCAGCGGGCGTGGTTGGCGCTGGCACGAGGAGATGCCGAGCGCGCCGTGTCGTTCGCGCGTGACGGGTTTACGCTCGCGAGCCGCACCGGCCCCCGGAGCGGCAGGGCGGAGGCGCTCATCGCGCTGGCGGACGCCTTGCTGCACCAGGGCGATGCCGATGGTGCGGCGGGCCACGCCAGGCAAGCGGTGGAGATCGCGCGGCATCTCGAGGAGCCCGGGACCATCGCACGCGCGTCGCACGTGTTGGGGCGTGCGCTGTCCGCGCTCGGCGCGAACGAGGCGGCGCACGCCGCCCTGACCGAGGCCGCGACGCTTCACGGGTCGCTGGGCGACACCGACGCCGTATCGATGATCGAGGCGGAGCGGGGGCGTGGCGACGCGTAGGTTCGCGGCGCACGGCGTGCCGGTGCGTGGGTTCGCGGCGCACGGCGTGCCGGTGCGTGGGTTCGCGGCCCGTGGCTGCGCAGCGTGTGCGCGGCTCCTCGCTGCGTGCCTGTCGGGGACACATCCACGGCCGCGCGGGCGCGTGTACCCTGAGACCAGCCATCGGCGCGAGGTTGCTACCCGGGGATCGAGGCGCCGGGGCCTCATGGAGGCGTAAGCGCTGCCAGCGCGTCCGGCGTGTCGGCTGGGCGTCGACCCAGGAAGGACGTCATGCTCGAGACCACGCTCGAGAACCTTCGGAAAGACGTGTTGGGGGAGGAGACGTGTGTCCGCACGCCGTTCGGGGTACGCCTCGTTACTTACGCCGACCACGTCGCGTCCGGACGAGCCCTGAGGTCGGTGGAGCGGGCGCTGCAGGAAGCGGTGCTGCCGCTCTACGCCAACACCCACACCGAGGACAGCGCTACCGGCGCGCGCACCACCCGCCTGATGCACGAAGCGGCCGAGTACGTGAAGCACCAACTCGGTGCCGGCCCCGAGCACAAGATCGTGTTCCCAGGCACCGGCGCGACGGGCGCCGTCAAGCGCCTGCAGGAGATCCTCGGCGTCGCCGTGCCCGCCCAACATCGTGCGCGGTTGTTGCAGGTGCTTCCCGCTTCGGAGCGACTCGTCGTGTTCGTGGGGCCTTACGAGCACCACTCCAACGAGGTGAGTTGGCGTGAGTCGCTGGCCGAGGTGGTCACCGTACCGCTCGACGAGCGGGGCCTGATCGACCTCCCTGCGCTGGAGCGCGCGCTGGCCGACCCGCGCTTCGACGGGCGGCCGAAACTCGGTTCGTTCTCCGCCGCCAGCAACGTCACGGGTCTGCTGAGCGACGTGCGCACCATCGCGCGGGTGCTGCACCGGCACGGCGCCTCGGCGGCGTTCGACTACGCGGCAAGCGCTCCTTACGTGAAGATCGACGTCGGCCCGAGCGCACCCGGTGAGGACGACGGGATCGACGCCGTGATGCTCAGCCCGCACAAGTTCCTCGGGGGTCCAGGGGCGGCGGGCGTGCTCCTGTTCCATCGTTCGCTCTACCGGTTGGCCGCTCCCACCACGGCCGGCGGTGGGACGGTCAGCTACGTGAGTCCCACCCTGCACCGGTTCTTGCCGGACATCGAGATGCGCGAAGACGCCGGCACACCCGGCATCCTCCAGAAGATGCGGGCAGCGATGGCGTTTCGGGTCAAGGAGCGGGTCGGTGTCGACCGGATCGAAGACTTGGAGCGCGACTACGCCACGCGTGCGCTCCGGCGCTTGCGGGCCACGCCCGGCGTGGAGATCCTCGGCAACGTCGACGCCCCTCGGCTCGCGGTGGTGTCGTTCTTGATCCGCGACGGCGAACGCCACCTGCATCCGCGCTTCGTGATCCGGCTGCTGTCCGACCTCTTCGGGATCCAAGGACGCGCCGGGTGCTCGTGCGCCGGCCCCTACGGGCACCAGCTGCTCGCCATCGACGCGACCGCCTCGGAGGCCTACCTGCGCGCCATCGAAGCGGGCTACGAGGGAGTCAGGCCCGGCTGGAGCCGTGTCAACTTCCACTGGCTCATCGACGAGGACGAGTTCACTTTCATGCTCGACGCGATCGCCTTCGTAGCGGAGCACGGCGCGGCGTTCGTGCCGCTCTACCGCTTCGACTGGCGCACCGGCGCGTGGCGGCACCACGACGAGGCTGCCGGCGCCGTTAGCGGAGGGATGGACGCGGAACCCGTGGCCGGCGTGGGAGCTAGCCCGACGGGGATGCTCGGCGGGGAAGGCGCGCGTCATGGCCTGCCGTGTTTCGACTACGAGCACTGGACACCCGTCGAGCACGTCACCGAACGCCGCGCCGATGCCTACCGGCGGTACTTGGACGAGGCGCGGGCGCTGGCGCAGCAGTTGGAAGCCGAGACGGCGGGATCGGAAGGGCGCGACTCTGATGACGACGTACCGCCGGGGGTCGACGCTCGGCTGGTGTTCTTCGCGCGCTGAGACGATGGCCACACGGTGGGTGCGAAACGACGGTGTCGCGGCCGGGACCGCGGGTCAGCAAGCACCCGACCTACGAGGCGGCGGCGTGGCCACGCGCTCGTAGCTCACGCAGCACCGGCAGGCTGCCGCGCCACAACCAAACGACCTGCGCCGCGGTGGCCACGACGAACGAGACCATCGCGTAGGGCAGCGCAACGAAGCGTTGCGTCGCCACGCCCAGCAGCAGCATCACCGCGCTCACCACGAGGAACAACGCCATCGACGTGCCGATCGTGCGCGTCTTGCCGCCGTACACGACCACGCCCTGGAGAAGGTTGCGCACGACGTCGAGCGTCGGCCAAGCGAGCGCGAACGCGAAGCCGATCCGCGCCACGTCGGTCAGTTCCGGCCCGAGTCCGGAGAGGACGGAGAACCACAATCGAGCGATCGGGGTGAACGCCACCAGGGCGGTGATGCCGAGCACGATGGTGGCCAGGAGGTAAGTGAAGCGCACCAGCGCCCGGTAGGCGCCGGGCCGGTCGAGCAACGCCACCACCACCTCGTTGAACGCGAAGCCCAACGACCGCAGCATGAACAACAGGCCTCCCACCACGGGCCACACCGCCAGCGAGGCCAACGCCTCGGGCATACGTGCGATGGCGGCGCTGCCGATCGGCTGGACCAGAAGCGAGAGCAGGCTCGTCAGGGCCAAGGGAAGGTAGAAGGCGCCGAACGCCGCCAACGTGAGCTGCGGCGTGACCGGGGAGGCCGAGCGCAGCGGTCCGAGCACCACCGGCCGCGTGGACCAACCCGCATACGCCGCCTCCACCGAGACGCCCATCGCGATCGCGGCGGTGCCCGCAACGATGCCGGAGGCACCGAACAAGACCGCGGCGCCGATCGACGTCGCGACCACCGCGAACAGGCGGAGCGTCGTGCCGATGCTGACGTGGTAAGAGCGCCCGTAGCGGATCAACAACCCCTGGTGGAAGCGGCGGTAGGCGATCGTCCACGTCCAGGGAAGCATGATCTGAAGGCCAAGGCGTGCCGGCTCCACGATCTCCGGCGGCGGACCGAGCAACGCCACGATCACCAGGTCGAACAGGGGCGTGAACGCCAGCGCAGCGTGCAGGAGCGTCAAGGATCCACCAGCCACCATCATGAAGCGGTGCATGAGACGATACGAGGCCCAGTCCTTGCCGAGGGCCGTGGTGGCGGCGAGCAGCATGATGATGGGCGCCTCGACGATGAGCGCGATGGGGAAGACGACGCCACCGTACGCCGCGAGGTTCACCTCGGGGTCGGCCAAGCGCGCCATGACGGCGCTGACCACGGGCATCTCCAAGCCCATGACGAGCCAACTGGCGGCCAGCGGCGCCCACGCGCCGGCCACGGTGCGCAAGGTCATGGGGCTGGGGACGGTGCTGGTGATCGGGTGCGTCGCGGTGTCCGTCGTACTCACCCGCCGACTCTACTTCGCGGCCGGCGCCGGTGATGTGCCGCGCGGCGCTGCCAGGAAGCGCCGGAAGCCGTCAGGACACGTCGGCAGGCTTCGGGCTCGGAGTTGGGCTCGTCCCGCGGCTCTAACCGGCTCGCGGCTCGGTGGCGAACACGCAACTCGCGTGACCGTCCGCCATGCAACGCTGGTGCGCCACGTCGTATCCGAGAAGGAGCCGCACGAGCCGGGTATCGAAGCGGCACACGGCGCGGCTGTTGCGAGCGAGCTCGTGATACACGCAGTTCACCGCCGTGATCCGACCCGCCTCGTCGAGTCGGGCGTCGTATCCGAGTTCGTCCAGCATGCGCGCGACCGTTTCGGCGCGTTCCTTCCCGCCCTTGCCTTCCAACCGCGGCGCCAGATCCGCCGCCATCTCGGACGCCATGTCGTCCAGAAGTCGGTTCAGGCCGACCTCACCGAACGCGCGGCGCACGTGCCGAAGCAGCCCGTCCGCCATCTGGGCGTAGCTTCGTGGGAACACTTCGAGGCCGGCCTCGGTCAGCGTGTACGCCCGACCGGGTCGGCCGCCGGTGCTGCGAAGCTCGAGCACGCGCAGCAGGCCGTCGCGCTCCAGCGCCGTCACGTGCTGCTGGACGGCGTTGTGGGAGACCTCCAGAGCGCCCGCGAGTTCGTCGACCGTCCGGCCCGAGGCGCGGTGGCGCAACACCTCGCGCAACAGCCGCCAGCGGCTATCGGACAACCGGTTCAGCGCCGCGTTGCCGGCAGGTTGGGTCGATGCGGTGCGCGACTGGTCCATGGTCAGAGTCTTCGCGAGCTGGTGCGATTGTCGCACGGCGCCCGGCGGCGCGTCCCGTGCCCATGGACCGACCGCGGGACGCTCCGCCGGCATGCCCTTCGGAATTCTCAGAACACGCGCCTGCGGTGGGTGCGCGGATCGCGCGCGCGTCCGTCCTGTGCGTCGTCGTTCACCTCGGTAGATGCGGCGACGGCTCGGGGATCGGCCGGGGCGCCGGTTCGCGCCCTACGCGGAGACGGTGGTGGTCGGCGCTCGAAGATGATGCGCCCACCGGTGCGGAGCGCCATCACGTGACCCGAGCGGGTCAGGTCGGCAAGCGCTCGGCGCACGCGCGGTGGACTCTCGTTCAGCAGGGTCGCCAGCTCGACCGCCGATCTTCGCGTGCCGGCGGGCTCGAGGCGTTCGAGGATGCGTCGATGTTCGATGACGGTTGCCCCCATGGCCCTAGTATCCGGATGGGCTGGCACCGGCTTCTTACACGCTCATGCGAGATCCTTCTCGTTCGCGACGACCGACAGCCCGTACGCGCCGTCGTGTGCGCGAAGCGGGGGCACTTGTCCGCGATACGGGTATGGTGCGGTTGTCGAAACATTGGTGGGAACGAACCGAAGGTGGTATCGGGGGCGAGGATGACCCAGAGGAACGAGCCGACACGGCGCGCGAGCGCGGGGGACGAGCAGCAACGGCAAGGGAGCAAGGGGCAGACCACCAAACAGCGGAGGGTGTACGAGTCGTTGCGCGAGGAGATCCTCGACGGGGCGCTGCCTCCCGGGGCGCGTCTGATGTTCGCGGAGCTGGCGGAGCGGTTCTGCGTCAGCCCCATCCCGGTACGAGAGGCGCTGCGCCAACTGGAGCGGGAGAACCTCATCGAGGTGCATCCGCACGTCAAGGTCGTGGTCAAGCCGATGCCACTGGAAGAGGCCGTCTGGGCCTCGGAGCTACGCAAGGAACTCGAACCGTTGGCCATCCGCGACGCGGTGGCGCACGTCGAAGCGTGCCACATCGGGGTGCTACGTGATCGGCTCGACGACATGCGACGCGCGGCGGTCGAGGACGACTTCCTCGGCTTCCTCGCCAGCTACCGCGCCTTCCACGACACGCTCTTCGCCCTGACGCCCAACCGCCGGCTGGCGCACGTCATCGACGGGTTGCGCGACACTACCCGGCGGTACCGCTCGATCTACCGGGACGAACGCCAGCTGCTGGGCGCCGAGCGCGACCTGGCCGGGGTGCTGGAGGCCATCGAGGCGGGCAACGCGATCGAAGCCATGCAGCGTGTACGCGCTCACCGGGAGCGTCTCTTTCACCACCTGAAGACGTTCGGGCCGCAGCACGTCGCCTCCGGAGCAAGCACCACGCGAGGTTCCGCCCGTTCCGACCCTGCGCACGTCGGCTTGGGCGGCCCGGCAGCCACGGATGCCGGAACGTCCGACTGAGGCTCGGCTCGTCTCATCGTCGAGTGCTAGCGTGACGGACATGAAGCTCGTACGCATCTCGACGCTGCTCGCCGTGGCGCTCACCTTGCTGGTGACGTCCTGCGCTCCCGCCGTGTCCGGAGCGACGCCGACGCGGCCCATCCCGGTCGCCGACGACGAGGTGACCGTTCCGCGCGGCGCCGTCGTCTACCTTCGTCTGGAGTACGGCCTAGAAGACTTCGATCTGACGCCGAAGGACGTGCGTCCGGTGCTTTGGGTGCCAAGCGGATACGCCTCCGAGACGGGCGACGTGAGTAACGACTTCGCGTTGCGTGACGTGCGCGTCGCTGTCGGTTGGGAGGTGGAGCTCCACCAGACGCGGGTCGACCGCAGGTCGGTGGCCGGAGCCCCGTTCGAGAGCGACAGCGTCGCGTACACGCTATCGGCGCTCTTGCGCGTCACCATCCCCGACGGCATCGTCCCCGGTCCGTACCGGGTTCGCGGCACGCTTCAGGAGCGAGGCGGCGCGACGGTGCCGGTCTCGATCCGCCTCGAGGTGCGCCCGTAGGTCCGGTCGACCACGCGCCGACTTGATACACCGATCTGACGCACCGATCTGACCCAATGCCTTGACGCACCGATCTGGCACACCGACCAGGCAGCCTCACCAGACACCCTGACCCAGGAACGCGCGTTCTCGCACCAACCGGCTCGCTGCCGTGAGGCTACAGATCGACGCCCTCGCGCACCAACCCACTCACCAGCCAACGGCCCGCGCGTTCGCCATGGCGCGCTACGGCGACGGCGAGCACGTAGCTCGCGGACCGACCGTCCTCGTCCGTGACGCGGAGCGTGGTGCGGGCGGTGTCGTCGACGATCTCGAACGGCTCCGCCGCGACCTGGGCGGAACGGGCAAGTGGCGCGTACAGCTCGTTGGAGAAGGCCCGCCGGAACACCTCCGGACCACCCACCTTGGAGCGCATGCGGTCCGACGCGATCTCGTGAAGGGCGTTCGGACCGTCACCACGTGCGAACGCGGCCAGCAGACCGGTCACGAGCGACTCCAACGCTTCGTCGCGCTGTGTGGCGTCGGTGTTGCGGATCGTGCCTGGACCGGTCGTCCCGGGCGCCCTGACGATGGGCCGTTCGGTGTTGCCGTCCTCGGTCGTTCCGACGATCGGCCCGCGCCGCCCACGAGCGCGCCCGGCGCGCGGGCGACCCGCCGCGAGCGTGTCGCGGCGGAAGGCGCGCATCCCCAGCGCGATCAAGCCTGCGTCGAGACCAAGCAGCACGACGCCACCAAGCAGGGCAGCGCCGGCGCTCAGGTAGATCAGCCCGGCGGCCTGGGCGCCCACCATCGCTACGACCGGCAGCACCACCACGCCGCCGATCTGGTACGCCTCCTGGAACGACTCGG
>CAZOTV010000019.1:40251-41969 GCA_964582795.1 uncultured bacterium
CGTTCATGCGGCCCCCTTCCCACCGGCTCCCATGAGCGCGAAGTAGACGTCCTCCAGGGTCGTCTCGGCCGGAACGACGGCGAACACGGGAACGCCGCTCGTCACCAGGCGCCGCACGAGGTCGGCGATGGCGCCCTGCGAGGCGTGCGGTAGCACGACCTCGCCTGCCTCGGTACCTGGTTCCGCGGTTGGGCCTGCAAGCCTCAGCGCCGTCTCGCGGTCCGGTGGGGGTACCTCGATCCTCGCCGGGCGCTCAGGCGCCACGTCGCGCGCCAGATCGGCGGGGCTGCCCTGAGCGACCACGCTTCCGCGCTGCAGCAGCACGACGCGGTCGCAGAGGCGCTGCGCTTCCCGCAAGTCGTGGGTACAGAGCAGCACGGTCCTACCCTCCGTGCGCGCCAGGCGTCCGATGCGGTCCTGCACCTCGCGCGCCGCCACCGGGTCGAGTCCGGCCGTCGGTTCGTCCAAGAACAGAAGCTCCGGGTCGTGAAGCAGCGTGCGCGCGAGCGCGAGGCGCTGCCGCATCCCTTTCGAGAAGGTGCCGACCTTGTCGCTTGCGCGCGCTTCGAGTCCGAAGCGTTCCAACAGTTCCGCGGCCCGTGCGATGGCGACGTCCCGCGCCAGGCCGTACATCTGACCGAACAGCGCGAGCGTCGCGGACGCCGAGAGGCGGTCGTCGAGCGCTGGGGTCTCGGTGAGAACGCCCGTGCGCGCCCGAACGGCGGGGCCGTCCACGGCGGGGTCGAGCCCGAACACCTTCGCGCTGCCGGCGCTCGGCGCCAAGACCCCGTTCAGCAGCCTCACGGCGGTGGTCTTGCCGGCGCCGTTGTGGCCGAGCAGTCCGACGACCTCGCCTTGCGCCACACGAAGATCGACGGCGTCGAGCGCGCGAAGTTCGGTTCCGGCCTCGCCGAAGACACGCGTCAGCGCGCGCGTCTCGACGATCGTCGTGGTGCTCACGCGGTTCGAATCGTCCTGCGCCCGCCGCGACCTGCTCAGCGCGTGAGCGCCACGGACACGAACTTGGTCTCCAGGTATTCCTCGATGCCCCATGGGCCACCTTCGCGCCCCAAGCCCGACTGCTTCATGCCGCCGAAGGGCGCGTACGCCACCGAAGGCACGCCGTCGTTCACCCCGACGATGCCGTACTCGAGGGCCTCGGATACGTGGTACGCGCGCGATAGGTCGTTGGTGTAGATGTAGGCCGCGAGCCCGAACGGGGTGGCGTTCGCCATCGCGATGGCGTCCTCGTCACGTGAGAAGGTGACGATCGGCGCGACCGGCCCGAAGGTCTCCTCCTGCATCATCAGCATGTCCGGCGTGACGCCCTTCAGCACCGTCGGCGCGAAGAACAGCCCCTTCAGCCGCGCGCCGCCCGTGACGACCGTCGCTCCTTTCGCGACGGCGTCCTGTACGTGCCGTTCGACCTTCTCCATGCCCTGGGCGTCGATCAGCGGCCCCACGTCGGTGGCGTCGTCGAGCGGGTCACCCACCACCAGCTTGGCGGCCGCCTCTGCGTACCGGCGCGTGAACTCGTCGGCGACGCTCTCGTGCACGTAGATGCGATTCACGCACACGCACGTCTGGCCGCCGTTGCGGAACTTGCACGCCAGCACCTGCTTGACGGCCTCCTCCACATCGGCGTCCGCGAACACCAGGAACGGGGCGTGACCACCGAGTTCGAGCGAGATCTTCTTGATGGTCTCGGCGGACTTGGC
>CAZOTV010000020.1:0-6431 GCA_964582795.1 uncultured bacterium
GCAAGCTGTCGGACCGCATCCCCATCTTCGCGATGTTCACCGATCCCCCGATGGCCCGCGTCGGTCTGACCAAGCGCGAGGCGCTCGAACGTGGGCACCGCGTCCTGGAAGCCACCAGGCCAATGTCGCGCATCAGCCGTGCGAAGGAGATGGGCGAGACGGCAGGGTTCGTACGGCTCCTTGTGGACGCGGACTCCGATCTGATCCTCGGCGCCACCGTCTTCGGGCTGCACGGTGACGAGGTCGTGAACATGTTCGCTGCGTTCATGTACTCGGGCCGGCCGTGCCGTGAGTACCGCAGGGCCGTGCTGGTGCATCCCACCGTGTCCGAGATGATGCCGTGGATCCTCGACGACCTGGCACCGGTGACGTGACGGGCGAGAGCGAAGACGAAACGACGAGCGACCCTCGAGCCTTCCCTCCCGTTTCCAAGCACCCGCTCGGACGTCGCCGGCGCCGGGTCGTCGACGACACCTGGCATACGCGGCACACGCTGTGGGCTGCGGTGAAGGAGTCGGTGGTCGGAGCCTTCACGGACGTCCGAAGTCGAACGGACCGCGTGCGACAATGGTCTGGGAGAACGATCTTCCGGAAGGAGTTCCACCATGTGGCCATTCGGCAAGTCCGCCAAAGCCCGCGTCGAGGAGGCGCTCGCCGATCAGGAGCTCACCGCCAAGCTCGACCTGAAGGTCGATGTGAAGAAGAAGGTGGCGCACGTCAGCGGCACGGTACCGAACGAGCGCTACAAGAACCTGATCAAGGCGATCGCGACGGGCATCAACGGCATCGAAGACGTCGACCTGACGAAGATCACGGTCCAAGCGCCGGCGTCGGCCGTGACGACCGGCACGATGGGTGCGCCAACCGCCGCCGGCGCGTCCGACCCGCTCGACGCCCCGAGCGCGCGCGCGAAGGAGGCCTACGCCAAGATCCGCGCGGATTCGAGCCTCGCGAACAACCCGTTGGACGTCTTGCAGAAGGGAACCGTGGTCGTGCTGCGCGGCGCCGTCGATTCCTCGGAGGAGCTCGAGCGCGCGAAGACGCTAGCGAAGAGCGTGCAAGGCGTGACCGACGTGGACGTGAGCGGTTTGCAGGTCATCGAGCACGCATCGGAGTTGAACGTGACCGACGACGACGGTGATGTGGTGTACACGGTCGAGTCGGGCGACACGCTGTCGCACATCGCGCTGCACTACTACGGCAGCGCCGGCCGCAGCAGCTACATGAAGATCGCCGAGGCGAACGGCCTCGCCGACCCCAACAAGATCTACGTGGGCCAGAAGCTGAAGATCCCCGGCACCACCAAGGGCCCGGACGAAGTGCTGGCCTGACGTCCAGGCGTCGACTTCGGACGCGGCGCGCGCCTTCGGGCGCGCGCCGTCACGTTCCGGGTCGCTCGGCTCCTTCGACGCGCACGCGGCGCAACAGCGCCCACGCTCCCCCTAGCACGAACCCGATCGGGAACGCGAGAAGTAGCGCAGTTCCGAAGGAGAGTCCGGTTCGCCAGAACGAGGCGTACACCCCGAGCGTCGCCGACGCGGTGAGGCCCACGCCGACGGCGTACCCGAGGACGGTCGACCACGAGGTTCGGGGTTGACTCATGCTGCGATTGTACTCACGCGGCCGAGCGGCTGGCCAGCCGCACGGCATCGGCGATGCGATCGGCGACCGCCTGTACGCGCTCGCCATCGGGCCCTTCGACCATCACCCGGATCAACGGCTCCGTCCCGCTAGGCCTGAGCAGGACGCGGCCATCGTCGCCGAGTTCGCTCTCGGCCGACTCCACCGCATTCGCCACCGCCGGATCCGACACCAAGGTGTCGCGCGCCGCCGGCGGCACGTCGACGTTGAGGAGCACCTGTGGGTACACGGGGATCTCGTCGACCCACGCCTCGAGCGGCTTGCCAGTCTTACGCACCGCGGAGAGCGCCTGCAGCGCCGTCAGGATGCCGTCACCGGTGGGTGCCTTGTCGAGGAACAGCATGTGGCCTGACTGTTCCCCGCCGAGCGAGAGACCGCGCCTTCTCAGGTCTTCGTAAACGTAGCGGTCCCCGACTTTCACGCGGTGCAGCGCGACGCCGCGCGCTGACAGGTAGCGCTCGGTGCCTAAGTTGCTCATGGCGGTGGCCACCACCTCGCGCTCCCCGCGTGACAGGGCGCAGATCGCCAGGATGTGATCGCCGCTCACCAGGCGGCCACGGCGATCGACCAGCAGAGCGCGATCCGCGTCGCCGTCGAACGTGATGCCGACGTCGAAGCTCCCTTGTACGACGTGCTGACGCAGGGCGTCCGGGTGGGTCGAGCCGCACGCCACGTTGATGTTGGTGCCATCCGGTGTCGCGTTCAGCACCTCGAGTCGCGCGCCGATCTTCCGGAAGACGCGGGGCGCGATGGCGTGGCTCGCGCCGTGCGCGCAGTCGAGCGCGACGCGCAAGCCGTCGAGGTACGGCGCGTTGGCAAGCAGGTGTTGCACGTACGGCTCCAGCGCGGGGTTTCCTTCGAGGGCGCCTGGTCCTCCGGCGCTGGTCTGCGCGCCGGCGACGAAGCCGTTCAGCGCCCCTACCGCGTTGCCGGTCACGGGTTCGAGCCCGGCCATCCCTTGGTCGTCCAGTGCCTCGAGCAGCGCCTCGATGGCCGCCTCAGCTTCATCCGAGAGCTTCTCGCCATCTTGGTTGAAGAGCTTTAGGCCGTTGTCGGCGAACGGGTTGTGACTCGCTGACACCACGACGCCCGCGTCCGCTTCGAGCGCACGCGTCAAGAACGAGACGCCCGGTGTTGGAACCACGCCGAGCCACGTGACGGCGGCGCCTCGTGATGCCAACCCCGCGGCAACGGCGTACGCCAGCATGGGACCGGAGCGTCGCGTGTCCATACCGATGAGTACGTGCGGACGCTGTACCCCGTTGCGGCGTAGGTTCTCGGCCGTGGCGGCGCCCAGGCGAAGGGCGAAGGGCGCCGTCATGGGATGTTCGCCGGCGACACCGCGGATGCCGTCGGTGCCGAAGTACGAGCGTTGGGCCATGCCGGTCATCTTACCTGCACTGCTCTCAACGAACCGGGCGAGTGACACGGTTCCGCGAACGGAGCTTCCGGCCTCGGCGCCCGGCGCGTCTCGCGCTGCTTGCTTCGCTCGTGCTCCCTACTTGGCGTCGAGCCAGTTCGCCCCGATCCCGACGTCGGCCACCAACGGCACGTCGAGCGCGAAGGCGTTCGCCATCACCGTCCGCACCTCGTCCGCTGCCTCATGGGCGGCCAGCTCGGGCACCTCCGCCACGATCTCGTCGTGCACCTGCAGCAGCAACTGGCCGCCGCGCGCCGCCAAGGCGGGCGCAAGGGAGAGCATGGCGAGCTTCATGATGTCCGCCGCGCTGCCTTGGATGGGCATGTTGTACGCCATCCGTTCGGCTGCCTCGCGCACGTTGCGGTTCGGGCTGGTGAGGTCGGGAACGTACCGGCGACGGCCCAGGAGCGTCTCGACGTACCCCTGCTCGCGCGCCCGCGCCAGCGTGTCGTCGATGTAAGCGCGCACGCGCGGGTAACGATCGAAGTAGGTGCGGATGTACGCATCGGCCTCGGCGAAGGGTATGTCGAGTTCACGGCTCAAGCGCTGCGCGGACATGCCGTACAGAACGCCGAAGTTGATGATCTTCGCCACGCGTCGCATGCTCGACGTCACGTCTTCGGGAGCGACCCCGAAGACGACGGCGGCCGTGCCGCGGTGGACGTCCTCGCCGCGATCGAACGCGTCGACGAGCTTCGGCTCGCGGGCGATGTGCGCGAGCACCCGAAGTTCGATCTGCGAGTAGTCCGCCACCAGCAGCACCGCGCCCTCGTCGGCGATGAACGCCCGCCGCACCTCACGCCCCAGCTCCGTTCGAACCGGCACGTTCTGCAGGTTGGGGTTCACGCTCGACAATCTGCCGGTGGCCACCACCGCCTGCTGGAAGGTGGTGTGAAGCCGGCCGGTGGCGCGGTCGACCAGTTCCGGCAGCGGGTCGAGGTAGGTGTTCTTCAGCTTCGCCAGTTCGCGGTACTCGAGGATCAGGTCCACCGCGTCGTGCTGCCCCTTGAGCGGCTCGAGCGAGCCGACGGCGGTGCTGACCTTGCCGGTGGCGGTGCGCCTGCCCGCGCGCAGCCCGAGCTTGTCGAACAGCAGCCACGCCACCTGGTCGCGCGAGGCGAGGTTGAAGGCGGGATCCTGGGCGATGGCGCGCACCTGCTGCTCGATGCCTTCCAATCGTTCACCGAGTTCGCGCGACATGGCCTGTAGCAGCGGCACGTCCACGCGAACGCCGGCCAGTTCCATGTCGGCGAGCACGGCCTGCAGCGGGCGCTCCACGTCCTCGTACACGCGCCGTTGTGCGCCCTCGAGCCGTTCGTCGAACGCTAGCAAGAGCTCGGCGCCCACCACGGCGCGGCTGGCCGCGTCTGCGCCCCACTCGCCGGCGCCGACCCGGCGAGCCAGCGACTCGGGGTTCGTGTTCCCAGGATCCACCAGGTACGCCATCAGGAGCGGGTCGTCGCCGGGCGTCACGTCTTGGGCGCCTGCTCTTCGTGCAGCGACCGTCAGCGCCTTGGCATCGACGGCCGTCAGCGAACCTTGCAGCCTTCGCACGGTGTGCTCGAGTTCGGCGCGTGGGACCGTCGCCACGAGACCGCTGCGTGCGAGCGCCAGGTCCGTGACCTTCGCTTGCGTGGGTCGGTCGTGGTCGAGCACGAACCCGTACGCAGGCGCTACGCCCGTCGCGGCGTCCACGAGGTCGTTCCACGTAGCCTCCTCGTACTGCACGCGCTTGGCCAGGCCGAGTTCGTGCAGCACGCTGCCGAACTCCAGCTCCCGCAGGAGCGCCGTCAGCGCCTCCTTCTCCGGCGCGAGGCGGCTCCAGTCTTCGGGTGTCACCTCGATGTCGGCGTCGGTGACGATGCGCGAGAGCTCTCGTGACAACGTCACGTCGTCCCCGGCTTCCTGGATCTTGGCGGCGTAGCCGGCCGGCTCGACCTCGTCGAGGCGCGCGAGGATGGAGTCGAGGTCGCCGTAGCGCTCGAGCAACCGGCGCGCGGCCACCGGGCCGATTCCGCGGACGCCCGGGATGTTGTCCGAGGCATCACCGGTGAGCGCCCGGTAGTCGACCCACTGGTCGGGCCGCACGCCGTACTTCGCCTCCACCTCGGCCGGGCCGAGGGCGGACTTCGCGCCGGGCGCGCGCACCCGTACGTGTTCGTCCACGAGCTGCAGTGCGTCCCGGTCGGAGGTGATCACCTCGACCTCCAGCCCGCGCTCGGCGCAGCGAACTGCCGCCGTGCCGATGAGGTCGTCCGCCTCGAGACCCGGGGTCTCCAAGCGCGGCACGCCAAGGTGATCGCACAGGCGTTTCATGGTGGCGATCTGCTGCGGCAGGTCGTCGGGAGTCGGGGCGCGGCCGGCCTTGTACTCCTCGAAGCGGTCGTGCCGGAAGGTGCGGGCAGGCGCGTCGAATGCCACCACCACGGCGTCGCCTTCCTTCGTCTCCGCCAGCAGGTCGAGGAGCGCGCGCGTGAAGCCGTAGACGGCGTTGGTGGGCACGCCGCGCGATGTTGACAACTCGCGGATGGCGAAGTAGCTGCGGTAGGCAAGGCCATGCCCATCGACCAGGATGACCCGCCGCGCGCGCTCGCCTCCCTCGGGCGTCGACGCCGTCGACGTGGCGTCCTTCGTCGGGCGATGGACCGCACCCGACGGCGTCGCGGGCGCTGCCGCTGGCCGCGGTGGGTCTTCGTCCGCGTCGCCGAACAGCGAGGCCTGCAGCGCCTTGCTCCGCGCGTACCCGTCTCGGTTCCCCGCCACGACCCCATGCTAGCCTCTGCGCATGACGACCTTGGGGCATGGCATCGAACCGGTGGAGGGACGCGCCTACACGGCCGATTTCCGGGTCTTCGGGATGTTCCACCTGCGGCGCGGCGTGGCGTTCTCGCGGGTCCTCAACATGCGCGACCGGCCGTTCTTGGCGGTGACCGAGTGCATGGTCTACCGCGAGGGGTACGCCTACCCGCCGGAACCCGAGACGCTTCTGTACAAGACCGAGTTCGCCGCGTTGCCCAAGGAGCGCCTGCTGTGGTTGGTGGGTGGGGCTGCCGAGTCGGCGCAGGAGCGCTACGGCCGCGAGCCGCGGCAGGTGTGCGTGATGTTCCCGACCTACGTGATCGTCGGCAACATGCACATGCCACCTCGCGTCCGGATCAGTGACCACCTGATCCCGGCGTACGCCGAGCGTCCGTTCCAGGAGCTGTTCGACGCGAGCGTGCTGAAGCCGCGACCGGGGGCGTCGATCGAGACGTTCGAGGTGATGGAGCGGCACGAGTTCGTGACCGTGAACGTGGCTCGCGCCGGTGGTCTGTTCGACGTCGCCAACCCGATCGGCCGCGCGTTCCGCACCGAGGGCGGCACCGAGGCC
>CAZOTV010000020.1:6531-8543 GCA_964582795.1 uncultured bacterium
CGACGTCGCCAACCCGATCGGCCGCGCGTTCCGCACCGAGGGCGGCACCGAGGCCGGCACCGAGGCGTGAAGCGGCGGCCCTGAGGCCTGACCGGGCGGCATCGAGGCCCGACCCGGCCGCGTAGAGGCCCGACCCGGCGGCACTTGCGCCTGCCAGGCCGGCGCCACCGTCTTCAAACGTTCCAGCCGCCGGCGACCTCGATCGTCACGCCCGTCACGTAGGCGGCCTCGGGGGAGAGCAGGTAGCGCACGGCGGCCACCAACTCCTCCAGGCGCCCTGGTCTGCCCATCGGGATCTCGTGCAGCGGCTTCGTGACGCTGTTCTCCAGCACCCCAGGACTGACCACGTTGACCGTCACGCCCGAACCTGCCACGCTTCGGGCAAGCGCCTTGGAGTAGAGGATCACCCCGGTCTTCGCGATGCCGTACGCCGCGATGCCCGGCCGGGCCTTCACCAGTTCCGCCCCGGCGTACCCGATGTTCACGACGCGCCCCCCGCGAGACGACGCGCGCAGAAGCGGCATGGCGTGCTGGCAAGTGTGGAACGTGGCGTGGAGGTTGCTGGCGAACATCTCGTTCCACACCTCGAACGTCAACTCGTCGAGCGGACCGTAGTGGTAATTGCCGACGTTGTTGATCAACACGTCGAGTCTGCCGAAGGCGGCCGCCGCGGCGTCCACCAGGCCCCGGGCCTCCGCTTCGACGGTGACGTCGGCGGCATGCGTCAGTGCGCGCACACCCAGCGCGCGAGCGCGGTCGGCCACCTCCTCGGCCTCGTCGCGGCTGCTGCGGTAGTGCACCATGACGTCGTACCCGTCCTCGGCCAGCCCAAGTACGAGCGCGCGGCCGATGCCCTTGGCCGAACCGGTGACGAGTGCCGCCGGGCGAACGGTGTCGGAGTCGTGGGCGCTCATGGGCCCTCCTCTCGCGCGTCCGCCTCGTGCCCATCGCCCAAGAACGCCTGGACGAGGACACGCGTGAACGTGTTGAGCCGCATGGATAGCGCCTCCTCGGGCGTCACCCAGACGAACGCTTGCGCTTCGTCGTTGAGCCGGACGATCTCGGTGTCGGTGCGCGCGAAGAAGTTGATCAGCACGAAGTGCGCGGGCACGAAGAACTCGTCGCTCAGGACGGCTTCCTGCAGCGGACCAGGGCGCACGTCGCGCAGCGCGAGCCCCGTCTCTTCGGCGAACTCGCGCAGCAGTGCAACTTCGATCGTCTCGCCGTAGGCGATCTTCCCGCCGGGAACGCCCCACGTGTCACGCCACTTGTGGGTGCGCACCAACAACACCCTCCCGGACGGCCCCTCGACCAGCGCGCCCACGGTGGCGCGCGGCCAACGATCGGGCGCTTTCCCGCCCTCCGGCGCCGAACTCACGCTGCCCCCGCCTGCATCCACGCGCGCATGCGCCACACCCGGGCGACCTGGACCAGCGCCAGGTACGGCGCCTGCGCCAGGACCAGCACGACGTAGGCGAACGGTGCGCCCAGCACCGCGCACGCGCCCAGCAGCAGGTACTGCGTGCTCAGCCCGAGGTTGACCAGCGCGCCGGTCGAGAACGCGTCCGCCCAGCGTTGCCGGAGGTCGGCGGGAGCGTCCGCCCAAGGGGAAGCGCTGGCGACGCGGAACAGCCGAGCGTCGAGCGCGCGGTAGAGGCGGTCCTGCGGCGCCAAGACGAGGCGGTACCTGCCTCGAACGAGCCCCAGGACCCCCGCGGGAGCGCCCGCTGGAACCGCGCTCGGCCCTGCCGGCGCGCCGCGTTCCTCGCGGTAGCGTCGCTCCGCGTTGTGGTCGAACGAGAGCGCCAGCGTGAGCACCACGAACGCCAGCCAGGTCGCCGCCGGCGAGCCGTGCGTCGCCAAGGCGGCGAAGAGCGCCGCGTTCACCAGCAGGTCCATGACCGTGTCGAGGTACCGGCCCATCTCCGTCACGCGCCCCGTTGCGCGAGCGAGTCCGCCGTCCATGTTGTCGAGCAGCGTCTTGGCTTGAAGCAGCACGGCGGCGAGGATCC
>CAZOTV010000020.1:8643-25767 GCA_964582795.1 uncultured bacterium
CCGTCCATGTTGTCGAGCAGCGTCTTGGCTTGAAGCAGCACGGCGGCGAGGATCCATGCGCCGTGCGCCTCTCGCGCGAGCAGCGCGGCCGCGGCGAACCCGATGATGGTGTGCGCCAACACCACGTGTTGAGGATCGGCCGGGGTTCGCGCCAGCCACGCCACGCCGCGGTCGGCCAGCGGCTGGACCAGGCGCATCACCACCTCGTGGCGCGGACGCGGCTTGGCCGCCGTGCGCTCCGTCATGGGCGTTCATGCTAGCAGCCGCGACGGAAACCCGACGGTGTGCCGGCACCGTATCGGCGAGGCGGTTCCGGCCTTGGTGCCGGCGTGACTCCCGGCCCGGGCGCCGGACTGAGGCCCGCACTTGGTAACCTGGGCGGCATCGGGCAGCGCTCCGCCCCGGCACGGCTCTTCGCGGAACGCGAACGGCGGAAAGGACACGGCATGGAACCGAAGTTCAAGCTCGTCACGGGCGCCGACCCGGAACTGTTCGAACGCCGGCTAGGTGACTTCATCGGTTCGATGGATCGCGATGCGATCATCGTCGATGTCAAGTTCTCCACGGCGATGTATGGCTCGGGTGTGGAGTACAGCGTGCTGGTACACTACCAAACGACGGATGCTTGGGAAGACTGAGTGGTGCCAGGCGCGCAAATTGCGTTCGGAGAACCGTTGGCGGTTCGCATGGTCGTCGGCTACTTCATACGGGACGCGGCGACGCCTGCGGTAGACTCGCACCGATGACGACCACCCTCGTGCTCGTGGTGGACGATGAGCCTGCGATGCTCAAGGTCAGTGAGATGACCTTGCTCGGCGCAGGCTACAGCGTGCTGACCTTCGACGATCCGCTCGAGGCGCTGCAGGAGCTCCAAGACGGCCTGCGCCCCGACGTCGTCGTCTCCGACGTGTC
This sequence comes from uncultured bacterium, assembly GCA_964582795.1. Lineage (GTDB taxonomy): Bacteria > Deinococcota > Deinococci > Deinococcales > Trueperaceae > CAZACZ01. The sequence goes on from CAZOTV010000020.1 coordinate 9,556, forward strand.
GATGCCGCAGATGGACGGCTTCGCCTTCTACGGCAAGGTGCGCGACATCCCCGAGTTGCGGTCCGTGCCGTTCCTGTTCCTCACCGCGCTGGAAGACCGGGGCTCGATGCGAAAAGGCATGACGCTCGGCGCCGACGACTACCTCACCAAGCCGGTCGAGAAGGACGAGTTGCTCGAAGCCGTGCGGGTGCGCCTGCGCCGGCTCGAGGAGCTTCGCCGCCCGATCACCGGCTCGGTCAGCGCGCGCGCGTTCGGGCACCCGATCGTGCTGCGTGAAGGCAAGCGCCTCGACTGGGACTCACTGAAGGCGTTGGAGCTCCTGTTCTACCTCCTCGAGCACCGCTCCGGTGTCACCACCTTCGAGGTGGCCGAAGCGTTGTGGCCGGGGAAGACCGAGTCGAAGGCGTCGAGCAGCTTCCACACCACGCTCTACCGTCTGCGCAAGGTGATGGGGGGCGAGTTGGTGGAGTCCGCCAACCGGCGCTACTACCTGCACGGGAACTTCCAGATCGAGTACGACGTCGACGCCTACCGCGAGAAGGCCCGCCAGGCGCGGGAAAGCGGCGACTTGCGCGACTTCCAGGACGCGTCGCGGCTCTACACCGGGCACTTCCTCTCGGGCATCGACTCGAGCTGGGCCGAGACGATCCGCCTGAACCTGCAGTCCGAACATCTCACTTTGCTGCAGAGTGCCGCGGAGGCGGCCGTCGAAGCGCAGGACCTGCCGCAAGCGACGCTTCTCTATCAGCAGATGACGGAGCACGAACCGTTCAGCGAGGTCGCGTGGGAGGGGCTCGCAACGACCTGGGAGGCGCGTGGCGAGCGGAGCAAGGCAGACGGCGCCCGCGAACGATTCGAGCGCCTGATGCTGGACGGCTGACGGCGGCGCGAACCCCGCGGCCCCGCGGCCTGCCGAAGCCTCCCCGTAGCCCCTACGGTAGAGTTACGACGTTCCGAGGAAGGCCTCGGCCGGCGGCCCGTCGACAGGCCGGCGCGTCACCGAGCTTTCCTCCGCGCCACGGTGAACCAACACGTGGGTCGGCGATGGCCGGCCTCCGGAAGGAGCTTCCATGTACTCCGTAGATCTGCGAGGCAAGACCGGTCTCGTGATGGGTGTCGCCAACCAGCGCTCGCTGGCGTGGGCCATCGCCCAACCGTTGGCGCAAGCCGGCGCCCGATTGGCGTTCAGCTACCAAGCCGACCGCATCCGCCCGACACTCGAGAAGCTCACCGATGGTCTCGACCAGCCGCTGCTGGTGGAGTGCGACGTCGGCAAGGACGAAGACCTCGACACCCTGTTCGAGCGCGTCCAGCAGGAGTTCGGCAAGCTCGACTACCTGGTGCACGCGCTGGCGTACGCCCCGCCCGCGACGTTCGAGTCGGCGTTCGTGAACACCGAGCGCGCCGACTGGGTGACGGCCATGGACGTCTCGGCCTACTCGCTGGTCGCGACCACGCGCCGCGCCGCGCCGCTCATGCAGGGCGGCGGCAGCGTCATCACGCTCACCTACCTCGCCGCCGAGCGCGTCGTGCCGCACTACAACATGATGGGCGTCGCGAAGGCCGCGCTGGAAGCGAGCGTGCGCTACCTGGCGTACGACCTGGGCCCGCAAGGCATCCGCGTGAACGCGGTCAGCGCGGGCGCCGTGCGCACCATCGCCGCCCGGTCGATCGCCGGGTTCGCCGACCTGTACTCGCAAGCGGGCGGCATGTCGATGCTGAAGCGCAACATCGACCAGCAGGAGGTCGCGGGCATGGGATTCGCGCTGCTCACCGACCAGTTCGGTGGCGGTGTGACGGGGGAGACGGTGTACGTCGACGCCGGCTTCCACGCCATCGGCATGTTCCTGCCGCAAGCGGGTGGCGAGGAGAGCGCCTAGGCCGCCAGTACCGCGGGCACACGGGACGGTGACGGCCCGGAGGATGGCGAACCGACCCGAAGCCGGCGTCATCGGCTGGCCACCTGGCGGACGGGGTATACTCGCGCGCATGACCCGCCTCCATTCCTGGACAGGCGCCCTCGGGCGATGGCGGCAGGCTCGGCGTTGACGTCGGCCTGAGCCGTGTGCGCGTGCGTCGCGCGCAGCGAACACGGCCGAACCCCCGCACCCCGTCCGGAACCGGAGAAGCCCGATGCATCACGCAGACGCGCCGCAGGCGCGGATCCGTCCCGTCTACCGTGAGGTCTTGGCCGACCTCGAGACCCCCCTCACCGCCTACCTGAAACTGGCGGGCGGGCAAGCCGTCGGTCACCCGTCGTTCCTGCTCGAGAGCGTCGAGCAGGGCGAGCGGGTGGCGCGCTACTCGTTCATCGGCGTGGGCGCTCGGCGCCGCTTCGAAGCGCGCGGGCACGAGCTGACGATCACCTCGCCCGCCGGCGTGGAACGCTCGCGCGCCGACGACCCGCTGCAGGTGCTCTGGCGGAGCGTCGTGCGCCAGGTGGCGCCCGCTCCCGAGCTACCGCCGTTCTGGGCTGGTGCCGTCGGGTACGCGAGCTACGACCTGGTTCGCCTGTACGAGCGCCTTCCTGACAGCAACACCGACGAGATCGGCGCTCCCGACCTGCTGTTCGTCGAGCCGGAGCTGGTGGTGGTGTTCGACCACCTCAAGCGCAACCTCTACATCGTTGCGCCCGCTCTGGAGCACGACGCGGGAGACGAGGCGCGCGCCGAGGCGCTCGTGAGCGAGGCGTACGCGCGGTTGCGTGGACCGTTGCCGGGCGTTCCCGGTGACCGCGCCGGCAGGCGCACCGAGTTCACCTCGAGCATGACGCGCGAGCAGTACATGGCGGCGGTGGAACGGGCGGTGGCTTACATCCGCGCAGGCGACATCTTCCAGGTGGTGCCGGGCGTGCGTCAGAGCGCCGAGCTCGGCGTGCACCCCTTCGCCATCTACCGCGCGCTGCGGACCGTCAACCCGAGCCCCTACCTGGGTTACCTGGACCTCGGGTCGGTCACGCTGGTGGCCAGCAGCCCGGAGAGCCTGGTGCGCTCCGACGGTCGTGTGGTCGAGACGCTGCCGATCGCCGGCACGCGGAGGCGCGGCGCCACCCCCGAGGAGGACGCGGCTCTCGCCGAGGAGCTCGCGGCCGACGAGAAGGAACGCGCCGAGCACGTCATGCTGGTCGACCTCGGCCGCAACGACCTCGGCCGCGTGTGCCGTCCTGGCAGCGTGCGCGTCACGGACCTGATGCGCGTCGAACGCTACAGCCACGTGATGCACCTGGTGTCGGAGGTCGAGGGTGAGCTGGCGCCCGGCCGAACGCCGCTGGACGCCCTCTCCGCCACGTTGCCGATGGGAACGGCGTCCGGCGCGCCGAAGATCCGCGCGATGGAGATCATCGACGAGCTCGAGACGGTGCGTCGCGGACCGTACGCGGGAGCGTTCGGCTACGTCGGAGCGGGTGGCGCGATGGACATGGCGTTGACGCTGCGCACCATCGTCATCAAAGACGGCCGCATGCACTTGCAGGCGGGCGCCGGCATCGTGGCCGACTCGGACCCGGCGTCCGAGTGGCAAGAGTGCCTCAACAAGCTCGCCGCGTTGCGCCGGGCCGTGGACATGGCGACCGAGGGGCTCGGCTGATGACCGCGAACGAACTGACCGCGAACGAGTTGACCGCGAACGAGCTGACCGCGAACGAGCTGACCACGAACGAGCTGACCACGAACGATGCGCGAGGTTCCGGGGAGCACGGGTCCGTGGCGGGACGCGTCGAAGCGGGTGGTTCCATGGCCAGGAGGTCCGTACCCGGGCCGCGCCCGGCCACCGACCCGACGGTCGCGGGGCTCCGGGTGCTGGTCATCGACAACTACGACTCGTTCACCTACAACCTGGTGCAGTACGTCGCCGAACTCGGAGCCGATGTCACGGTCTGGCGCAACGACGCGTTCGAGTTGGACGAGGTGGCCACCTTCGACCCGGACGCCATCATCGTCTCGCCGGGCCCGTGCACGCCGGCCGAGGCGGGAGCCTCGGTGGACGTGGTGCGCCGCTTCGGGCCGACCATCCCCATCCTGGGCGTGTGTCTGGGGCATCAGGCGATCGGGGACGCTTACGGCGCGCGGGTGGTGCGGGCGCGGCACCTGATGCACGGCAAGGTATCGGCCGTGCGGCACGATGGTAGCGGGCCGTTCGCGGGATTGCCGAACCCCCTCACCGCCACCCGGTATCACTCCCTGGTGGTCGAGGACCTGCCGGACGACCTCGTTGCTACCGCCTGGAGCGACGAGGAAGGCGGCAGCGTGCTGATGGCGATGCGGCACCGCTCCTACCCTGTGTGGGGCGTGCAGTTCCATCCCGAGAGCATCCTGACCGAACACGGCCACGACATGCTGCTGGCGTTCTTGCGCCTCGCCCGCGACGCGCGAGTCGCGCGCGGGTGAGGCCCGGCGCTGCGGTGGCGGGTTGGTCCGCGGCACGCAGCGGATCGCGCAAGGAGCGCTCGGCGGAACCGGGGGCGCAGGCGCCGGTCGAGTCGCGGGCCGAGTCGCGGGCCGAGCCACGGGCGGCGGCCGGGGTGGACGTGAGCGTGCTCACGGTGACGTTCGGGCGTTGGGTCGCCTTGCGGCAGAAGCTCGACTCGCTCGCTCGGCAGACGATCGACCCGGCGCGTTTCGAACTCGTCCTGTGCGTGAACGACGACCCCGACACCTGGAGCGCGCTGCAGCGGATCCACATGCCGTACCGCGTCACGCCGTTCGCCTTGGCGCCCCGCCGGGCCGCGGCGGCCGCCCGCAACGCGTGCGCCGAACGCGCAACCGGGGAGCTCCTGTACCTCTCGGACGACGACGCGGTGTTGGAGCCGACCACACTGGAGCGCCACTTGGATGCGCACCGCACCCTGAACGGACCGTCGGTGGTCGTGGGCGGGATCGACTTCGTGGACGACGACACGACGGTGCGTCGTCGGCCCGACCGGGCACGGTACTGGAACGTGAACGGGGTGAACACCAGCCTGCCGCGCGCGGCGTTCGAGCAGGTGGGCGGGTTCCCGGAGTGGATCACGGGGTACGGCTTCGAGGACGTGGTGCTCGGTTTCGAGTTGCACCGGGCCGGCCTCCGGACCGTCGCGCTTCCGGACGCCACGGTGCGGCATCTCGGACCCGAGCCGACGCGCGGCTTCGATCTCGACAAGGCGCGTCAGGCCGGGCGAAGCGCGGCGCAGGTAGCAGGGCGCATGCCCCAGTTGGCGTACCGTGTGGGCGCGCATCCGCTGCTTCTGCTGTTGAAACGCCTCGTCCTCGCGACCCCGCTGCGGCGACTCCTTGGCGAGGCGGCCGCGTACGAGGCTGCGTTCCTCGAAGGCGCGTGGGAAGCCCGCGCGGCCGAGCGCGAGCCGGATGGTGTCGCGCGAGGGCCAGGTGGTGATGCGCGCAGGCCAAGCGGCGCCGCGCGCCCGGACACGGCGGCAGCGCACGATTCCGACGCTGCGGCTGGAGACGAGAGGAGAACCGAGCAACGATGAGCCAGCACTTCGATATCTCCACCACGTTGGAGACCGTCTTCGCCGGCGACGACCTTTCCCGCGAGCAATCACGCGACGTGATGGGCAGGCTGATGGACGGACGCCTGTCGCAGATGCAGGCCGCGGCGTTGCTCGCCGCGCTGCGGACACGCGGCGAGACGGTGGAGGAGATCGTCGGGTTCGCCGAAGCCATGCGCGAACGAGCGATCCGCGTGCCGGTCGAGGTCGACGGGCCCTTGGTGGACACGTGTGGCACCGGCGGCACGGGGATCGACACCATCAACATCAGCACCACCGCCATGTTCGTGGCTGCGGCTGGTGGCGCGCGCGTGGCGAAACACGGCAACGTCGGCGTGACGCGCAAGTCCGGTTCGGCCAACGTGCTCGAGGCGCTCGGTGTGAACCTATCGGCCAGCCCCGAACGTCTGGCAGAAGCGATCGACACCCTGGGCCTGGCCTTCATCTACGCCAAGAACCACCACCCGGCGATGCGGTTCGTGGCCCCGATCCGCGCCGACCTGCGCGCGCGGACGATCTTCAACAACCTTGGGCCGCTCACGAACCCGGCGGGTGCGAACCGGCAGCTCATGGGCGTGTTCGCCCCCGAGCTGACCGAGACGCTCGCAGCCGTGCTGCGCGGTCTCGGGCTGGAGCGGGCGCTCGTGGTGCATGGCGATCGCATCGACGACTTCACCGTCACCGGCCCGAGTAAGGTCACCGAGTTTCTGCCCGGAGGCGAGGTCCACACCTACGTCGTCACGCCGGAAGAGGTCGGTCTCGGGCGCTACCGTCTGGCCGACCTGGCGGGGTCCGACCCGGTCGCCAACGCGGCGGCGCTCCGCGCGGTACTGGCAGGCGACTCGACCGACGCCACGCGCGACGTCGTGCTGTTCAACGCCGGCGCGGCGTTGTACCTGGCCGACGTCGCGTCCGACCTTGCCGGCGGCGTATCGGCGGCCCGGGAAGCGCTCGACTCGGGCGCCGCGCTCGCGAAGCTCGACGCGTACGTGCGCTTCAGCCAGGAGGGTTGAGAGGGCGACGACCGGGGCCGAGCGGGTGTATTCACTCCGCGGATGCGCCCGCTGAGCGAACACGAACGCCGTGCAGATCCCGGCCCGTCCGGGCGGCGGTCGCTGCCTCGCGCCGTCGCGCACGGCATGCCCGTCAGCGTTGCGTCGCGTATACTCCTGGCGGCCGCCATGAGGATGGTGCGCTGCGCACGGGTTCGCGCGCACGGCGGCGAGTGCATGGGAGCATGCGCACGGGCTCCTGCGCACGGGTTCGCGCGCACGGGACCAAGACACGGGACGTGCACACGAGACCCTGTGCACGAGAACGCCACCGTACACGTCGTCCAGGACGCCGTGGTGTGGCAGGATGTGCGCAACCCTGCTCGAGCGCAGGACGCGCGACCTGGCCGCGGAGCCAGATGCGCGACAATGTTGGCAGTCGCCGGCCGTCGAGGACGGTCCGGCCCGGAGGAAGAAGCGATGGCAGACAAGAGCGTCGGCACCACCACCGTCAAGACCGGCTTCGCCGAGATGTTCAAGGGCGGCGTCATCATGGACGTCGTCACCGCGGATCAAGCACGGATCGCGGAAGACGCGGGGGCGGTGGCGGTCATGGCGCTCGAGCGAGTGCCGGCCGACATCCGCGTGCAGGGCGGCGTTGCGCGCATGTCCGACCCGACCCTGATCGAAGAGATCATCGAGACCGTCTCGATCCCCGTCATGGCGAAGGTCCGGATCGGGCACTTCGTCGAGGCGCAGATCTTGCAGGCGCTCGGCGTCGACTTCGTCGACGAGTCCGAGGTGCTCACCCCGGCCGACGAGGCGTACCACATCGACAAGCACGCCTTCACGGTGCCGTTCGTGTGCGGCGCCACCAACATCGGCGAGGCGCTGAGGCGTATCGGCGAGGGCGCGGCCATGATCCGCACCAAGGGCGAGGCGGGCACCGGCAACGTCGTCGAGGCCGTGCGACACGCCCGCAGCGTGATCGGCGAGATCCGTGCCATCCAGGCGCTGCCGCGCGAAGAACTCATGACGTACGCGAAGAACCACGGCGCGCCGTACGACCTCGTGGTCTACGTGCACGAGCACGGCAAGCTCCCGGTCGTGAACTTCGCGGCGGGGGGCGTGGCCACGCCGGCCGATGCCGCCTTGATGATGCAGCTCGGCGTCGAAGGCGTGTTCGTCGGTTCGGGCATCTTCAAGTCGGCCGCCAGCGAGGCGGACGTCACCAAGCGCCACCAGGCCTGGTTCCGCCGCGCCGAGGCGATCGTCAAGGCCACCACGCACTACAACGACCCGATGATCCTGGCGGAAGTGTCCAAGGGTCTGGGCGAGCCGATGGTCGGCATCAACATCGACACGCTTCCCGAAGAGGAGCTGCTTGCCGGTCGCGGCTGGTGACCGCCTCCTCGCTTCATCGCCCCTCACGCAACGCCTGGTAGCATGACAGCCGTGAAGATCGTTCAGGGCCTCTTCCTCGTGGCGCTGACGGCAGTGCTGTCGGTGTTGGCGCTGCTGACCGGCTCTGCCTTGAAGTGGGCGCAGGAACTCCCGTCGCTCGACAGCCTCGACGCGCTCGAGTTCAGCGCCACGTCGCAGGTGTACGCCAGCGACGGCACGACGCGCATCGGCTCGATCGTGCCCGTGTTCGGCGAGGAGCGCGAGTCCACCAACCGCATCCCGGTCGCTCTCGACGAGGTCTCCCCGGCCGCGCTGCAGGCAATCGTGGCGTACGAAGACGACCAGTTCTACCGCCACTACGGCGTCGACCTGCCCGCCTTCGCCCGTGCGGTGTACGAGGAGTTTCTCGGCAGCGAGGGGCGCGGCGGCTCGACCATCACCACGCAGGTCATCAAGAACACGCTGCTTCGCGACATCCGTTCCGAGCGGTCGCTCGAGCGGAAGGCGAAGGAGATGATGCTCGCGTTGGAGCTCGAGCGGCGCCTCACCAAGGCCGAGATCCTCCAGCGGTACATCAACGTCGTCTTCTGGGGCGGCAACGTGTACGGCATCCGCGCTGCGGCTCAGACGTACTTCGGCAAAGACCCCATCGAGCTCAACCTGGCCGAGGGCCTCTATCTCGCGAGGCTCGTGCCCGCGCCGAACCCGCGTCACGACGACTTCGCCGGCACGCGGCGCAGCATGCGCGAGGTGCTCGACAAGATGGTTCGGCAGAACACCATCAGCCAGGAGATGGCCGATCGCACCTGGCGTTACCCGCTTCAACCGAGAGGCTGGTCGGTGACCTACGACGATCAAGGCAACGTCATCACCGCCGAGCGCACCGGCGAGGACGTGCTTGTGCAGTCGAGCGTCAGCTCGGATCTCTCGCGCGCGGTGGCCATCGCGGTGCGCAACTGGCTGACCGACCGCTACGGCGACAGCCGCGTCTTCGGTCAAGGCGGCCTGCGCGTCACGACCACCATCGACGTACAAGCGCAGATGGCGGCGAACGAGGCCAGCCTACGCGCCGAGGTGCCCGAAGGTGCGCAACTCGCCATCGTCGGCATCGACCCGGCGACGGGCGCGGTGCTGGCGATGGTGGGGCAGAAGCTGCGCCCCGGCGTAGACGAGCAGGAGTACAACCGCGCCACGCAGGCCCTTCGCCAGCCCGGCAGCTCGTTCAAACCGGTGGTGTACGCCACCGCCATCGAGCAAGGCGGATTCGACCAGGCCACCATCCTGGTGGACGAGCCCACCTCGTTCCAGGTCCGCGGCCAAGACCCGTACGAGCCCGCCAACTGGGACGACGCCTACGACGGGTACCAGACGGTGCGCGCGCACGTGAACCGGAGCCGCAACATCCCCGCGGTGAAGACGCTCGAAGCGGCGACGGCGGACGCGGTGGCGGAGAAGGCGCGCGAGCTCGGGTACGACGTCGAACCGTACTACGCCATGGCGCTGGGAACGTTCGAGGCCACGCCGCTGCAGCACACCGCGGCCATGGCCGCCTTCGCCAACGACGGCGTCTACGTCGAGCCGTATTTCATCCAACGCGTCGAAGACGCCGATGGGAACGTGCTGTACGAAGCGACGCCGCACTCGGCCAGGGTCTGGAGCGAGCAGACGGCCTACATCATGCTCGACATGCTGCACGGCAACGTGGTCGACCGGGACCCCGCCTATGGTCTCTCGAACCGAGCGTCGGTGCCGGGGCGCTGGATCGCCGGCAAGACCGGGACCACCAACGACGAGCGCGACATCTGGTTCGTGGGCATGACGCCGGGCATGGTGGCGTCGGTGTGGATCGGGAACGACGACAACGCCAGCCTCCCCACGCGGATGACGCTGTCTGACGGCACCACCGACACCGTCACCAGTTCGCGCCAGCCGATCTACGTCTGGAACGACTTCGTAGAGAACGCGCTTCGGGGCAGGCCCGCGTCTGCAGATGGGTTCCCGGTTCCGCCCGGCATCGTCTTCCACCGCATCGACCTGAAGGCCGGGGCGCTCTCGGAGAGCGGCGTGCTGGCTGCCTTCCGCGAGACCGACGACGTGACCGACCAAGGCTTCATGCCGGTCGTGAGGCTGCAGATCCCCATCGACACCGCGACCGGCAAGCGCGCCACCGTCGACACCCCCGCCGATCGCATCGAGATCATCGAGGTCGACCCGAAAGACGTCGCTCAGTACCTGGGCGAAGGAGGCGGTTGAGCGGTGGCGGGGGAGACGGAAGACAACGAAGCGAAGCCGGAAGCCGAGATCATGTTCGAAGACGCCGAGGCGTTCGACAACCTCACGTTGACGGCCGTGACGGGCCTTGCGGTGGGCCACTGGACCGACACGGAGGCCCGCACGGGATGCACGGTGGTGTTGGCGCCTCCAGAAGGGTGCCTGGCCTCCGGGATGGTGCTGGGTCCGGCGCCCGGCTCGCGCGAGAGCGTGCTGCTCGAGCCCGACCGCACCGTCGACCGCATCGACGCGGTGGTGCTGGCCGGCGGCAGCGCGTTCGGGTTGGCCGCCGCCGACGGCGTCATGCGTTGGCTCGACGAGCAGGGCCGCGGGTACGACACCGGGTTCGCGCGCGTGCCGATCGTTCCGGCCGCGGTGCTGTTCGACCTGGGGGTAGGGAACGCGCGCGTGCGCCCCGACGCGGACGCGGGCCGGGCCGCGGCGGCAGACGCGTCGACAGCGCCCGTTCGCCAGGGCAGGGTGGGCGCGGGGACGGGCGCAACGGTCGGCAAGCTACGCGGGATGGCGTCGTCCAGTCCGAGCGGCTTGGGAAGCCACGCCGTGCGTCTTGCGGGCGCCACCGTAGCCGCGTTGGCGATCAGCAACGCCGTCGGCAACTTGGTGGACCCCGATACGGGCGAACTGGTGGCCGGCGTGCCGGGGACCCTCGGACTGGCCGCTGCCGACCGCCTCCGCGCCATGCCGGGCGCCAACACCACGCTGGTGGTGGCGGCCACCGACGCGAAGATCACCAAGGCGGAGGCGCGCGCGCTGTCCCTCAGCGCGCAGATGGGCATCGCGCGCGTCACGCGACCGACGCACACACCGTTCGACGGCGACAGCGCGTTCGTTCTCTCGACGCGTCGCGGCCCCGAGGTTCCGTTGGCGGCGCTCTCGGTGGCCATCCAGGAGGTCGTGGCGACGGCGCTCCTGAACGGGGTGCGAGCGGCATGACGCGTCCGAAGCTTCGTATCGGCGTTCTTGCCCTTCAGGGCGCGTTCCGCGAGCACCGGCTGGCGTTCGAGCGACTCGGGTGCGAGGTGGTGGAGGTTCGCCTTCCACGGCATCTCGAGGGTCTGGCCGGCGTCGTGATCCCCGGCGGCGAGTCGACCACGATGGTGAAGCTCATGCGCGCGTACGAGCTCGACACCGCACTGACGGACTACCATCGTGACGGTGGGTGGCTGTGGGGTACGTGCGCCGGCGCCATCGTGTTGGCGCGCGATATCGAGGGTTTCCCGCAGCAGCCCAGACTCGGACTCCTGGACATGCGAGTGGCGCGCAACGACTACGGCAGGCAAGTGGCGTCGTTCGAAGCCGACCTCGACGTGAGCGGGCTCGTTTCGCCGTTCCACGCCGTGTTCATCCGGGCGCCGCGCATCCTGGACGTCGGCGTTGGCGTCGAGGTGCTGGCGAGCTACGAGAACGACCCGGTGGCCGTGCGGGGCGAGCGACTGTTCGCCACCGTGTTCCACCCGGAACTGAGCCGCGACGACCGCGTGCACGAGTTGTTCCTCGATACCGTGGCGCACTACGACCGGAACGGAGTGACCGCGTGAGCAACCTCTACCATCTGCCGACCGGCGCCAAGGCGCCCGAGCAAGTGTCCGCCGTCATCGAGGTGCCGCTGGGTAGCTCGAACAAGTACGAGTACGACCCCGAGCACGGGGTGTTCCGCCTCGATCGGGTGCTCTACAGCCCCATGCACTACCCCGGCGACTATGGCTTCGTGCCCAGCACGTACGCCGAGGACGACGACCCGCTCGACATCTTGGTCCTCATGAACCGACCTACGTTCCCAGGCGCGGTGATCCAGGCGCGCCCCCTGGGGTTCCTGGAGATGAGCGACGAGAAGGGGCGTGACCAGAAGATCCTGGCCGTGCCGGTGCACGACCCCCGCTACGACGCGAACCGCCACCTGGACTCCATCTCGCGCCATCGTCTACGGGAGATCGAGCACTTCTTCCGCATCTACAAGGAGCTCGAGGGGAAGACGACCATCGTCGAAGACTGGCACGGCATCGAGGACACGCACAAGCTGATCCGGAGCGCCATGGAGGCGTACCGGAAGCGCTACCCCGCGAATCCCGGTGCAGCCTGACGCGCTCGTCCTACGGTCCTACGCGGTACACGATCCCGCGGGCGTAATCGGCCAGGTAGAGCTCTCCCGCTGCGTCCTCACCGAACGTCGACAACGGGAACCCGTCGCCGAAGAGCCTCTCGGTCGTCCACGCTCCGCCGTCTTCCCGCAGCGCCCAGACGCGCCCGGAAGCGAAGTCCCCGAAGACGTACGCCCCCTGCAGCGCCGGCACGTTCTCGCCGCGGTACCGATAGCCACCGGTGATCGACGATCCCCACTGCGGCCCATGCGGGTAGCTGAAGATCGGTAGGACCAGGCCGGAGGTGTCGCAGTTGCGCGACGGCTCGAAGCAGTGCTCTGCCTCCATCGTGTTCCAGCCGTAGTTCTCGCCGCCCGGGGACGCTGCCGGTTGCAGGTTGATCTCTTCGTACGCGTTCTGGCCGACGTCGGCGATGAAGAGGTCGCCGGTGTCGCGGTCGAACGAGAAGCGCCACGGGTTGCGCAGGCCGTACGCCCAGATCTCGGGTCTGGCGCCGCTCGCGTCCACGAACGGGTTGTCTGCCGGGATGGCGACGCCCTCGTCAACGGCGACGTCGAGGCGTAGCAGCTTGCCGAGCAGGGTGTCGAGGCGTTGACCGGCGCCGAGCGGGTCTCCGCCGCTGCCGCCATCGCCGAGTCCTAGGTACAGGTACCCGTCGGGTCCGAACGCGAGTTGTCCACCGTTGTGGTTCGCGTACGGTTGCTCGACCCGAAGGAGCACCTCTTCCGAGCCGGGGTCGGCGCGGTCGGGTTCTCCCGCCAACCCGAAACGCGACAGCACGCTGTTCCCATCACGGTCGGTGTAGTAGACGTAGAAGCGCCCGGTGGCGGCGTGGTCGACCGGGAAGGCCAGGCCGAGCAGGCCGCGTTCTCCGCCTGCGCGGACGCGATCCGTGATGTCGAGGAACGGAACGGGCTGCACCTCGCCGTCCTTCACGAGTCGCACCACGCCGCCTTGCTCGACGACGAACAGGCGGGCGTCGTGCGCGTGCGTGATGGCGACCGGCCGCTCGAACCCTTCGGCGACCGGTTCCAGACGCTGCGCCGATGCCGAGGTGCAGGCCACCAGGAGGCCGAGGGCGAGCGCCAGCAGGTGGGAGCGCCGGGTCACTGGCGTGGTGGTCATGGGAAGTCGCATGCCCCAGCCTAGACGGCGTCGATGAGGACCGTGGGAAGCGGGGCTACGGCGTGCGGTCAGGACGGGCGTCGGCCTGCGTACTCCGCTTGCTCGTGGTTCCGCCATGGTGGAGCCCTATGCGTCGTTCAGCGCCTCTGCTGAGAGTAGCGCCGCTACCTCGCCGTGCAGCCGGTCCGACTCGCGCTGGCCTTCTGCCTCGGGCAGCGCCCCTGCTTCCGCCTCGCGCAACGCCGCCGCCTCGGAGCGCGGTAGCCACCGCAGCGCGATCTCCCGCATCTGCTCCTGGCTCAACCGCGGCGCGTCGTACATGCCGGCCGCGCGCCGTTGGCGCTGCGCCTCGAACAGGATCACGGCCGTGGCGACGCTGACGTTGAGCGACTGCACCATGCCGAGCATGGGGATCACGATGTGTTCGTCGGCGGCCTCTGCCGCCTCCGCGGTGACGCCCTCCTTCTCGTTGCCGAACACGATGGCGGTCGGCCCGACGTAGTCGACGTCACGGTAGTCCACCGCGTGCTCGGAGAGGTGCGCGGCGTAGACCCGCATGCCCTGGCCGCGGAGCGCGGAGATGGCGTCCTCGAGGCGCTCGTGCACCACCAGATCGACCCACTTATCAGCGCTGGCGCTGGTGGCGTTGAACGTGGCCACGCCTCCGGTAGGGCGCACGGCGTGGACGGTGCCGATGCCGACCGCGTCGCAGCTGCGCAACATGGCCGAGAGGTTGTGCGGCTTGTAGACGTCCTCGGCCAGGATCGTCAGGTCGGGCTGGCGGCGCGAGAGGACATCGAAGATGCGGCGGCGCCTGCGCTCGGTCATGGTCCGAGGATACCCCGGGGCGAAGTTCTGGGCGAAGTGCGGGAGCGTCGTCCTGGCCGTGCTTCCTCGCACCGAAGCAGGGGCGGCTCGGCTTGACACTCCTCGAACCGCGGCGATATCATCCCCTTTGCGTCGAGCGCGGCGGATGTGCCGTTCTCTCTTCCCCATGCCGAGGTGGCGGAATAGGTAGACGCGCTAGCTTGAGGGGCTAGTGACCGCAAGGTCGTAGGGGTTCAAGTCCCCTCCTCGGCACCAGCCCATCCCGCTTCGAAGCCGGCCGCGAGGTCGGCTTCGAGCGTTGGGGTGGGCGCGCTCCCGCATCGTGCTGGGTCTTCACCCAAGCGGTCGCGGACGCGCCCGACCCCCGTGATAGCCTGGGCCGTGACCCGCCCGCGCAACTCGGACGCCGCCGCCCACGACGCTCACGGCATGGACGTTCCCGGTGCCAAGGTCCGCGCCAACCTCGACCGCGCCAACCTCGACCGCGCCAACTTCGACCGCGCCAACCTCGACCGCGCCAGCCAGACCACGCCATGAGTGATTCCACGGGAACGTTCCCGTTCGCGTCGTATCGCGTCGGCCAGGCAGAAGCCCTGGCCCAAGCGCGCGCTGCGTTCGCGAGCGGGAAACGTTTCGTGGTCCTGGAGGCGCCCACCGGCTCCGGCAAGAGCGCCATCGCGGTCGCGCTCGCGCGTGAGGCGGCGACGGCGTTCGTGCTCACGGCCCAGAAGATCCTGCAGGACCAGTACGTGCGCGACTTCCCCGACCTCGCCCTGATGAAGGGCCGCTCGAACTACGACTGCCTGGTTGCGCCCACGCACGCGGCGGCGGCGCCGTGCATCGCGGGTCGGCGCTTCCCGGAGTGCGACGGCTGCCCCTACTTCGTGGCCAAGGACATCGCCATGGCGGCCGACGTCGCGACCATGAACTACGCCTACTACCTGGCCGAGCTCAACTACGCCGGCGGCTTCCGACCCAGGGAGTTGCTGGTGCTCGACGAGGCGCACAACGCCGAGGCCGCCCTGATGAGCTTCGTGCACGTCAGCATCGGCGAGGCGCAGCTGGCGCGCGCCGGCATCGACGTGCGGTTGCCACCCAACCTAGGGGACGACTACGCGTTCGACTTCGCTGCTTCGCTCCTTCCGGACCTGCGGGAGCGCGCGCGCGAAGTCGATCAGGAGCTCAAGGGCGACCTCACCGGCGATGCGGCGCTGCAGCGCCTCCGCGTGAAGCAGTGGCTGGACGGTCAATCCGAACGCCTCACGCTGCTGCTCGACAGTCGCGACTCCGGTGACGTCGACTGGGTGGTGGAACGTCGCCGCACCGAGCAAGGCGAGACGCTGGCGTTCAAGCCGATCGACGTCGCGCCGTTCGCCGAGGAACTGCTCTTCGGCCACGCCGAGCGCGTGCTGATGCTGTCGGCCACCATCCTCGACGCCCGCACCTTCCTACGCAGCCTCGGCATCGACGAGGACGAGGTCGAGGCGATCCGCGTGCCGTCGTCCTTCCCGCCGGAACGGCGTCCGATCGTGCTCCGCCCCGCCGCGCGGCTCACCCGGCACTACCTCGAGCGCGACCTGCCGTTGCTGGTGGACGCCATCGCCGAGGTCGCTCGAGACCACGAGGACGAGAAGGGCATCGTGCACGCGCACTCGTACCGGATCGCCGCCTACGTGGCGAAGCACCTGCCCGACGACGTGCGCTGGCGCGTGCTCACGCACCACGACGCCGATGGCCGCGACGTCGCGCTCACGCGCCACCTGGCGTCGGACGAGCCCACCATCCTGCTCACGCCCAGCATGACCGAGGGCATCGACCTAGCTGAAGAGCTGTCGCGCTGGCAGGTGCTGTGCAAGGTGCCGTACCCGTACCTGGGGGACCCGCAGATCGCCGCGCGCATGGAACGCGACCGTGACTGGTACGACTGGCGCACGACGCTCACGGTGGTGCAGGCCTACGGCCGTTCGGTGCGCAGCGAAACCGACCG
>CAZOTV010000020.1:25867-31453 GCA_964582795.1 uncultured bacterium
CGACGCTCACGGTGGTGCAGGCCTACGGCCGTTCGGTGCGCAGCGAAACCGACCGGGCCGTGACCTACCTGCTCGACGCCGATTTCCCGCAGTTCCTCAGGCGGCAGCGGGCGCGGTTGCCGGAGTGGTTCCTGGAAGCCGTGCAGAACGCTCAGTAGTAGTCCGCGTCTGCGGTGAACGGTGGGTGTCCGGCGGTGGTCGACGCCAGCGTGCGCAGCGCCGGCAACTCTCCCGAGGCGCGTCCGTCGGCCAGCAGCGCCTCCGGCGACGCCGCTTGCCCCAGCAGCGCAGCCAGGCTGCGCACGTGCAGCGAAGCGTCGACGTCACCGGCGAAGTTCGGCAACGGTTTCGCCTCGGCGCCGTCCGGCGCCAACTCGACCGCGAACACGCCGTCATTCCAATCGCAATCGTCGTCCTGGACACGCAAGGTGAAGGCCGCTGCAACCGGTGCCCGGAGTTGCTGCAGCGCGACGGGTACGTCGACCACCCGCACTTGGAGAAGCGGCGTACGAACCGCGTGCCACGCGCCGTGGTCGAGCAGGAGCGCGTCGCCCGGTGGAACGTGCATCCGAAGCTTCTCGAAGTGGCCGTCGAACGCGGCAAGGAACTGGAGCACGGCGGCGCGACCCGCGCCACTGAGGTAGGCGAAGTCGCGTACCTCCAGCACATGGGGCGTGACGTCCTCGTCGACCATGAACACCACGTACGCATCGTCGAAGCGGTAGACGTTCGCCACCTGCCGGCTGAATGGCGGCCGCGTGAGGCGCGTCCAGTCGTCGCGCACACCGTCGTCGCGTGTCAGGGCGAAGCTGTAGCGCTGCGCGAACGTGGCATGCAGCGGCGCGAGCGTGACCGCGTCCTCGGGCACGAGCGGCTCGGCTTCGGCCGGCACGCCCGTGCGGAGCAGGCGCGGCGCGATCTCGATCATGCGGCCGTTCACCAGGCTCTGGTAACCGTAGCGGGCGTAGAACGCCGGATCGAACGGGAACTCACCGCTCCAGCCCACGCCGTCTTCGTGCAACGACGCGAACCACGCTCGCAGGAGCGCCGCCACATGTCCGCGTCGACGCGCCTCCGGGGCGGTGGCCACGCCGGCCAGCCCACCAAGCGGCACGCGCGTGCCGGCGACGTAGGCCTGAAACGGCGCCATCCCGGCGACGCTTCTGAGGCGCCCGTCCTCGAACGCTCCCATGGTGTAGGCCAAGCGCGGCCGCAGCATCTCCATGTAGGCGTCCGCGTCGGGCGCCGGCCCGAACGCGATGTTGCGGATGCGGAAGAACTCGGGCAGGTCCTCGACGGACAGCAGGCGGATCTCGCGCATGGCTCAGCCCTGGTCGAACGGAAGGTAGATGGGCCGCTCGACGTTCGTGCGAAGCACCATCGTCGTCTCGGTGCGTTCGACGCCTTCGAGCATGAACAGGCGGTCGAGGAACGCGTCGAGCTCGGTCGCGGACGGCACCCGGACCTTGGCCACGTACGAGTACGTGCCCGCCACGGCGTGCAGTTCCTCGATCTCCGGCATCTCGAGCAGGCGGTCCACCAAGCGTTGGGCGGGTTTGCGCGGCTGCGGGGCGATGTGCACGAAGGCGGCGATATGCAAGCCGACGAGCATGGGATCGAGGTCGGCGCGGTAGCCGCGGATGACGCCGGCCTGTTCCAGTTTGCGCACGCGCTCGCCGACGGCGGGAGCCGAGAGGCCCACCGCCTTGGCGATGCTGGCGTGCGACGCGCGTCCGTCCACGCGAAGGATGTCGAGGATGCGGCGGTCGACGGTGTCGAACTCCATGGCGCTCACGAATCTAGCACGACCCCCGCCGGCGGCTTCCGTGTTGGTACCCTGACGTGTGCGCGTTCTCTTCGTCGGCGACGTCTTCGCCACCCCCGGCATGCGCGCCGCGACGGCCTTCCTCCAGCAGGCGCGCGGCGAGTACGACTTCGTCATCGTCAACGGCGAGAACGCCGCGGGCGGCTTCGGCATCACACGCAAGCACTTCGAGCAGCTGCGGGCCGCCGGCGCCGACGTCGTGACGCTCGGGAACCACGGTTTCGACCAACCGGAAGCGCTGACGCTGGTGGAGGAGACGACGCGGCTCTTGCGCCCGGCGAACTACCCGCCTGGCACGCCGGGCCTCGGGTGGGGTATCTACGACGTCGCAGGCCGGAGTTCCCGCATCGCCGTGATCCAGGTCATGGGCCGCGTGTTCATGGAGGCCATGGACGACCCGTTCCGCGCCGTCGACGACGCGCTCGAGCGCATCCCCGACGACGTTCCCGTGATCGTCGACATGCACGCGGAAGCCACCAGCGAGAAGAAGGTGATGGGGTACCACCTGGCCGGTCGCGTGAGCGCCGTCATCGGAACCCACACGCACGTTCCCACGGCCGACGAGACCGTGTTCCGCGGCACCGCCTACGTCACCGACGTCGGCATGACCGGCGTGCAGGCTTCGTCGATCGGGATGGCGTTCGAGGAGGTGCACGATCGCTTCGTGCACAAGCTGCCGAGGCGCTTCCGGCCGGCGCATGGGCCGGCCAGCGTGCTGGCCGTGGCGATCGAGCTCGACGGGCGCCGCGCGACGTCCATCACCCGTGTGAGGTGGGACCGGCCGCACCACGACGCCGACGACGGAGACGACGCAATGAGCACAGGCGAGAGACGCCGAGCGTGACGCGGCCCGACGAGCGCGAGCCGCTGCGCCGTGACGTCGACTACCTGGCCACCACGCTCGGGAACGTGCTCCGTGACCTCGAAGGGGACGCGACGTTCGACTTGGTCGAGCGCGTGCGGCAGTTGACCAAAGCCGCCAGGGGACGATCGGGGCAGAGCGGCGACGTGCACGCCATCACGACGCTGCTCGCCGACCTCGACCTGGCGACGGCCGAGCGGCTGCTGCGCGCCTTCACGGTCTACTTCCAGCTCATCAATCTCGCCGAGGAGATCCACCGCGTGCGCGTCAATCGGCAGCGCGAGGCCGCCGCCACGTCGGAGACGCCACGGCCGCAGAGCCTCGCTGCGGCGGTGAAGGCTCTGAAGGACCAGGGCTGGTCGCGTGAAGAAGCGCGCGCCTTCATCGAGCGCCTCGACGTCCAGTTGACGCTCACGGCGCATCCGACCGAGGTCAAGCGCTACACCGTGCGCCTCAAGCTCGAACGCATCGCTGCTGCGCTTCGCACGTTGTCCGAACAGGAGCTCGCTCCGCAGCTCGCCCGCGCGCTCGAAGAGGAGATCTACGCCGAGGTCGCGACCCTGTGGCAGACGCGGGAGCTGGTGGATCACAAGCCCACCGTCATCGACGAGGTGAAGAGCGCCCTGTACTACTACCGGCGCTCGCTGCTCGACGCCGCCCCGCGCTTGATGCGAGACGTTCAGGAAGCGCTGGATGCCTACTACGGTCCCGATCCGGCTGCGCCGCCGCTTCCACCGGTGGTTCGTTTCCGGTCGTGGATCGGCGGCGACCGCGACGGCAATCCGTTCGTCACCCCCGAGGTGACGCGTGAGGCGTACCGCCTGCAAGCCGACCTCGCGCTCGAGACCTACCTTCACGACGTCGACGTCCTGGTGCAGCGGCTCTCGCAGTGGGCGCCGCGCGTGACGGTGCCGGAAGCGTTCGTCGCCGACCTGAACCATCACGACGCGCGCCACGGTGTGAGCACTCGCTTCCGCGACGAGCCGCTTCGCCGCAAGCTCGAGCACATGCACGCCGACCTGCTCGCGGAGCGCTCGGCCCCCGGCAGCTACCCGGGCGGCGCGGATGGGTACGTCGCCGACCTCGAGACGGTGAGGCGGGCTCTCCAAGCGACGGGTGGCGGGATGGCCGCCCGGGCCTTCCTTCGACCGGCCCGAGACCGCGCCGACGCGTTCGGTTTCGTGCTCGCCCCGCTCGACCTGCGCGAGCACTCCAGCGTGCACGAGCGAGCGGTGGCTGCGCTGCTGCGCCACGCTGGGGTGCACGAGGCCTACGCGACGCTGCCGGAGAACGCGCGGATCACGGTGCTGGAACGCGAACTCGAGACCCCCAGGCCCCTGGCCGCGCCCGACGCCGACGTCGGCGAGGACGCGCGCCGAGCCCTGGCGTTCCTGCGTGAACTGCGCGAAGCGGGCGAGCGGTTCGGTGCGAACGCTCGCGGGAGCAGCATCGTCAGCATGACCGAGGGCGCCTCGGACGTGCTGGAGGCGCTGCTGCTGGCGAAGGAGGCCGGGCTGGCGGACCTCGACGTGACCCCGTTGTTCGAGACCATGGCGGACTTAGAGGCCGCTCCGAGCGTGATGGAGCGCCTGTTCGCGCTCCCCGTCTACCTCGAGCACGTCCGCAGTCGCGGGGTGCAGGAGGTGATGATCGGCTACTCCGACTCGAACAAGGACGTGGGGTTCGCGAGCGCGAACTGGGCCCTCTACCGAGCCCAAGACGGACTGGCGCGGGTGTGCCGCGAAGCCGGCGTACCGCTACGGTTGTTCCACGGTCGTGGCACCAGCATCGGCCGCGGCGGCGGCCCGGCGGGTCGGGCCATCCTGGCGCAACCGCCGGGCAGCCTCGCGGGGCGCATGCGGATGACCGAGCAGGGCGAAGCGCTCTCCGACCGCTACTCCGACTCCGACTTGGCGCACCGGCACCTCGAGCAGGTCACCCACGCCTTCCTGCTCTCGTCGGCGCGCGACGCCGGTCCGCTGCCGGAGCTCGACCCGGCCTTCGCCGAGGGCGCCGATGTGCTGGCGGAGAGCGCGGGCGCGGAATACCGGGCGCTTCTCACTAGCGACGGGTTCCTCGAGTTCTTCCACCAGGTCACGCCGATCGAGGAGATCGCCCGCCTCGACGTCGGTTCGCGCCCGGCCAGGCGAGCCGGACCGGCGCAAGGCGCGCGCTCGTTGGCGAACCTCCGGGCGATCCCGTGGGTGTTCGCCTGGACGCAGTGCCGCGCCAACCTGCCGGGATGGTTCGGGCTCGGATCCGGTCTAGCCGCGCTCCGCGAGCGCGAACCGCAGCTGGCGAAGGAGATGTATCACGCGTGGCCGTTCTTCCGGGCCATGCTCGACTTCGCGCAGATGAGCCTCGCGAAGGCCGACATGGGCGTGTTCTCGGCCTACCTCGGGCTGGTCGACGCGCCGCTGCGTGAACGCTTCGGCGCCTGGATCGAGCGCGAGCACGCCAGCGCCGTGCAAGAGATCGAACACGCCACCGGCGTCGGGTTGTTGGAGGAAGATCCGGTGCTGGCGCGCTCCATCGAGCTGCGCAACCCGTACGTCGATCCGATCAGCTACCTGCAGGTCGAGTTGCTGCGGCGTCTGCGCAACGCGCCGCCCGACAGCGCCGAGAAGGCCGCCCTCGAGTACGCCGTGCTGGTGTCCTTGGTCGGGGTGTCGGCCGGGATGCGAACGACCGGCTGAGAGGGTGCGATGGTGCGGGTGTGAAGGCCACGGGTGGCGAGGCCCACTCGTTCCGCCGGTTCTCGAAGGCGGCACGGCACGCTCGCTCGCCACGCTCGGACTGCTCGCTTCGACGCTTCGCCGCGGAGTCCGTGGCGTCGCAACGCCGGCTCGATGTGAGAATCCTCGCATCTTGCGACTCTCATGGCCTTCATCGCCCCGAT
>CAZOTV010000020.1:31553-41948 GCA_964582795.1 uncultured bacterium
GCTCGATGTGAGAATCCTCGCATCTTGCGACTCTCATGGCCTTCATCGCCCCGATGCCTACGATGAACGTCGGACCATGAGGAGCATCCCATGAACCTACTGATCAGCGGCGGACCGGTCCTGCTTGCGATCCTGCTGGTATCGGTGTACGCCGTGTACCTCTTCTTCGAGCGGTTCCTGAAGCTCCGCAAGGAGCGGCTGGACACGGACGCCTTGATGACGCGCGTGAACGCCGCCGTGCGGGAGCGCGATCTCGAGCTCGCGTTGGCGGCCTGCGAGCAGCACGGCGGCCCTGTGGCCCGGGTACTGCGCGCAGCGTTGTTGCGGCTGCCGTACGGCCGCTCCGCCGTCGAGCCGGCGTTCCTCGAGGCCTCCATCCAGGAAGAGCAGCGCCTCACTCGTGGCCTGCGTCCCTTGGCCACGATCGCGCAGATCGCGCCGTTGATGGGCTTGCTCGGCACCGTCACGGGCATGATCTTGGCGTTCTCGGAGATCTCGCGTCAGGGCACCGGCAACCCCGCGGCGCTGGCCGACGGTATCGGCCAGGCGCTGGTCACCACCGCGGCCGGCTTGATCGTCGCCATCCCGGTGCTCATCGGGCACGCCTACCTCTCCAGCCGCGTCGAGGCCATCCTGGTCGACATCGACCGCCGCCGCGAGGAGTTGATGGGCAACGTCGTGCAGGCCGTCGCGGCGCGTCGTGACGAGAGCGGTCAAGCCGCCGCCGGAACGCGTCCCGAGTCCGTGCGCAGCGATACGGTTCGCGCCGCCACCGAGCGCACGCCGAGCGGCGGCGCCGCCGAACGCGCCGAGGTGCGGCCGGCGAAGCCCGGCGTGAACCCGTTGCGGCCCGCTTCCGATGGCTCCTGAGCCCGGGCGCCAGCCGCACGCCGAACGAGTTCGATACCGATGATCCGCAGCCGCCGCCAGAGTCGCTTCCGCCAGACCCCGACGCTCGACCTCACGCCTATGGTCGACGTGGTGTTCCTGCTGGTGATCTTCTTCATGGTCTCCACCACGTTCATCACGCTGGAGTCCGGCTTGCCGGTCGATCTGCCGGAGGCGCAGACGAGCGTCGCGGAGCCTTCGTCGTTGCCGACGGTGACGGTGACGAAGGAGGGTGACATCTTCTTCGGCGGAGCGCGCGTGGCCGAGGCGCAACTGGCGGCCATCGTGCGACAGGAGCTCGAGACGACCGGCCAGACCACCGTCGTGCTCCGTGCCGACCGCGACGTGCCCCACGGCGTGGCCGTGCGCATCATGGACTTGTTGAAACAGGCGGGAGCGCAACGCATCGCCATCGCCACGGGAGGCTGAGCAGGAAGGTGGACACTCTGAGCGTCTGGCGCGACCCCGACAAGCGCCGCGCGCTTCTGCTGTCGCTGGTGCTCCACCTCGCGATGCTGCTCCTGGTAATCGTGTGGATGGCGATCCCGCGGCCAGAACCGTTGCCGAGTTACATCGTGCTCGACGTCGGCACGCCGGCGTTCGCCGAGGAGACGACCGACGCCCCGACGGCGGAGGAACCGGCGCCGCCGGCGCCTTCGCCGCAGGTCGCGAGCAGCGAGATCGGCGATCCGCAAGAAGCCAGCGCTCCCACGGAGGTGTCCCAGGCACCCGAACAGGAGCCGGTGACGGCGCAACCGCCCGCTCCCGAGGCGCCACCCGCACAGGCGGAGGCAGGCGAGCCCGCGCCCGCCGAAGCCGCCACCGTCCCCGAACCGCCCCTGCCGGTACCGAGCGTGCAAGAGACCAGCGCCGACGCCCCCGAGTTGCCGATCGCGGAGACTCCCACCACCGTGTTGCCGGAGATCGACCCCGTCGAGCTGCAGCCGCGGCCGGTGCAAGCGGCCATCACCATCCCGCAGCCACAGGCGCGCGCGGAAGTGCCGGAAGCACGCGCCATCGCGCTGACGCCGACGGCGGCAGTGGCCGCCCGGCAGGAGCTCGACACGCCGCAAGTGCGCGCCTCGGTGGCCGAAGCGCAGCCTCTGGACACCCCGCGGGTCGAGGCGCAGGTGGCGCAGGCCGTGGGTCTGAGCACCCCGAACGTGCAATCGGCCGTAGCCGAAGCGCAACCGCTGACGACGCCATCGGTGCAAGCCGAGGTGGCCGCGGCGCAGCCGCTCACCGCGCCGGCGGCGCGCGCCGACGTGGCGGCGTCCGTCGACCTTGCCGCCACTGGGGTGCGCGCCAGTGTGTCGGGCGAACGGCCTCTGGCGCCGCCGGCCGTCTCGGCGCAGGTCGGCACCGCGCGCGACGTTCAGGTGCTGCCCACCGTCGCCGTCGCAGGCGCGCGCCCGGTTCCGCTTCCCAGTGTCCGCGCCGAGGTCATCGCGCCGGAAACCGCCGGCGGCGCGCCCGGCGACGCGGGCCCGGCGGGCGTCACCGATGTCGCCGCGTCGGTGGCTTCCCCGCGCACGCCGGGCGGCAACGCGCCGGTGGCGGGGCAGGTGGGTCCTGCCGACGACCTCGCCGCCGCCACGGGCCGCGGCCTGGCAGCGGGACCGGAAGGCAACGACCAACCGAGCGGCGCTCCGCAGCAACCGTCGCTGCCGCCGTTCGCCGACGAGCGCGAGCAGGCGGTGGCGGTGATCCTCGACAACGTCGGCGGCTACCCGCAGCACGGCCTGCGCGAGGCCAGCGTGATCGTCGAGCTCCCCGTCGAGGGTGGCTTGACGCGCCTCATGACGATCTACGACCACGTCGACCCGCTCAGGGTCGGCCCGGTGCGCAGCGCGCGCGACTACTTCGTCGAGCTGTCCGAGCGTAGCTCCGCCGTACTGGTGCACGACGGCGGGTCTCCGGGCGCCATGATCGCCATCTCCCGCAGCGAGGTGCCGACGCTCAACGCCTACAACCGCGGCGAGCTGTTCGGGCGGGCTGACGACCGCGACGCGCCGTACAACCTCTACACGGTGGGATCCGACCTTCGGTCGGCCGTGAGACGCCTGTTACCCGACGCCGTGCGTCCGGTGGCGGGCGTGATCTTCCGGCCCACCGCAGCAGCAGACCAGGTCACCGAGGTCAGCGTTCGGTACAGCGGCGCGTACAGCACCGGGTTCCGCTTCGACGCCGTACTGGGCGCCTATCGCTGGGTACGCGACGGCACGCCGGCGAACCATCCCGACGGCCAGGTCGTGACCGTCGACGCCGTGTTGGTCGGTGAGATCATCGCTCGACCGCTACCTGACGACCCGGAAGGTCGCCTGTACATCCCGCTGCGCCCAGGAGACGCCACCCTCTACCTGCGCGGACGCGCCGAGCGCGGCACCTGGGAGATCGTGAACGGCACCGGTATCCGCTTCCGTACCGCTACGGGCGAGATGGTGGACCTCGCGCCGTTCCGCACGTGGGTGGCGTTGACGCCTACGTACGACGAACGCGTAGAGCAGTAGCCCCAGGACGGACCGGCGAGCGTTGAGCAGGTACCCCATCACGGAACGGCGAGCGTAGAGCAGTAGCCCCAGGACGGACCGGCGAGCGTCGGGCAGTAGCCCCAGGACGGAACGGCGAGCGTAGGCCGCTTCCGGCCCGAAGAACGCCCCGAGCTCAGGTCCGCTTGGCGGACGACGAACCGTCCTTGACCTGCTCGGCGACCTCGCGTGGGATCGACTCGTCGAAGAACAAGCCGTGCAGCCTCAGGCGGTAACGCGCGTCTTCGATGTCGACTTCGAGCCAGCAGTACTCGTCCTCGTGGCCGTTGGTGTCGAGCAGCAACGCGCGCCCCTGGGACGCGACGTTCACGCCACCGCGAACGGGTGTGTGACCGTACACCCCCAACCGGTACGGGGTGCCTTCGAGATGGTCCTTGTCCTCCTGGATCCAGCGGCGCCGGTTCTCCAGGTAGAAGTCGTGATCGAACGTGTTGTGCTCCGGTTGCGGGCCGACGTGCGCCAGGTGCAGGCCCTCGACGACGATCTCGTACGGCCAGCTCAGGATCCAATCGCGCAGCTCGGCGTCGAGTTCGTTGCCGTACCCCGGTTTCCACTCGAGGTGCGAGACGTCGTCGGTGCGCAGCGGGCCCTGGTCGGGCGCCACGGCGTTGAAGTCGTGATTGCCCATCAGGATGACCATGTTGTCGTCTGGCACGCGATCTTGGAAACCCTTGACGGCGCGCAGGAAGCGTTCCTGCGCCTTCTCGGCGCGCTCGAGGTGGCGAGGGTTGTACTCGTCGTAGCGCCGGACGTTGACCAGGTCGGCGTAGCGCGCGCGGCTCTTGGCGTGCACCAGGTCGCCCAGCAGCACCAAGCGGGTGCTGCCGTCGCGCAGCGCGTCCGTGGGCCGGTCGTGCTCGTCGGCGAGGCCAGCCTCGCGCAGCATGCGCCAGAGCTTCTCGGGTTGCATGTGGATGTCGCCGATCACCACCAGGCGCACGAAGGGGTTCTCCAGGTCGTTCCGGGCGGCGTCAGCGTTGGGCCGCGGCCTCGAGGATCGGCAGCGGGTCGACCGGGTCGCCGGCGACGCGCACCTCGAAATGCAGGTGCGAGCCCGTCGAGTTGCCCGTGGTACCGACGCGCGCGATGACCTGCCCTGCCGTCACCACGTCGCCCTCGTTCACTTCCAACGCCGAGGCGTGAGCGTAGTAGTACTCGGTGTCGCCGTCTTTCACCACGACGAGGTAGCCGTAACCACCCAGCCAGCCGGAATGCGTTACGACGCCGCCGCGGGCGGCGCGGATGGGGTCGCCGGTCTCACCGTCGATGTCAAGGCCGGCGTGGAAGTTCGAGCCGCTCACGCGCAGGCTGCGGAAGCCGTACCGCGACGTGATGACACCGACGATGGGCCACACCATCACGTCGGTCGCGATGGCGGGAGCGCTCACCACGGGCCGCGGTGCGGCGGCGCGGGCGCCGGCGATCTCGTTCGACGGCAGGACGCGAAGCGTCTGTCCTGCCACCAGGCGCTCGCTCGTGAGCGCGTTGGCGCTCATCAGCGAGGCGACGGTGACGTCGTACCGTCGGGCGATGGCCCACAGGGAATCGCCCTTCTCGACCGTCACCGTGGTTGGCGCGGCGCCACCGACGTCGTTGGCGGCGGAACCGTAGCGACCCGGGATCACCAGGCGGTCGCCGGGGTGCAGCGTGGCGTTCTCGGAGAGCGAGTTGGCGGTGGCGATGGCGGCGACGGTGGTGTCGTGCTTGCGCGCGATCCCCCAAAGGCTGTCACCCGCGCCAACGACGATCGTCAGCGGTTCGGGCGCCTGCTCGCCGGCGCTCAACACGAGCTCCTGCCCGGGATGGATGACGGTGCCCTCGAGGTCGTTGAACGCGATCAGATCGTCGACGGAAACGTCGTGACGCAGCGCGATGTCGTAGAGGGTGTCGCCGGGTTGGACGACCACCTTCTCCGCGGCGGCAACCTGGTCCGCTCCGGGAACGGTCAGCGTCTGACCCGGCCGCAGGGCGTCGGACGTGAGGTCGTTGAGGCTGCGCAGCGTGTCGACGTCGGTGCCGTACGTGCGCGCGAGGCCCCACAAGGTGTCGCCGGGTTTCACGGTGATGGTCTGCCCGAACGCAACGGCCGTCCCTAGGAAGAGCACGACGATCAGGGTACGGAGGAGTTGTGGCGGGCGCATTGTCTGCCAAGATACCAAACCCGCGCGGCGCTGCTACCGGAAAAACCTGGCATCCCGGACACGAGCCGCTGCCCGAGATGCCGAAGTGTGAGAACTGCGACTCAGTCGCGTGGATCGAGCACGGACTCACGCTCGAGCCTGGCGCCCAACTCCATCTGGATGAGGCAGTACCGTTCGATGTCGAGCGCGGAGCTTCCACCCTTGATCAGGTGGCGTTCCAGAAGGGCGGCTTCGCGTTCTAGCGCGGGGGTGGGGATGTCTGCGAAGGACTCGTTCATCGGGAATCTCCTGTGTGGCCGATCCGCGGTGTCGCTTGCCGTGTGTGGCGTGGTCGTTGCCCTGGTGCGGGCTGATGTGCGGTGCTCCGAGCTTCGCGCGCACGCGCATCGCGGCCTTTGCCAGAAGGTAGCAGCGCGGCTCTTACGGCACTCTCACGCCGGGCAGGGCAACTTCGTGCCGTGAGGGTCGATCACGCCCGAGGTTCGGGCGATCGTCTTGCCGATCACGCGGTACGTGCGGCGAACCAGCATGTCGCGGCGCGGCTCACGACTGCACGACGCGCGTGCCGCCACCGGCGAGCGCGCGTTCGACGCCGGGTACGTCGCGACCATCGGCCACCACGGCGTAGGGCGCCCCCAACGCCAGCGCCGTCAGGGCCGAGCCGACCTTGGGGATCATGCCGCCCGCGATGCGGCCGTCGGCGATGCGCTCCTGCGCCTCCACGGCGGTGAGGCGCGGCAGCAGGCTGTCCTCACGAGAAGGGTCGTCCAGCACGCCCGGAACGTTGGTGAGGAACACGACCCCTTCGCCGAGCGCTCCGGCGACGGCGCCGGCGACCTCGTCGGCGTTGACGTTCAGTGGCCCGCCGTCGTCGTCGATCGCGATGCAGCCCACCACCGGCACCATGTCGGCCACGCGCAACGCGTGCAGCACGGCGGCGTTGACGGCCGTCATGCGGCCCACGCGTCCCAACTCCGGGTCGAACGCTTCGGCCGTCAACAACCTGGCGTCGCGGCCGGTAAGGGCGACGGCGCCACCGATCTCGAATGCCAGGCGCTTGCCCAGCAGGGTCACGACACGTTCCACCACCGCGACGCCGGCCTCGCTGGTGACGCGCAGCCCGCGCACGAAGCGGTGCTCGAGCGCCGCCTCGTCGAGGGCGGCTTGGATGAACGGCCCGCCCCCGTGCACCACCACCGGCGGAACCCCGCCAGGCCTGAGCGTCCTGATGCGCGCCGCCACGGCTGCGCGGGTGGTGTCGTCGGTCATGGCGTTGCCGCCGTACTTGATCACGAAGCCCATCGCTGGAGTGTAGCGCCTCCTGGGCCTACGCTTCGGTTCGCTTCGCTTCGGGCCCGTGGTAGATTCCTGCCCGAGCGGGAATGCCACGCAGAAGGGGGCCGCGGTGGACGAGCTGCGATTCGGAACGGACGGTTGGCGCGACGTCATCGCGGAGCGTTTCACCTTCGCGAACGTGCGCCGCGCGGCGCAGGCGTACGCCGAGCACCTGCTCGACGAGCGGGGAGCGCACCGCGCGTCGGCCGATCACCAGACCGTGCTGGTCGGGTACGACACGCGCTTCCTCGGTGCCCACTTCGCCGAGGCCGCGGCACGGGTGCTGGCTGCCAACGGCCTCCTCGCCTTGGTCAGTCACGACTACCTACCCACGCCCGCGTTGTCGTTCGCCGTGCGGCACTACGGCGCGGCGGGCGGGGTCATGCTCACCGCGTCCCACAACCCGTTCGAGTACGGGGGCTTCAAGCTCAAGGGCGCGTACGGCGGCACGGCCACCGACGACATCTACCAGGACGTGGCGCGGCGCGTTGCCGATGTCGAGGTGGCGCCGACGGCCGGTGATTCGATGGGCGTGGAGCGCTTCGACGTGCGTACTGCGTACTTCGACGCGCTCGCGCGACTGGTGGACTTAGACGCACTGAGCGCGTTCGTGAAGGGCGGCGGCAGCGTGGCGCACGACGCCATGGGGGGCGCCGGCAGCGGGTGGCTGTCCGGATTCTTCCGGCACGTGGGCTTGGGCGGGGCGGTGGAGGAGCTTCGCGGCCGGCCCGACCCGCTGTTCCATGGCGTTCATCCTGAGCCGATCCCGGCCAACCTGGCGTTCACCATCGAGCGCATGCGTCACGCGCAGGTGGGCCGGGGCCCGGCGTTCGCGTTGGCGAACGATGGCGACGCGGACCGTCTCGGGGTGGTGCTGCCCGGCGGCTCGTTCCTGAACTCGCACCAGATCTTCGCGCTGCTGCTCGATCGGCTGCATGCGGACGGTCATCGCGGCAGGGTGGTGAAGACGTTCACCGTGAGCCGTATCGTCGAGCGCCTCGCGGCCGCCCGTGGGCTCGAGGTGGTGGAGACGCCCGTGGGGTTCAAGCACGTCGTGGACGCGATGCTTGGAGGTGGCGTGCTCATCGGCGGCGAGGAGTCCGGCGGGATCGGCGTGCGCGGCCACATCCCCGAACGCGATGGCATCGCCAACGGCCTGTTGCTGCTAGAGGCGATCGCGAAGACCGGAACGGGACTAGCGGAGCGGTTCGGGGAACTGGAACGCGAGGCGGCGTGGAGGCACGCGTACGACCGGATCGACCTTCGCCTCACGGATGACGCGAGGAAGCGTCGCGCGCTGGCGGCGTTGGACGACCCGACCCTCCGCATCGCCGGGCGTGAGGTCGTCTCGGTGGAGCGGCTCGACGGGGTGAAGCTGAACCTCGGCGAGGACGCCTGGTTGCTGGTGCGCGCCAGCGGCACCGAGCCGGTGCTCCGGATCTACTGCGAGGCGCCCAACGAGCGCGACGTGCGCGCCACGCTGGAAGCGGCGCGTCGCGCGGTCGAGAGCGCCTGAGGAAGCGCGCGCTTCAGACGCAGCGGGAACGCCTGGGGGCGCGCGCCTCAGACGCAGCGGAACGCCTGGGGAAGCGCGCGCCTCAGACGCAGCGGAACGCCTTCGGGCTCTTCGACAGGACCTCGTGGCCGTCTTCGGTGACGACCAGTAGGTCCTCGATCCGCAGGCCGGTGAACCCGGGGATGTAGACGCCCGGTTCCACGGTGACGATCATGCCGGGCACCATGACGTCGTCGCTGCGGTTGCTGAGTCTTGGGTCCTCGTGGATGTGAAGGCCGGTGCCGTGGCCGAGGCTGTGAGCGAAGTACTCGCCCAGTCCGTGGCGGGTGAGAATGTCGCGCGCGACGGCGTCGAGGTCCCGGCCGACGCGGCCGGGCGCCACGGCGGCGACGGCCGCCTCCTGCGCTTCGAGCACGGCGTCGTACATCCGGCGCTCTTCGGCACCGACCTCGCCCACCGCGATGGTGCGCGTCATGTCGGCGTGGTAGCCGTCGACGACGGCGCCGAAGTCGAGCGTCACGAGTTCGCCCGCCTCGATGACCTTGGTGCTGGCCACGCCGTGAGGCATGGCGCCGCGCGTACCGCTGGCGACGATGATGCCGAACCCGGAGCCGTCGGCGCCCTCGAGGCGCATGACGCGCTCCATCTCCAGCGCCACCTCGACTTCGCGCACGCCGGGGCGAAGCATGGCCACCGCCGCTTCGAACGCGATATCGGTGATGCGGGCCGCCTCGCGCAGAAGGTCGATCTCCTCGGGGCGCTTCACGACCCGTAACGGGTTCATGACGCCGTCCAGGACGATCGGGTCGGCTCCGAGCGCGTCGGCGATCGCGCGGAAGCGCTTGAGGGTCAGGTGATCGCCCTCGACGGCCAGGCGCATGCCGTGGCTGCGTTCCACTGCGGCGGCGTCGAGCCCCTGCACGATCTCGACGGGGATGCTCGATTGCTCCGCGGCCTGGGCCGTGTAGCGCCCGTCGGTGAGCAGAACGGCGCGCTCGGGTGTCACCAGCACCACGGCGTCCTCCGGCGTCGCGAAGTGCGACAGGTACCGGACGTTCGCCGGGGTGGTGACGAGCAAGGCGTCCGCACCGTGCCGGACGAGGGCGGTGCGAAGGTCGTCGACGGGGCTCACGCGGCCGCCTCCGCGATGGCCAGGTAGTCGTCGAGGTCGAGGCTGGCCCCTCCGATGAGACCGCCGTTCACGTCGGGCTTCGCCAGCAACTCGGCGGCGTTGTTCGGTTTCATGCTGCCTCCGTACAGGATGCGCATCGCTTGCGCGTAGCCCGGGTAGCGTCGCTCGAGCGCGGCGCGGATGGTGGCGCTCATCTCTTGCGCGTCCTCGGCGGTGGCGGTACGGCCGGTGCCGATGGCCCACACGGGTTCGTAGGCCACCACCAGCGCGCCGGGATCGGGAAGGTCGATGCCGTCGAGCGCCCCGGCGAGTTGCCGAAGCACGACGTCGTTGGCATGCCCGGCGTCCCGCTCCTCCTGCCGTTCGCCGACGCACAGGATCGGCACGAGTCGGGCGCCGAGCGCTGCGCGGAGTTTGCGGTTCACGAGCGCGTCGTCCTCGTGGTGGTAGGCGCGGCGCTCGGAGTGGCCGACGATGACGTAGCGCGCGCCGACGTCGCGCAGCATGTCGGCGGACACCTCGCCGGTGTACGCGCCTTCGGCGTGCGGGCTGACGTCTTGCGCCCCCAGCGCCACGTCTTCACCGAAGGCGAGGGACGCCATGCCGGGCAGGTGCGGGAACGGCACCAGCAGCGCCAACTCGCAGTGGGTCATCGGGTGCTCGTCGAGGCGCCCTAGGAGCGTGCGCAGCCAGGTGACGGCTTCGCTGGGGAGACGGTGCATCTTCCAGTTGCCGGCGATGAGAGGCACGGGGCGATCCATGCCGGACACGATACCGCGGGGCGGGACGTGCTCAGGCCCGGATGTCGGGCGCCTCCTTGGGGCGCTTGCGGCT
>CAZOTV010000021.1:0-1491 GCA_964582795.1 uncultured bacterium
TGCTCGGCGGGAAGCGGGCGGTCGTCCCCGATCGCCGCGTGGTAGAGAGCCGCGGCCGTGTCCCCGAGGACCTTCGCTCCGAGGTTCTCGGCGTGGAAGCGTTCGTCCGGGCAGCCGCGCGTCATCACCGCCATCACCACCAGGGGCGACGTCGCGTCGAACGGGGCGTGCTCGAACACGCCGGCGTCATTGCGCACCCCTCGGATCGAGCCGCTCTTCGAGGCGATGCGAAGGTCCGACACGCCGATCTCCGCGCTGTACGCGTCGTAGTCGAGGCTCCGACCCAGTTCGCCGAACTGCTGCTTGCGGTAGATCGCCTTGGCGACGTTCGTCAGCTCAGGAGGCAGCAGCTCGCCAAGCCAGAGGCGCGCGAAGTAGTCGGCCAGGTCGGCAGGTGACGTCATCGATGGCGACGGCTTCCTACCGGCCACCTGCGGTCCGACCTGCAGCTTTCCCATCGCCTGCGTCTGGTTCCAACCGTTACGCGCGATGGACGCGCGGATCCGTTCGATGCCGAGCAGGTCGATGAGGACGTTGGTGGCGGTGTTGTCGCTCACCGCGATCATCAAGGTCGCGAGGTCGAGGAGCGGGTAGGCGCGTCCTGGCGTAAGGTCCTTCAGCACGCCGGAGCCCGTGACCAGGTCGGATGCGCGCACGACGCGCTCGTCCTCGAGCCGCAGCGTGCCGGCATCGACCTCTTCGAGCAACGCTTGCAGGACGAACACCTTGATCGTGCTCGCGGCCGGGAACGGCTCGTCCTCACGGTGTGAGATGCGTCGTGGCCAGACATCGGCGAAGCGCGCGCCAGCAGGGACGGTCACGGCCACTGCGCCGATGGCGGCGGAAGGCGTCGTTCCGGCTCGGGTGGCGCCGCCGCCGAGGCGGTGTTCGAGCGCCTCGAGGTGCCTGGTGAGATCGTCCTGGGTAGGTCGCATGGTGCACTTCCTACCACGACGTTCCGCCCGCCCCCGATAGGAGGGAGCGGGCGGAACGACCTGCGTGAGGGTCCTCGTTGGTCAGTCGGTCAAGCGTTGCCGGTCTGTTGCGCGGCAGCTGCCCTTCCTTTGCTACTGAACATGCCGTGTGGCGCGCCGACCCAGGGAAGCACCCAGTAGTCCAGGCCGTAGTAGCCGGCGATGCGCCAGGCCAGCACGATCCACGTTGCCAGCAGGAACATCACCGGGTTCGAGGAGAGCGTGCCTGCGAGTAGGAACGCGACGTTCATCAGGCCGCCCAAGAAGGCCATCAGGCCGGTCAGGAACCCGACGATCAAGGCGATCCCGATCAGCGTCTCGCCGAAGGCCACCAGGTACGACATGACCGGAGCGATCGGGAGGAAGATGTTCTCGATGATCCAAGCGTACCAACCGGTGACGCTCGGACGCTCGCCGCTGGCGAGCGTGACGGCGCGCTCCAGGAAGCCGCGCACGGAGGTGCCGGCGTTGGCGCCGACCCAGTTCGAGTCGGTGACCTTGTGCCAGCCTGCGTTCA
>CAZOTV010000021.1:1591-4797 GCA_964582795.1 uncultured bacterium
TCAGCCCGCAGCGCCTCGGCGCACAGCCGCCCTTCGCCGTGGCTCCGGAGCCCGAGCTGGTCACCGAGCTGCTCGCCATGGGCGTGGTGCGGGTGGTGACGTTGGCGCCGGAGATCCCACATGCGGCGGAGGCGGCCGAGGCGTTCGCGCGCGCGGGCGTTCGCGTGAGCTTCGGGCACACGGTTGCCGATGCGGACCAAGTGGCCGCGGTCGCGCGGCGCGTGCGGGCGGTTGGCGGCACCGTCGGGTTCACGCACCTGTTCAACGCCATGTCCCAGCTCGTGGGTCGCGCCCCCGGCGTCGTCGGCGCCGCGTTGGCGGACGAAGCCGCGTTCGCCGAGCTGATCCTCGACTTCCACCACGTGCACGCGACGTCGTTCCGAGCGGCACTGGCCGCGAAGCCGCGGCGCCTCTCGCTCATCACCGACGCGATCCGCGCCTGCGGAGGCGGAGACGGTGAAAGCGAGCTCGGTGGTGCTCGGGTGCGCGTCGAGGAGGGCGTTGCACGTTTGGCCGACGGTACCCTCGCCGGCAGTGTGCTCACCCTCGATCAGGCCGTTCGCAACGCCACCGCGGTCGGGGTGCCGCTCCACGTCGCCAGCCGACTCGCTTCCTCGGTGCCGGCCGCCTACCTTGGCCTGGCCGACCGTGGCGCGCTGGCGCCCGGCCTGCGCGCCGATGTCGTGCTGCTGGACGGCGCCTTGAACGTGACCGAGGTGGTGGTCGGGGGTCGTCGCGTGCCCGGCGGGACCGGATCCGCGAAGGTGAGCGCGTAGCCTCGGGTTCGCGTGGCGCCGCTCAGCGCAGAACGAGTTTCCGCGCGTGGAACGCCTCTGCGAAACGCGATGGTGACCGGCACTCGAGGCCGCGCAGGCGCATCAGGCCACGGAACGTGTCGTCGTCGTACCAGTCGCGACCATGCTGGGACGCGAAGTGGCGCCGCAGGTGCTCGAGCTTCCGCTCGGCGACGTCGACCGAGAGCGGCACGTACGCGTTCGGGGGAACGAGGTCGCCTTCGTACTTCGGCACCTCGTAGGCCAGCACCAGGTGATCGCGCCAGGTGTTCCAGGTCAGCTCGGCCAGGGTGCGGTGGTCCTGATGGCGGTCGTGCAGCGCGTGGGTGAGGATCACGTCCGGGTCGCTCGCCAACGCCTCGCGTAGGCGCTCGAAGGCTTCCTTCGCGGCCGGACCCTGGTAGGGCAAGAACCCGTCACGCAGACCCAACACGTGAACGTCGACGCTCGCCGCGCCAGCCAGCAGCTCCTCGGCGCTCGCCCGCGCCTCGGCTGCGCGGGCGCCGCCGCCTGCGAACACCGCCCAGGTGACGTGGCTCCCCGGGTGACGCTCGAGCAGCGTGAGGACCGTTCCGCCCGCGCCGATCTCGATGTCGTCGGCGTGGGCCCCGAGGCACAACAGATGCAGTGGGCCGGCGCCCTCCGGGGTCAGGCGCAGCTCACGCATGCAGTTCTTGCGAGCGCTCTTGCAGGCGCCATAGCTGCCACGGCGCCGGGCCGCGTTGGAGCATGGCGTCGAGGCGCTGGTGGTCTTTGAACGTGTCGACCGTCGACCAGAACCCGTCGTACACCTGCGCCGTGAGTGCGTCGCGCTCGATGAGCTTCGCGAACGGCGCTTCCACCAGCTCGTCGCCGTCCTCGAGCACGTCGAAGATGCCCTGGCGCAGGACGAAGAAGCCGCCGTTGATGCGAAGCGCGTCGCGTATGCCCTTGATGGAAACGACGCGCCCGCTGTCCTCGTCGACTTCGACGTGGTGCAAGCTCAGGTGCGGGCGCACCGCCATGAAACTCGCGACGTTGTTGCTGGCCGCGAACGAAGTCAGCCACGACGGCAGGTCGGCGTCGGTGAGCGAGTCGGAGTAGTTGGCCAGGAACATCGGTTCGTTCTCGACGAGCGGGCGAACCAGTCGCAACCGGTCTCCGATGGTGGCGTCGAGGCCCGTGTCGGCGAAGGTGATGTTCCAGCGATCGACGTCCTGGCGCGGATCTTCGACCAAGGCGGCAGGCGAGGCGGACGCCCAACGTCGCTCGTCGAAGTACGCCCGGATGCTGTCGCCGCGATAGCCGAGACAGAGGATGAACTCGTCATGCCCGAAGTGCGCGTAGTAGCGCATCACATGGAGCACGAGCGGCTCGTGCCCCAGAGGTACCACCGGTTTGGGGATGCGGGGGGCGTGGTCCCGCAGTCGTAGACCGTACCCGCCACAGAACAGCACGACTTTCATCTCGAAGCCTCCTCGCGGATGCACGCTCCGCGTCCAGCGTCGTTCTACCGCACCCTACCTGGCGCGCTCTGACGACGCTATGACGGGTGACGGTTGTCGCCGCGCGAAGCGACCGGCACCGGTACGCTCGTCGAAACGGCCGTGTCGCCAACTTGCCGTCTCGTGATCTTCCAGAGGAGAACATGGCCACGACATCCCGCTCGAGTGCTCCCGCTTGCCGGCTCTGCGGCGCCCCACTCACGCGCGTCTTCGTCGACCTGGGCGCACAACCGCTGTGCGAGAGCTACCTCGACGACGACGGCCTGCACCAGCCGGAGACCTTCTACCCGTTGCGCACCTACGTCTGCGACGAGTGCCTCTTGGTGCAGGCCGAAGACTTCGCGACACCCGAGCAGATCTTCCGCGAGTACGCGTACTTCTCGTCCTACTCGGCCAGTTGGCTCGATCATGCGGCGCGTTTCAGCGCGGCCGCTGCCGAGCGAGAGCGCCTGGGCGCGTCCTCGTTCGTCGTCGAGGTGGCGTCGAACGACGGCTACCTGCTGCGCAACTTCGTGGCGCGCGGCATCCGCGTGCTCGGCGTCGACCCTGCCCGGAACGTCGCGGCGGCGGCCGAGCAGCAGGGTGTGCCGACCTTGGCGGAGTTCTTCGGTGCCGAGCTGGCGCGGGCGCTGGTGAGCGAGCACGGCAAGGCGGACCTGGTGGTGGCGAACAACGTGTTGGCGCACGTGCCCGACCTGCACGACTTCACCGCCGGGTTGGCCGCGGTGTTGGCGCCAGGCGGCGCGGTGAGCGTCGAGGTGCCGCACGTCCTCGAGCTGATCCGGGGGAGACAGTTCGACACCATCTACCACGAGCACTTCTCGTACCTCAGCCTGCACGCGGTCGAGCGGCTCTTCGCCCACCACGGGCTCGAGGTCTTCGACGTCGAGCGGCTTCCCACCCACGGCGGTTCGCTGCGCTACTGGGC
>CAZOTV010000021.1:4897-20885 GCA_964582795.1 uncultured bacterium
CGGCGAAGCCGGGTACGGCGCCGATGACGGTGCGTCATCCGAGGACGCGACGTTGTCCGACGACGCAAGGCAGTCCGATGACGCCATGCGCGCCGCGCGCCCCCTGATGTCGTTGGTCCGGGAGCTGTACCCCATCTTGCGGAGCATCACCGGACCGGGAGTGCGCGAGACGCTCGAGGTGCTCCGGCGGGAACTGCCGCGTTTGCAGGTCCGCTCGGTACCGAGCGGGACGCGGGTGCTCGACTGGACGGTGCCGCCGGAGTGGAGCGTGCGGGAGGCGCATCTCACCGCTCCCGATGGCACGCGCGTGGCCGACGTCCTTCGCCATAACCTCTCGCTCCTGAACTACTCCATGCCGTTCCGCGGCACCGTGCCCCTTGTCGAGCTGCGGCGGCACCTTCACAGCCTGCCGGACCGCCCACACGCCATCCCGTACCGCACCAGCTACTACCGCCGCGACTGGGGGTTCTGCCTCCCGCACCAGGCGCTCACGCGCCTACCGGACGGCGAGTACCAGGTGGTCATCGACACCGAGCTGGCCCCGGGCGTACTGAACTACGGCGAGCTGGTGCTGCCCGGCGCACGCGAGGAGGAA
The DNA here is from genome assembly GCA_964582795.1 of uncultured bacterium. Taxonomy (GTDB): domain Bacteria; phylum Deinococcota; class Deinococci; order Deinococcales; family Trueperaceae; genus CAZACZ01. The sequence goes on from CAZOTV010000021.1 coordinate 5,493, forward strand.
GTGCTCCTGTCGGCGCACGTCTGCCACCCTTCGCTGGCGAACGACAACCTGAGCGCCGTGGCGGTGCTGGCGGGGTTGGCGCGTGACTTGGCGAAGCGCAGACGACGCTACACCTACCGCCTGCTGTTCGCCCCGGGAACGATCGGCGCCATCGCGGTGCTGGCCCGTTCGCTCGATCTACCCAGCGAGGTACGAGACACCGTCGCCGAAGCAGGCGGTGGGTGGCATCACACCAGGGTGCGTCATGGGCTGGTGTTGGCGGGGTTGGGCGACGCCGGGCGGCTGACGTATAAACGCAGCAGAGACGGCGGCGAGATCGACCGCGTGGTGGCGCACGTGCTTCGGCACCACGGGGAACACGAGATCGTCCCGTTCGATCCCGGTGGCTACGACGAACGCCAGTACGCCAGCCCAGGGTTCCGCCTGCCGGTTGGTCGCTTGGGCCGCACGCCGCCGGGCAGCTACCCCGAGTACCACACGTCCGACGACGACCTCACCTTCGTGACCGAGGAGTCGCTGCAGGACTCCTTGTCGGTGCTGACGCGCGTCGTCGACGTGCTCGAAGGCAACGGGACCTTCCGCGGCCTGGCGCCCTACGGGGAGCCGCAGTTGGGGCCGCGCGGGCTGTACGACGCGAGCGACCCCCCCGAAGCGCGGGCTGCGCTGCAGTGGGTGCTGAACCTCGCCGACGGCGAGCATCGACTGCTCGACGTGGCGGAACGCGCCGGACTCGCGTTCGACGTCGTGGCGAGCGCGGCCGAGCGCCTCGCGGAGGCGGACCTGATCTCGCTGGAGGAGGTTACGTGAACGGCACGCCAGAGCACACGGGGCCCACGCCGGAGCGCGCTTACGAGCGTTCGGAGGCGCTGCGCAAGCGCGCGCACGACGTCATCCCCGGCGGCTGTCACACCTATGCCAAAGGGGACGACCAGTACCCGCTGAGAGCGCCGGGGTTCATCGCGCGGGGCCAAGGTTGTCACGTCTGGGACGTCGACGGCAACCGCTTCATCGAGTACGGCATGGGACTTCGGGCGGTCACTCTGGGTCACGCGCACCCGCGAGTGAACGCCGCCGCTGCCGAGCAGATGGCGCTCGGCCACAACTTCACGCGCCCTTCCGAGCTCGAGGTCTTGGCGGCAGAGGAGTTGCGCGCGCTGGTGGCGCCAGGCGAGGACGTGATGGTGAAGTTCGGGAAGAACGGTTCGGACGCGACGAGCGCGGCCGTGCGCTTGGCGCGCGCGGTGACGGGCCGTGAAATGGTGGCCATCGCCGACCAGCCGTTCTTCTCGGCCGACGACTGGTTCATCGGCAGCACGGACATGGATGCCGGCGTGCCCGAAGCGGTGCGCGCGTTGACGGTACGCTTCCCGCACGGCGACTTGGCTGCGCTGAAAGACGTCTTCGAGAAGTACCCTGGCAGGGTCGCGTGCGTGGTGATGGAGGCTGCTCGGGTCGAGGAACCGCCGCCTGGCTACCTCTCCGGTGTGCAACGACTGTGCCGCGAGCACGGCGCGGCGTTCGTGCTCGACGAGATGATCACCGGCTTCCGCTGGCACGTGGGCGGCGCGCGCGCCGCGTTCGGACTCGAACCGGACCTGTGGTGCTACGGGAAAGGCATGGGGAACGGCTTCTCGGTGTCGGCCCTGGTGGGCCGACGCGATTGGATGGAACGCGGCGGGCTTCGCACCGCCGAGCCGCGCGTGTTCCTCCTCTCGCTGACGCACGGGGCCGAGGGGCCGTCGTTGGCAGCCGCGCGCGCCGTCATGGCCACGTACCGGGAGGAAGACGTCGTCGGCCATCTATGGCGGGTCGGTGGTCGCCTGGCCGAAGGCGTGCGTCAGGCGGCGGTCGCGAACGGCGTGGAGCGTCAGGTCGAGGCCCTCGGCGCCCCCTGCAACCTGATCTACACCACCAGAGACGCGGACGGCCGCCCGTCCCAACCGATGCGCACGCTGTTGCTGCAGGAGTTGCTACGACGCGGCGTGCTGGCGCCTTCACTGGTGGTCTCCTACGCGCACGACGACGCCACCGTGGACGAGACCATCGCGGCGTTCGATGGCGCACTCGCCGTGTACCGTCGCGCCCTGGAAGACGGCGTGGAGCGATACCTGCAGGGGCGGCCGGTGCAGCCGGCGTTCCGCCGTTACGTCGGCGAGGTGTGAGCCCGGCGCGGGGCGCGCAGCGGCCGCGAGACGTGATGCAGGAACTCCAGGATCTCGCGGTACGAGCCGACCATGCTGGTCTCGTGGTACGGGATCCCTTCCTCCTGGCAGAAGTGCTTGATGATCAGGTGCGCCTCGCGAAGTTGGTTCCGCGCGAGCGTGGGGAAGAGGTGGTGCTCGATCTGGTAGTTGAGGCCGCCGTACCAGACGTCGATGAACCGGTTCGGCCGCACGTTCCTGGCGGTCAGCACCTGCTGGTGTAGGAAGTCCATCTTCTCGTCTTCACCCAGCACCAGCATGCCCTTGTGGTTCGGGGCGAAGACCGAGGCCAGGTAGGCGCCGAACAGCGCCTGCTGCACGATGAAGAAGACGATCGCCGGCCAGACGCCGAGCGCTGCGATCAGCAACGCGAGGAACCCGATCAAGTTCGCGCTCAGGAGCCCGAGCTCGAGCCAGCGTCGGCGCGTCGGCTTCGTGGCGAGGAACATGAGGCTCCCGATACGCAGGCTCCAGGCCTGGAACAGCAGCAGGAAGAAGAACAGCCGCGCCTGGTGCGCCACCATGAAACGCCACAGCCCCTTGCGCTCGAGGGCGTCCTCTTCGGAGAACGCCAACACCACCATGGCGATGTCGGGGTCCATGTCGTGCTGGTTCGGGTGCGCGTGGTGGGCGTTGTGCTTGTCGTTCCACCAGGCGAAGCTCATGCCCAGCAGCAGGTTCGCGTGGATCAACCCGACCACGTCGTTGAGGCCGGTGCGCTTGAAGCCCTGCCGGTGTCCGGCGTCGTGCGCCACGAACGCGATCTGACCGAACACGAACGCCAGGTAGACGGCGTTCAGCGCTTGCCAAGCGAGGTGGACGGGGGCGAACAAGAATGCGATGCCCACCGCGAGCAGCGCCAGGTTGATGGCGATGCGTCCGAGCAGGAAACGGGGTTGGCGTTCGAGCAACCCGCGATCCTTGACGAGGCGCTTGAGATCGGCGTAGCCGCGGGCGGTACTGCTATCCGTCATGCAGGCGGACCTTTCCACGAACCGTGCGCGTACGGACGGTCCCGGTCACACGCAAGCCCTTCGATTCGTTGGTTCCCCTGCAGCATGCCATGCAGGATCGTGAGAGGTGTGTCGTGCGGGCGAAGTCGGTTGGACCGGGTCCTGGTTCACTTCGCTTCCAGCGCCTCGCTCACCAACCGCTGCACGAGCCGAGGGTCGGCCCGCCCGCCCGTCCGGCGCATGACCTGACCCACGAAGAACCCGCGAAGCCCGGACTTGCCGCCCCGGTATGCCGCCAACTCGTCGGGGTGCGCGGCCAGGACGGCCTCGACCGCGTCGCGGACGGCAGTCTCGTCCCCGAGTTGCTCGAGGCCGCGTTGCCGGACGATCTCGGTGGGATCGCCACCGTTGGCCACCAGGGCGGCCAAGACGTCCTTGCCCACGCGGGCCGTGATCACGCCGTCGTCTACCAGCTGCAGCAACGAGGCGAGGGCCGCCGGCGTGAGACGCATCGTGTCCTCTGCATCGCTCTGCGCGCCCCGCAGGTCGCGCGCGACCTCATTGACGATCCACGTGGCCGCGGCGCGGGGAGCGGCGCCCTCCGCGACGGTGGCGTCGTAGAAGGCCGACAGTTCGGCGCGTGTCGACAGTTGGGCCGCGTCGTCCGCCGCCACGCCGAGCGTCACGAGGGCGTCGGCCCGGGCTTGCGCCGCCGGGTCCAGCGCGGTCGTTTCGACGGGCGTCCCACCGGCCGCACGCTTGCGCTGGGGTTCGGCCGGCGTCGGCGCACCCGTCGTCGCACCCGTCGCCGCTCCCGTCGGTGCACCACTCGGCGCACCCGTCGGCGCACCCGCCTCCGCCCGCGCCTTCGCTTCCGTCTTCCGTCCCCAGGCGTCTTTCAGCGCCACGATGCGGTTGAAGACCAGCCGGTTCCCGCGCCCGTCCACGGGATCACGCCAGAAGTAGCCAAGGCGCTCGAACTGGTAGCGCGTGTCGGGGTCGTCCTCGCTCACGCTCGGCTCGACCAGACCGTGCACCACGCGCAACGCGTCGGGGTTGAGGTGGCGCACGAAGTCGTCGCCGCCTGCGTCCGGGTTGGGAACCAGGAACAGACGGTCGTACAGCCGCGCTTCCATGGGCAGACCGAGCTCGGCCGACACCCAGTGCACCGTCGCCCACACTTTCTCGCCTTCCGGGTTCGCGCCGACGCTGCCGGGGTGCACATGACAACGAAGCTTCGTCACCACGCCGTGCTCGTCCTTGACGACGTCGTCGCAACGCACCACGGGACCGTGCCGGAGGCGCACGGAGCGGCCTGGAGCGAGGCGCCGGTAGCCGGCCGGCGGGTCCTCTTCGAAGTCGGCCCGTTCGATCACGATCCGCTTCGTCAGCGGCACGCGGCGTGAACCTTCGTTGGGCACGTCGTGGGGCCAGTAGGGCGCGTCGATCCACTCGACCCGGCCCTCCTCGACTCCGTCGAGCTCGATCTCGAGCGGGTCCAACACGGCCATCACGCGCGGAGCACGGGCGTTGAGGTCGTCACGGATGCTGTGGTCCAGGAGCGCCAAGTCCGTGCGGCTGTTGGCCTTCGCTACGCCGACACGGTTGGTGAACTCGCGGATGGCGTCGGGCGTCACGCCGCGACGACGGAACGCAGATAGCGTCGGCATGCGCGGGTCGTCCCAGCCGGTGACGTGGCCGCCGTGCACCAGCTTCGAGAGCTTGCGCTTGCTCATCACCGTGTAGTCGGGAGACAGGCGCGCGAACTCGTACTGGCGCGGCTTGACGCCGTCGATGAGGTGATCGACGAGCCAGTCGTAGATCTCGCGGTTGTTCTCGAACTCGAGGGTGCAAAGGCTGTGCGTCACGCCCTCGATGGCGTCGGACAGCGGATGCGCGAAGTCGTACAGCGGGTAGATCGGCCACGACGTGCCGGTGCGATGGTGCGGCGCGTCGACGATGCGGTAGAGGATCGGGTCGCGCATCTTCATGTTCGGCGACGCGAGGTCGATCTTGGCGCGCAACACGTGGCTCCCGGGGCCGAAGGCGCCGTCGCGCATGCGCCCGAAGAGCTCGAGGTTCTCGGCGACGCTGCGCTCGCGATACGGACTGGGCCGACCCGGCTCCGTGACCGTGCCACGGTAGGTGCGGATCTCCTCCTCGTCGAGGCTGTCGACGTAGGCCAGGCCCCGCTCGATGAGGCGCACGGCGTAGCCGTACAACCGATCGAAGTAGTCCGAGGCATGACGGACCTCGTGCCAACGGAAGCCGAGCCAGCGGATGTCGTGCTCGATGGCGGCCACGAACTCCGGGTCTTCGACCACGGGGTTGGTGTCGTCGAACCGCAGGAACGTGATGCCGCCGTAATCCTTCGCCACGCCGAAGTCCAGGCAGATCGCCTTGGCGTGGCCGATGTGTAGGTAGCCGTTCGGCTCCGGTGGGAAGCGTGTCACGACGTGGTTCACGCGGCCCTCGCGCAGGTCGCGCTCGACGATGTCGGTGATGAAGTTCGGGGTCACCGCCCGGTCCTCGCCGGGGGCGGGGATGCGGGCATGCGTGCTGGCGTCCACGGTGGTCATGTCTCCTCACGATGACGCCGCGGCGGGCGAGCGGTTCGGTGGGTGCCCGCGCTTGCGGCGCAGCGTCGTTCACTGTAGCGCACGTGACCCCTCGAAGGCTCCTGCACGTAGAATGCCCGCGTGGACGACACTGCTGCGCCCCCTCGTTCGCACCGGCGCAAGCTGTTCGATCGTCCCTACCTTCTCCTCACCCTGGCGGTCGCCTTCTGGGCCGGGAACTTCGTGCTCGGGCGTGCGGTGCGCGACGTGGTGCCGCCCGTGACGCTGGCGTTCTGGCGGTGGGCGCTGGCGTCGTTGGTGGTGGCGCCGGTGGCGATGCCCCGTTTGCGAACCGCTCTGCCCGTGCTGCGGGCGCATGCCGGCCTGATCGTGGTGTTGTCGTTCTTGGGCATCGCGGTCTTCAACACCCTCATCTACCTCGGTCTGCATGGAACCAGCGCCGTCAACGCCGTGCTGCTTCAGTCGCTCATGCCGGTGGCGATCGTGCTGCTCGCCATCCTCATCGACGGCGCCAGGATCCGGCCGGTCCAGGGCGTGGGTATCGCGCTGTCCCTGACGGGTGCCGTGTGGGTCTTGGTGCGCGGCGACCTGGGCGTGCTGGCATCGCTCCGGCTCGCGCCCGGCGACGCGCTGGTGCTGATCGCGGTGCTGTGCTACGCGGCCTACTCCGTGCTGCTGAGGCGCCGGCCGTCGCTCGATCCGTTCGTGTTCCTTTGGGTGACGTTCGTGCTGGGCACGGTGATGCTCGCCCCGTTCTTCGTGCTCGAACTCCTGACGGGGGCGCCGCTGCGCTTCGGGGTCGCGGCGCTGGCGTCGTTCGCGTACGTGGGGATCTTCCCGTCGGTGGTGTCGTTCTTGTTCTTCAACCGCGGGGTCGAGTTGGTCGGGCCGGAACGCGCCGGGCTGTTCATCCACCTGATGCCGGTGTTCGGCAGCGTGCTGTCCGTCGTGCTGTTGGGCGAGGCGGTGCGTCTTTACCACGCCGTGGGGATCGTGGCCATCCTTGCCGGCATCGGGCTCGCCACCCGGACGCGCCCTCAGCGCAAGATGACCAGCGTGACGAAGAAGTAGGTGGCGGGGAAGGCCACCAACGCGCTGTCGATGCGGTCGAGCACGCCGCCGTGGCCGGGCACGAAGACACCGGCGTCCTTCACGCCCGCCCAGCGTTTCAACAACGACTCGAAGAGGTCGCCGAGCTGAGCCGCGCTCGACACCAGCAGGCTGAACAGCAGCGCGTCGTAGACGTCGACATGCAGGCGCGTGTAGCGCTCGAGCAGGAACGTCGCCAACGCCACCACGACCACCGCGAGCGCCAGGCCGCCGAGGGAGCCCTCGACGGTCTTGTTGGGGCTGATGGCGGGCGCCAAGCGCCTACGCCCGAAGATCGACCCGAACACGTAGGCCCCCACGTCCGTCGCCACCACCGCCAACGTTGGCAGGGTGAGGTACCAGAGGCCCAGCACGCCATCGGGCGTGTACCTCAGGGTGATGATGTAGCCGAACAACCACGGGATGTAGAGGTAGCCGAACAGCGTGAAGACCACCGCCTGCAGCGAGTTGCGGTTCGGGTTCGCCAGCTCGAGCCCCACGAGGTAGAGCGCGAACAGGGCGATCAGCGCTTCGCGCCAGCTGACGCCGGCCACCAGCGGCTCCATCCCGGGGTAGGTGACGGGCAGCGACGCGGGCAACGTCAAGACCGCGGCCACCCACAGGCTCCGCTTGCGGATGGGGATGCCGCGCAGGTTCATCAACGCGGCGTACTCCTGCAGCGCCACCAGCGTCAGGACCAGGTAGGCGGGCGCCAGAAGTGGCAGGCCCACCCACAACACCAGGAGCGCGGCGGCGAAGAGCGTGAACGCCGACACCACGCGCGTACGATGTCGGCGCCAGCCGGACGCCGCGCCTCCGCTTCGGTTCGCGTCGCTCCGTTCCGAGGGCTTCGCCGCCGTCGGGCGACTCTCGGGTACCGGCTTCGCCGCCGGAGCGCCGCGGTCGCGCCCGGGGGCGCCGGAAGCGGGATCGGGCGACGGTCGGCTCACACGGCCAGGATGTCGGACTCTTTCGCCTTGACGCGTTCGTCGATCTTGTGGATGAACTCGTCGGTGATCTTCTGGACCTCGGTCTCGCCACGACGCAGGTCGTCCTCACTGAGGTCCCCGTCGCCCTTCATCATCTTCAGCTCGTCGTTGCCGTCGCGGCGGATGTTGCGCATCGCCACCTTGGCCTCTTCGGCCATGTTGTGCACCGTCTTGACGAGATCGCGCCTGCGCTCGTCGTTCAGGGGCGGCACGGTGATGAAGATGCTGTCCCCCTGGTTGTTGGGGTTGAAGCCGAGGTCGGATTCGAGGATGGCTTTCTCGACGGCCTTGCCGATGCTCTTGTCGAACGGTGAGATCACCAGCGTGCGCGGGTCGGGGCTCGACACGTTGGCCAGCTGCGGCAGCGGCGTGGACGCGCCGTAGTAGTCCACATGCACGCGGTTCAGGATGGCGGGGTTGGCGCGACCCGTGCGCACCGTCGCGATGTTCGTCTCGAATGCGTCGAGCGACTTCTGCATCCGCTCCCGCATCTCGCTCAGGACCGTTTTCATGCCCATACCTCCGGGGCCAGAATCGACCGCGGTCCAGTGTACCGCGCACGCCTCAGTCGGCGTAGCGCGTCTCCACGTCGGCGCCGATGCGCGTGCCCACGGCCTCGCCCGCGAGGAGCCGCTCGAGGTTGCCCTCGGTGAAGATGTCGAACACGGTGACGGGGAGGTCGCGCTGCATGCACAGACTGACGGCGGTGGCGTCCATCACCGAGAGCCCCTGGTTCAGCACGTCGAGGTACGACAACGTGCGGAAGCGACGCGCCTCCGGGTTGCGGTTGGGGTCGTCGTCGTAGACCCCGTCGACCTTGTTCTTCGCCATGAGCACCATGTCGGCGTCGATCTCCAGCGCGCGGAGCGCCGCGGCGGTATCGGTGGTGAAGAACGGGTTGCCGGTCCCACCGCCGAAGATCACCACGCGCCCCTTCTCGAGGTGGCGCAACGCCCGCCGGCGGATGTACGGTTCGGCGACCTCTTGGATGGTGATCGCGGTCTGCACGCGCGTGTCGACGCCTTTGGCCTCGAGCGCGTCCTGCAGCGCGATGGCGTTCATGACCGTTCCCAGCATGCCGACGTAATCGGCCGTGGCCGGGTCCATGTGGGACCCGTGCTGCGTCCCGCGCCAGAAGTTGCCGCCGCCGACCACGGCAGCAAGTTGAACGCCGCGGCGCTGGGCCGCGGCGATCTGTTCTGCCAACGATGCGGTGGCGTCCGGGGACACTCCGAAACCCGAGGGGCCGGCGAGGAACTCACCCGAGAGCTTCAGTAGGACGCGCCGCATGGCGTCGTTACTCCCCGATGGCGATGCGGGCGAAGCGCCCGACCTGGATGTTCTCGCCGAGGGTGGCGATGGCTTCCTTCACCAGGTCGTCGATGGTCTTCTTGTCGTCCTTGATGTAGGGCTGCTCGAGCAGCGTCATCTCGGCGAGGAACTTGTTGAGGCGGCCCTCGACGATCTTCTCCGCGACGTTGGCGGGCTTGCCCTCTTCCTGCACTTGCTTGAGTAGCGCAGCCTTCTCGGTTTCCACCACGTCGGCGGGAACGTCCTCGCGGCGGACGTACTTGGGAGCAGCCATGGCGATGTGCATCGCGAGGTTGCGGGCCAAGTCCTGGAAGGTCTGGTTCAGCGCCACGAAGTCGGTCTCGCAGTTCACCTCCACCAGCACGGCGATCTTGCCGTTGTGGTGGATGTAGCTCCCGACGAGGCCCTCGGACGCGGCGCGGTCGGCCTTCTTGTCGGCCTTGGCGATGCCGCGCTCGCGAAGCAGCTGGGAGGCGGCGTCGAGGTCGCCGCCGGCGTCCTCGAGGGCCTTCTTGACGTCCATCATGCCGGCGCCCGTCATGCCGCGCAGCTTCTTGATCAGTTCGGTGGTCACAGCCATGGTGCTTCGTTCCTCCGGTCCGCCCTGCGGCGGTGGCGTGGTGTCACGGCTCTTGTGCTCGTCGGCGGGCGAGAGCCGGGTGGTTCCTGCAGCCTGCGTGCTTCAGGCGCGTTCTTCGTCGGCTTCGGCGTCCGCGTCGCTGGCGTCGGCGCTCTCGTCCGCGGTCTCGTCAGCGCTCGCAGCGGCGCTCGTTGCTGCGCTCGCGGCGACCGCCGGCTCCGTCTCGCCCTCGCCCTCGGTGGCGGCTTCCGCCGCCTCCTTGATGGCCCGCTCAGGCGCGGACATCGGCGTCGGCAGCGTCTCGCGGTCGGGCTCGGCGGCGGGCTTCTCGACGACTTCCTCGGCGCCTCCGCGCATCTCGACGATGACGTCGGCCAGGCGCGCCGTCACCAGCTGGATCGAGCGGATGGCGTCGTCGTTGCCGGGGACGATGAAGTCGAGCACGTCCGGATCCGAGTCGGTGTCGGCCAGCGCCACCACCGGGATGTCGAGCTTGTTCGCCTCGCGCACCGCGATCGCCTCTTTGGTGGGGTCGATCACGAACAGCGCGTCGGGCAGCCGGTTGAGGTCCCGGATGCCGCCGAGGTAGCGCTGGAGGCGCTGTAGTTCCTTGCCGAGGTCGATCTGTTCCTTCTTGCTGTAGCGCAGGATCGACTCGTCTTCGAACATGGCCTCGAGTTCACGCAGGCGCTCGACACGGGTGCGCATGGTCTTGAAGTTCGTCATCAGGCCGCCGAGCCAACGTTCGTTGATGTACGGCATGCCGCAGCGCTTCGCCTCGGCCGCCAGGATCTCCTGGGCCTGCTTCTTCGCGCCCACGAACAGGATGGTACCGCCGCGGCCGGCGACGTCGCGCAGGAAGTTGAACGCCTTCTCGCTCTCGACCAGCGTCTTCTGCAAGTCGATGATGAAGATGCCGTTGCGTTCGGCGAAGATGTAGCGCTTCATCTTCGGGTTGCAGCGCTTCGTCTCGTGACCGAAGTGCACGCCGGCTTCGAGTAGTTGCTTCATTCCGAGGTACGACACGATGTTCCTCCGTAGCGGGATGTTGAGGTGGGAGTCGGTGCTCCGGCCTGCTCGCCGCCCGAGGCGGAAGCAGAGAAGAGCGCCCGCGAACCGTTTCCGGGACGTTCGCCCGGGCGGACATCCCGCTGCCGCCAGGCAAACCTATCGAGTATACAGGCTCGGCGCGCGCAGGTAAAGCGCGCCGGCCGTCGAGACCGCGGGGGCGGTTACAGGCCGCCCAGAGCTTCCTGCGCGACCTGGTAGGTCGGGTCGATCTCGAGCGCGCGTTCGTAGGCCTGACGGGCGTTCGAGGTGTCGTTCGCGCCGCCGCGCGCCTGATAGGCGCGTCCGAGCCAGTAGTAGGCCTCGGCGCTCTCGGGCGGGAGGAGCGCCCCCTGCTGTGCGCGGCGAACCGCGTCGTCGACGCGGCCTGCCTCGAGGTACGCACGAGCAAGGTACGTGAACAGCGGCGGGATGAACACGGCGCCGTCCATCTGAACCGCGGCCTCGAGGCGGGTCTGCGCGTCGGCCACGTTGCCGCATTCGAACAGCGTGATGCCGAGCTGAGACGCTGCCGACAGCGAGGTCGGGTCGAGGTTCACCGCCTGCGACAGCTCGTACTCGGCCGTAGCACAGTCGCCAAGACGGAACGCCGCGTTGCCGAGGTTGTTGTGTGCCGTGGCGCTGGCCGGGTCGAGTACGACCGCCCGCCGGAACGCCTGCAGCGCGAGTTCCAGCTCCTCGAGGTCGCGATAGACGCGTCCGAGGTTCACCTGGACGGTGCTGCGCTCCTGGTTGGAGAGCCCCGAGTCGGCCGCCGACGCCAACGTGGCCGCAAGCTCCATCGTCGTGCGCGCCTGCTGCAAGTCGCCGAGCTGGTACAGCACGATGCCCTTGGTGTTCTGGACGCGGGCGTCGTCCGACGCGATGCGCTCGGCGCGCTGGATGGTGTCGAGCGCGTCGGCCAGGCGTCCGGCGTAGGTGCTCGGGTCCGACTGGTACTGGTTCTGGTAGGTGATGGCGAGGTGGACGTGGGCCTCGAGGTGGTTGGGGTCGGCCGCGAGGGCTGCCTGGTACGCCTCGATGGCGGTTCCGTAGGCGCCCTGGCACGCCAAGGCGCGCCCTTTGCCGACGAGCGCGTCGGCGTTCTCGGGTTCGCTACGGAGCGCTTCCTGGAAGAAGAACTGCGCCAGCGCGCAATCGCCCCGCTCGAGGTAGAACGCGCCGTCCGCGATCAAGGCGGCCGCGTCCAACGGCTCCTGCTCTTGCGTCTGTTCCTGAGCGTGCACCAGGCCCGAGGCCAACAGGAAGATGGCGGCCATTGCGCTTCTCAGCAGAATCGTGCTTTTGTGCCTGGTCCTGATCAACGTATCCTCCGACGACCGAATGGGTGCGGCGAGTCTACCATCCGCCGTGGTCGTGCTTTCACGCGGTTCTGGCGTGTCCCGAAGCGGCCACGCGCCGCTCGGCTCGCGTCGCGAATCATCATGGCCGCGCAGTGTGAGAGAGCCGTGTGCGATACGTCGGGCACGCCGTTTCGCTCTGCTCATGTGGCGCGAACCGTGCGCCCGGGCACGCTTCGGCGAAGGCGCTTTGGTAGCATTGGGGCGCTCACGACGGTCGCACGACGCGATCGCGAGCGGGCCGCTACCACCGCGAAGCAAGGCCGAGTCACCCCGCGCGCACGCGGACCGGGTCCGGCCGCGCGCACGCCGGGAACGCGCCGGGGGTGTTCGGCCGTGCGAACGCAACCGACGCAACTCCGACCGCGCACGCGGGCGCATTCCGGATGGCGCGGTGGCACGGTCGAGGAGGCGAGCAGCAGCACGTGTCGAAGGCATCTAGGGAGAGGCACCCGATAGGGAACGAGCAGCAGCAGGGGCGCGCGCCCGTGTCCCGCGAGGCACGGCGCCCGTCGACGGCTGCTCTGGCGTGGACGGCCCTGATCGCGAACGCTGTCGTGATCCTGCAAGGCGCCGTGGTGCGATCGACCGGGTCCGGCGCCGGCTGCGGCAGCCACTGGCCTACCTGCAACGGCCAGGTGATCCCGCTTGCACCGACCCTCGAGACGGGCATCGAGTTCACGCACCGCCTGATGTCGCTCGTGGTGCTGATCTTGGGCGTGTGGCTGTTGCGCCGTGGTCTGGCGGCACGCCGCGAAAGGCCCGGGTTGGCGTTCTTCGCAACGGTCTCCTTCGGATTCCTCGTGATCGAAGCGCTCATCGGCGCCGCCACCGTGCTGCTCGGACTCACGGGTGACAACACCAGCGTGGCGAGAGGCGTATGGGTGGCCGCGCACCTGGTCAACTCGCTGCTCTTGATCGGTGCGCTCGCCGCCACCGTGGTCTACGCTCGCGCTTCCGCGCGAACGTCGGCCGCACCCGCGTTCCCGCTGCAGCTCGGACGGCAGACGTCGCTGGCCGTCGTCCTCGGCGCCGGGATCGTCGCCATGTTGGTGCTGATGTTCACCGGCGGCATCGCCGCCATGGGCAACACCATCTTCCCGTCGGAGTCGCTTGCGCAAGGCCTGCGCGCCGACTTCGATCCGAGCTCGCACCTCCTCATCCGGCTGCGCATCCTGCACCCGCTCATCGCCATCGCGGTGGGTACGTACCTTTTCGTGGGCCTGGGCCTGAGCTGGTACCTGAAACCGGTGCCGGCGGCCCGCCGCTTAGCGCAGGTGCTGCTGGGTGTGTACATCGTGCAGTTGGTGATCGGTACGGCGAACCTCGCGTTCCTCGCGCCGATCGCGCTGCAGATCCTGCACCTCGCCGTGGCGGTCGCCTCCTTCGCGCTGCTGTCGGCGCTTGCCGTATCGTTGTTGGGTGGTCACCGCGTCGCGGTGGCCGAGACCGCCGCTCGCGGCGCAGCATGGGAGAACGCCTGACGTGTCCGACGCAGCTACCACCACCACGACCACCGCATCCGCTAGCGACACCCAACGGCAACGCGCCACCTGGCGCGATTACGTCACGCTGACCAAACCCAAGGTCATCAGCCTGTTGCTGCTCACCACCATCGGCGCGATGTTCATCGCCCAGGGCGGCTTCCCCGGCTGGGTGGCGCTGCTCGGCGTGGCGATCGGCGGGTACATGTCGGCCGGCGCAGCCGGCGTCTTCAACATGGTCTACGACTCCGACATCGACGTGCGCATGCGGCGCACCGCCAAGCGGCCGACCGTCACGCAGAAGGTGTCGACGAAGAACGCGCTGGTGTTCGGGGTGGCGCTCACGGTTGCCTCCTTCGTGATCATCGCGCTCACCACCAACGTGCTGGCCGCGCTGCTGTCGTGGGCGGGGATCGCGTTCTACGTGCTGATCTACACCATGTGGCTCAAGCGCACGACGTGGCAGAACATCGTGATCGGCGGCGCTGCCGGCGCCATCCCACCATTGGTCGGCTGGGCGGCGGTGACGGGCCACCTCAGCCTGATGGCCTGGATGCTGTTCGCCGTCGTCTTCGTGTGGACGCCGGTGCATTTCTGGGCGTTGGCGCTGATGATCAAGGACGAGTACGCGAAGGTCGGCGTGCCGATGGCGCCGGCCGTGATCGGCGAGCGCGCCACCGTCATGCAGATGGTGATGTACACGGGCCTCACCATCCTGCTCACGGTGCTGCCGTTCTTCCTGCATGCGTTCAGCCCGGTGTACTTCCTGGCCGTGCTGGCGTTGAACGTCGTGCTCGCGTTGCGCGTGGCGCGGCTGTTCCAGCTGGCGCGAGAGGGCACGCCCATCGACCGCGTGACCGCACTGCCGCTCTACAAGTACTCGATGAGCTACCTCGCGCTGCTGTTCCTGACGATGGCCCTGGATCGCATCCTGTTCTGATGTCCTCCGAGCGCGAGCAAGGGGCGCCGACGGAGGCGCTCACGGGGGCGCCGCAAGGGGCCATGCGCGTGCTGCTTCGCCCTCGCTGGATCGCCGGGCACCTGCTGGCCCTGGTGCTGGTGGTGGCGTTCGTGAACTTCGGGTTCTGGCAGCTGCGGCGCCTGGCGTCGGTGCGTGAACGCAACGCCGTCATCGTGGCGCGGGCGGCCGAAGCGCCGGTGGAACTGGACGAAGCGCTGACCGCGATCGCGGGCGAGGCCACGGACGGGGCGGTGGGCGAGGGGGCCGTGGAGGCCGCGGGCGCGTTCCCGGCCTACCGCCGCGTCGTCGCGCGTGGCGCCTTCGACGCCGAGCACGAAGTGCTGTTGCGAGGACGCAGTGCGAACGGCCGACCGGGCTTCCACGTCCTGACGCCGCTGGTCATCGAAGACGACGGTGCATGGTCCGGCTACGCCGTGCTGGTCGAGCGCGGCTGGGTGCCATACGACCACGACACCGTGCCGGTGGCCGACGCGCCGCCCCCTGCCGGGACGGTGGAGGTGCTGGGCGAGCTCCGCGAGCCGCAAGGGCCGCCAACGGACGCTTGGGCCGTGCTGGCCCCGCGCGATCCGCCCGACGGCGCGTTGACGCAGGCGTTCTACGTCGACGTCGGCAGGCTCCAGCCGCAGATCCCGAACCCACTCGTGCCCGCCTGGATCACCCTTCGTGCCGTGACCCCGGCCCACCCCCTCGAACTCCCGGTTCCGGTGCCGGAACACGTGCTGGACGAGGGACCGCACCTCGGATACGCCATCCAGTGGTTCGCCTTCGCGGTCGTCGGCGTGGTGGGGTACGCGCTGCTGCTGCGCGCGACGGTCCG
>CAZOTV010000021.1:20985-29240 GCA_964582795.1 uncultured bacterium
GGCGCGGCGCAAGGCGCCATCGAGCGTGTCGAGAAGGCTGCGGAACGGCTTGATGAACTTCGCGACGCCTTCCGTCTCGAGCTCGGCGGTGACGGCGTCGAGGTCGATGCCGACGGCGGCCAGCTGGCGCAGCGCCTCGCGTGCATCGTCGGCGCCTTGGTGGATGCGGGCCGCGGGTTCGCCGTGGTCTCGGTAGGCGTCGAGCGTGTCCATCGGCATGGTGTTGACGGTGTCGGGGCCGATGAGCGGCTCGACATACTTGGTGTCGGGGTAGCTCGGGTCTTTGGTGCTGGTGGACGCCCAGAGCAGCCGCTGCGGCCGCGCGCCTGCCGCGGCGAGGCGCGCGAAGCGCTCGGCGCCATCGCCGAACACCTCCTGGTAGATGACGTAGGCAAGCTTCGCGCTGGCGACCGCGGCCTTGCCCCTCAGGGCGCGTGCTTCGTCCGCGCGGGCGCCGCCGAGGTTCGCCTCGGCGTCCAGCACCGGGTCGATCATCACGTCGATGCGGCTCAGGAAGAAGCTCGCCACCGACGCGACCCGGTCGATGGGAGCGCCGGTCGCCAGGCGCCTCTCGAGCCCCGCCAGGTACGCTTCCGCCACCGCCCGGTAGCGGTCGAGGCCGAAGAGCAGCGTGACGTTCACGTTGATGCCCTCGGCGATGAGCCGCTCGATGGCCGGGATGCCCGCCTCGGTACCGGGAACCTTGATGAACACGTTCGGCCGACCGAGACGCTGCCACAGATGACGCGCCTCCGCCACCGTGCCCTCGGTGTCGTGCGCGAGTTCGGGCGAGACCTCGAGCGAGACGTACCCGAAGCGACCGTCCGACGCGTCGTACGTGGGCCGGAAGTGATCGGCCGCAGCCTGGATGTCGGCGACCACCAGGTCTTCGTAGGTGGTCATGGCGTCGTCACCGCGGCGGGCGTGCTCGGCGATGGCGTCATCGTAATCGCGGCTGTCGGCGATGGCCTTCTGGAAGATGGCGGGGTTGGAGGTCACGCCGCGCAGGCCGTCGCGTTCGATGAGGGTCGCGAGCGTGCCGTCGTGCAGCCAAGAGCGACGGATCTCGTCGAGGTAGACCGACTGGCCGAAGTCGTTCAGACGCTTCAAGCGGTTCATGGGTTCGCCTCCTACGGCGGCCCGGACGACGGGCGGCCTTCGTGATGGTGCGGTGCGGCGCGTTCGCGCGTCGGGGCCGGTGCGGCGCGTTCGCGCCTCGGGGCCGGGGCGTGGGGCGCCTCCGGCGCTCGGCAACTGGTCTTCCGATGATACGTCGCGTGGCCCCCCGGTTCCGGGCCGAGGTCAACCCGTCTCGATCCCGGTCGCGACCACGGCGGTGCCGCGCACTTCGAGACGCACCCGTGGTAAGGGATCGACGGCGGGGCCGCTGACCGCTTCCCCGGCGAGCAACGGATCGAACACGCTCAAGTGGCATGGGCACGTCAGCGCCGGGTGGTCGACGGTGTGGTTGAACCCGAACGCGATGGCCTCGAGATCGCGGTTGAGCGACACGATGCAGTGCTGGTGGGTGCACACGCGACTGAACGCAGCGAGGTGCATGATCGTGGATCCGATGCCGCTGTCGACGTCTAGGCCACCCACGATCGGCCCTGGTAATCGCACGGCGACGGCGGGAACGCTCGGCACCCGTTGTTCCGGCTCGGCGTCCGGCCCGGTGACCGCCGGGTCACCGGCGAGCTCGAAAGCGACCGCCGCCCACGGCTCCCCGAAGGCGCCCAAGCCGGCTACGGGCGTCTCCGGGCGAGCTTGGAACGTCGGCGCCGCCCCCGCCGCGCGCTTCAAGAAGTGGACGCGGATGGCTTCGTACGCGCCGTACGCTCCGCCGCCGAGCGCCGCCAGCACCGGCAGGCGCCAGAGCCAGGTCACGAGCCGCCGACGACCCTCGTCGACGTCGTGGGGGCGCGTCCCGTTCACTCCAACCTCACCGACCTGGCGCCAGCACGTCGGTGACGTACGTGACGACCGCCTCCAAGTCGGACGGTTCGAGCGACGACTGGAACGCCGGCATGGCGCCGCGTCCGAACCGAACGGCGTCTGACACGTTGGGGCGGTTGGCGACGCGCTCGCTGCCGGTCAAGCGTGGGCCGATCCCACCTTCACCGGTGATCCCGTGGCATTCGGCGCACGCGCTCTCGAACACCTGTTGTCCGAACAAGAGCGCCAACGCCGTCTCGCCGCCGGCAGGTTCGCGCCCTTCGGCGCGCGCCTCGGCGATCGCCAGGAGCTGCTCGGTGAAGCCCGTCAGCTGCTCGGCGGCGCCGGGAACGCCACCTGGGCCGCCCGCGGCGGCAGAGTCGACTGCTCCGGTGGCGGCGATGCCCGGGTCCGCCAGGTAGGCGCGGTAGGTGTCGGCGGCCTGCTGCCACGCTTCGGTGCGGAGGTACGCGTGAGCGAGGGAGAGCCGGGCGGCGGGCTCGAGCCCGTTCACGCCTCCGGCCGCGACGGCTGCACGTTCGAGCAGCCCGATCGCGTCGTCCAGGCGATCGGCGGTGTACAGCAGTTGCCCGGTGCGTCCGAGGGCCAGGACGTGCTGCGGGTCGAAGTCGGTGAGCACGACGAAGTACTGCTCCACGGCGCGAGGGCGCTCGCCGGCGCGCCAGTATGCGTCGGCGAGGGCCAGCACCCGGTCTTGGGTCGGCTCCTCCTCGACGGCCGCCGCGAGCGGAGCGAGTTCCTCGAGAAGCGCAAGCCGCCGCAGGATCGCCGCCTCCACGGCGGTGATCTCACCGGACGATCCGTCCGGAACGGCGCCGACGCCGCTCTCGGCATCGCCGCCGGCCGCCGCCGCCGGATCGAGTCCGATGGAGGCAGTGTAGTCGCGGTACGCGGATAGCGCCTCGGTGATGTCGTTGCGAGCGAACGCGACCTCGCCGAGCAGGTACAGCGTGTCAGGGTCGAACGGGTCGGCGGCGCGCGCCAGGCGCAACCACTCGTGCGCCTGCGCCAGGTCCGTCTGCAGCGTCAGGATGGCCATGCGCTGGTATGCGCCGGCCGGCACCGGCTCGATGGTCTCCACCACCTGGCGGTACGCGGCCTCGGCGTCGGCGACTTGCTGCAGGCTCAGGTAGGCGTCGCCGAGCGCGAGGAGGTTGGTGGCGTTCGGGTCTTGACGCGCGGCGTTCTGCAACGCCTGCAGTTGCTGGGCGGCGTCGACGTCGGTGGTGGTGATGGTGGCGTCTTCGCCCACGCGCGGCAGCACGAAGGTCGGCAGGATCGCAGCCATCGCGACCAGAAGCGCAAGCACCGCAACGACCCCGATGGGCGCGCGCCGCGTGGGTGCGCGCGAAGGGCGCGCGCGGCCGGCCAGTTCGGCCTCCCGGTCGTCGATGGAGCGCAGCACCTTGGCGGCCTTCGCTTCGTAACGGGCGCGCAGCTGCTCGCGGCGCTCTGCCGGTAGGTCGGTGCGTGCCTCGAGTTCGCGGATGGCGCGGAAGAGCGCAGCCTTCTCCTCTTGCAGGTCCACCAGAACGGGGTCGCGGTCGTCGGGCAGGGGGTCGGTCTGGGTCGGGGCCAGCAGCGGCAACGCCACGTAGGCGAAGGCGATCAGCGCCAGGGCGCCGATCAGGATGGCGGTGAGCATCAGCGATCTCCCGTGGGGCCCGCAGCGTCCGTTCCAGGGGCGCCCAGTTGGGCGCGCACCCGCGCTACGTCGTCCGCGTCGGCCTGCACCGGGGTGCGCGCCGCGGCCAGCCAGCGCCGCGCCAGCAACGCCACCGTCACCACCGCGGCGATCGCCACGATCACGGGAAGCAACCAGACCAACAGGTGGATGCCGCGCTTGGGAGGCTCGAGCATGATCCAGTCGCCGTACCGCGCTTGGAAGTACGCGTAGATCTGGTCTTCGCTGCGGCCTTCCTCCAACTGCTGCTGGATGAGGGCGCGCATCTGCTGCGCCAGTTGGGCGTTCGAGTCTGCCACGCTCTCGGACACGCAGACGGGGCAGCGCAACTTGCGGGCGATGTCGAACACGCGCGACTCGATCTCTACGTTCTGAGCGAAGGCGGCGAAGGCCAACGCCAAGAGCGCCAGGGCGGCCGCGAAGACCTTCCGCTTGCGTCGCGCGCTCATCGGAGCAGCGCCTCGAGGCGCTCTTCCATCAACGCCGCGTTCACCGGACCGACGTGCTTGTAGGTCACGCGTCCGTCCGCGTCGATGAAGTACGTCTCCGGCACACCGTAGAGCGCCCAGTCGACGCTGATGCGGCTGTCGTTGTCCATGCCGTTCGGGAAGCTCAGGCCGAACTGCGACAAGAAGGCGCGTCCTTGCTCGAAGTTGTCGCGGTCCTGGGTCTGGATTCCCACGAACAGCACGCCGCGTTCGCGGTACGCCTCCCAGGTCGCCTGCAGCACGGGCGCCTCCTCGTAGCAGGGCCCGCACCACGAAGCCCAGAAGTTCACCACCAGCGGCGTGCCCTGCAACGCTGCGAGGCTCAGCGCCTCGCCGTACTCCGGCTGGTAGCGCTCGTACAGCGGCAGGGTGAAGTCGGGCGCGCTCTTGCCGATCAGTGCCGAGGGGATGTCGCGGTCGGGGCTGCCGCGCAGCAGGCCGAACACGAACAGCCCGCCGAGCAACGCCACCACCAGCACGATGACCACCAGACGGTTCACGCCCGCACGGCTCCTTCGCCCTCCATGGCAGGGCTGGTGGCCAGAACGCGCCTGCGCGCTCCGGCGCCGAGGGCGTAGAGCGTGCCGAGCGCCATGATGACCCCGCCGACCCAGATCCAGGTGACGAGCGGGCTCTTCACCGCGCGCAGTACGACGAACGTGCTGGTCGGGCCGATGGAGGAGTTCAGGTTCAGGTAGAGGTCGTGCCACGGCGTGTACATCACCGCCGGCGTGGGCACCGGCCGCCCGTCGCCGAAGACGTTGATGCGCGGCCGCATGGTAGTCACCAGCGAATCGCCCCGACGCACCTCGACCACGGCGCCGGCGCTGATGCGACCTTCGGTGCGCTCGACGTAGCGGTCCACGGCGGTGAGGGTGTAGCCCTCGAACGTCGCGCTGGCGCCGAAGTCGAGACGGATCTGCTCGTCGACGCGGTAGCCGGAGCTGAACGCCACTCCGAGCGCCACCACCACCACGCCGAAGTGCACGATCATGCTGCCGACACGCCGGCGGTTCTCGAACGCGTAGTTGCGCAGCACCCGCGCGGCAGGTAGTTGCGAGAGGCGCAGTCGCGGCACCAAGGCGCCGCTAAGAAGCAGCCCGAGGCTGGTGAGGTTGTACCCGGCGAGGGCGACGGTGAGCAGCGGGTACACCTTGCGCATGCCGAGCGCCAGCGCAACGCCGCCGGCGAGCGCGAAGCCGCCCGCGAGCCACGCCAAGTTGTGGGTGAGGCGCTGCTGCTCGGCACGCCGCCACGGCAGCAGCGGGCCGATGCCCATCAGCAGGAGCACGGCCATCCAGAGCGGCAAGCTGACCTGGTCGAAGAACGGCGCGCCGACGGTGACCTTGTCGCCGGTGATCGCCTCGACCGCCAACGGGAAGAGCGTCCCGAGCAGCACCGCGAACGTCAAGGCGACGAAGACGATGTTCACGCCGAGGAAGCTGCCCTCGCGGCTGACCACCGAGTCGAGCTCCGCGCGGTCGCGCAGGTCGTCCCAGCGCATCGCCAGCAGGCCGAACGAGACCAGCGTCACCAGCAGGAAGAAGCCTAGGAACGCGGGCCCCACCGGGCCGTTGCCGAAGGCGTGGACCGAGGAGACCACCCCGGAGCGCGTCAGGAACGTTCCCAAGATGGACAGCGCGAAGGTGCCGATGATCAACGCGACGTTCCAGCTCTTCAGCATGCGGCGCCGCTCCTGCACCTGCACGCTGTGGATGAACGCGGTGGCGGTGAGCCACGGCATCAGACTGACGTTCTCCACCGGGTCCCAGGCCCAGTACCCGCCCCAACCGAGCACCTCGTAGCTCCACCAGCCGCCGGCGATGATGGCGGCGCTCAAGAAGCCCCAGCCGGTGAGGGTCCAGCGGCGCGTCTGCGTCATCCACTCGGTGCCGGGACGGCGCGTGATGAGCGCGGCCATGGCGTACGCGAACGGCACCGTCAGGCCCACGAACCCGAGGTACATGAGGACCGGGTGCACGGCCATCATCCAGTGGTTCTGCAGCAGCTCGTTGGGGCCGGGACCATCGGGCGGCGGGAACGGCAGCACCTCGAATGGGTTGGCGAGGAACGCCACCACGCCGAAGAAGAACACCTGCGTGCTCTGCATGATCGCCAGCGCCCACGGTCTGAGCGCGCTGAGTGGCGCGGTGACGGCGAGCAGCGCCGTGTACCCGGACAGCAGCCAGGCCCACAGCAGGATGGAGCCTTCGAGCGCCGCCCACATGGTGACGACCTTCACCCAGACGGGCGAGGCGATCCGCGAGTGACCGGCGACGTAGGACACGCTGAAGTCGTCGGTGAGCAGGGCGGCCTGCATCACGACCACCGCCGTCGTCGCCACCAGGAAGCCTGCCACCGCCGCTAGGCGCGCGGAGGTCTGGAGTCGAGCGTCGCGGCGGCGCGCGCCGACGAATCCGGCGACGGCGCCGTACAGGGCAAGGCCGAACGCGAGGAAGACGCCGGCGGTGCCCAGAGGCCCGAGTTGGAGTTCGATCATCGACGACTCCCGATCAGGCGCCGTGCGTCATCGCAGCGACTCCTTGAGGGCGTCGACGTCGATCGGCTCCCCATCCGCGGGCGGGTGGTAGTTCTCGCTGTGCTTCACGAGGAGGTTGTCGCCGACGAAGACGTCGTCATGGAAGCGCCCCTCGATCACCACGCCACCGTTCTCCTGGAACAGGTCGGGCGGGGCGCCGTCGTACCTGACGGGGTACTCCGCCAGGCCGTCGGTGACCAGGAAGGTGAGGTGCAGTTGGGCGTCGTCGAACGCGACGCTGCCCGGGCTGACCAGGCCGCCCAAGCGGATCTTGCGCCCTTCGAACGAGCTGGCGTCTCGGGCGTACTCGCTGGGAAGGATGAAGTAGACGAGCGAGCTCGTGAGCGCGCGCGAGATCATGAACCCCGCCGCCACCAACACCGCCACGCCGAGGACGGCGTACACCACGCGCTTCATCGGTGCTCCTCGCCTTGACGGGCGCGGCGCGCGCGCCAACCGAGGTAGACGAGATACGCGACGTAGGCCAGGATCAACTGACCCCACGCCAACGCGATCCACTGCGAGTGCGACAGGTTAGCCCACACGGACGACGTCCCTCCTGATGGGCGCCGGCTCGGTGTCGGCAGCGGCCTTCACCCCGATGCGCCCGATGCGCACCCGCTCGAACACGAAGTAGAGGTAGATCAGGCCGGCCACGACGACGTTGAACAGCAGCACCCGCAGCATCGTCGGGTCCATGGTGACGCCGCTACCGTCGAGGTTGACGCTCTTGGCGGGGTGGAGCGTGCGGAACCACTCCGCCGCTAGGTAGTTGAACGGCAGGCTCGCGAGCACGACGATCATGATGACGGCGCTGACGCGTCCTCGGCGTTGCGGCTCGTCGATGAGGCCGCGCACGATGAAGTACCCCACCAACAGGGCCACCATCAACGCCGTCAGCGTGAGCTTCGCGTCCCAGGTCCAGAACGTGTTCAGGGTCGGCTTCGAGTAGGTCATGCCGCCGATGATGGTGAGCGCGGCGAAGAAGATGGCGGCCTCGGCGTTGGCGACGGCGCGCACGTCGTCCATCGGGCGGCCGCGCCACAGGTAGAGCATGCCGAACACGGCCGACACCGCCACGGCCACGAAGCCGATCCAAGCGACCGGCACGTGGGCGTACATGATGCGGATCAGCTCGCCTTGGTTGACGTCGGGCGGGCTGACCACCAGCGCCAGGTAGGCGCCGACGCCGAAGAGGACGAGGCACAACACGCCGAAGACGGTCAGCCACAGTGGCCGCTTGGCGAAGGCGGTGGGTTGGGTCATGACGATTCTCCTCGAGGGCACGAAGCCCCACACCGGAACAGTGTACGGCGTTGGTCTACCACCGTACCGTTCCGGCGTTGACGTTCGCGCGGCCGCCGGCTCACCCGTTCGTCATGGGCGCGCTCGACCGTTCACCGCGCAGGCGGCCTCACGTCCGCCACGGACGCGGCGTTGCGACCGCAGCGGATTCGGCGTTGCGACCGCAGCGGACGCGGCCTTTCGTCCACCACGGCCGCGCTCACTCGTCCACCACGAAGTGGAAGATGGACGTGCACACCACGAAGTACACCAGGCCGAAGCCGGCCAGCAACTGCAGCCAGTC
>CAZOTV010000021.1:29340-30797 GCA_964582795.1 uncultured bacterium
ACGTGCACACCACGAAGTACACCAGGCCGAAGCCGGCCAGCAACTGCAGCCAGTCCGCCGCCAGTGCCGCGTTCCCGGCCGCCAGCGCGCTTGCCGAGGCGGCGGTGGACGCAGCGGACGCAGCGGCCACGGCGGCGTCCGATCCGGTGGCCAGCGCGGGCGCGCCGCCGACCAACGCTTCGGTCGCGCGCACGGCGCCGAGCATCACCGGCACGATGACCGGGAACATCAGCACGGGCAGCAGCGCCTCCCTGGCAGCGAGGTTCGCCGTGAGGCCGGCGTAGAACGTGGCGATGACCGCGAACCCGAAGGTGCCGAGCAGCAGCGTGGCGAGCAGCCACCAGGCGCCGCCGGGGGCCAGGTCGACGCCGTACAGCACGAACGCCACCGGTGAGAGAAGCACACCGAGCAGCGTCAGGTAGAGCCAGTTGGCCAGCAGCTTGCCGAGGTAGATCGCCGCGCGTGGGACGGGCGCGAGCAGCAGTTGCTCGAAGGCGCCTTCCTCGAGGTCGGCCTGGAAGTTCTGTGCCGCAGCGATGACGCCGGCGAAGGCCAACGCCACCCACAGCACGCCGGGCGCGGCTTCGCGCAGGACGCCGGCATCGCGGCCGAGCGCGAACGCCATCATCACCAACGTGACGGCCGAGAAGAACAGCGTTGCTACCGTGGCGGCGCGGCTGCGCAGCTCCTGCAGCAGGTCCTTGCGCGCCACCGCGAGCACGACGGCGAGGTCGTTCATGCGTCGCCCTCGGCCGCGACCCGCACGCGGCCCCCGACGAGCTCGAGCACCGCGTCGGGCGCGAGCCCCTCGCGGTCCGATTCGTGCGACGCCATCAGGACCGTGCGCCCGGCTTCGCGCGCGCGGCGGATGGCCTGATCGACCAGCAGCTTGCCGGCGTCGTCGAGGGCGGCGTAGGGCTCGTCGAGCAGCCACAGGTCGGGGTCGCGTAGCAGCAGGCGCGCCAAACCGAGGCGCTTCTTCATCCCGCTGGAGTACGTACGCACGAGCTTGTCGGCGGCGCCCTCGAGGCGCACACGGACGAGCACGTCGTCGATCGCCGCGCCGCTCGTCGTGCCGGCCAGCGCCATCGCCAGCCGCAGGTTCTCGCGCGCCGTCAGCACGGGGTAGTTCCCTCCGAGCACGCTGAGAAGGCCGACGTGCCGCCGGACTTCGGCGCCTTGCTTCACGAGGTCGAAACCGAACACGCGGCCCGCCCCGCGCGTGGGGCGCAGGCGGGTGGCGAGCATGCGTAGGAGCGTCGTCTTCCCGGCGCCGTTCTCGCCGCGCAACACCACCACCCGACCGGCGGCGATCTCGAGATCGATGCCGTCGAGCACCGTCGCTCTTCCCATGCGTCGGGCGGCGCCCTCGAGGGTGATGGCGGGAGCGGTGGGGTGGTTGCCCGCGGGGTCGTCTCGGGTCACAGCCGGTCGAGCAGCCAGTCGGGCGTGAGTTC
>CAZOTV010000021.1:30897-33651 GCA_964582795.1 uncultured bacterium
CCCGCGGGGTCGTCTCGGGTCACAGCCGGTCGAGCAGCCAGTCGGGCGTGAGTTCGATGAGGTAGGAGTTGAGCGCGGTGTACGTGCCGGTGAGCATGAGGACGCCGGCGATCAGAAGCAACACGCCTGCGCCGCGCTCGACCCACGGCAGGTACCGCTGGAAGCGCTTGGAGAAGCGCAAGAAGGGATCGAGCACCAGGGCCGCGGCCAGGAACGGCACGCCCAAGCCCAGAGCGTAGACGCCCAGTAAGCCCACCCCTTGCGCCAGGGTGCCGGCGGCGCCCGCCATCGTCAGGATGGCGCCGAGGATCGGGCCGATGCACGGCGTCCAGCCCGCCGCGAACGCCATCCCCAAGAGCAGCGCTCCCCACGGGGTGCGCGTCTCGCCGCGGTACTGCACGCGCGTGTCGCGGTAGAGCCAGGGCACCTTCACCACGCCCAGCATCACCAGGCCGAAGAAGATGACCAGCACGCCCCCCGCGATCATCAAGACGTCGCGGTTGCCGCGCAGCACCGAACCGAGCGCGCTGGCCGAGGCGCCCAGGGCGACGAACACGAGCGAGAACCCGAGGATGAAGAAGAGGCTGTTCGTGAGGACCACCCGGCGCCGCGCCTGCGCGCTGCCGCCGACGTACGCCAGGTAGCTCGGCACCAGCGGCAACACGCACGGCGACAAGAACGACAGGATCCCGGCCACGAACGCCACGCCGAAGGTGGGGGTCATGGGTTGGCTGTCACGTGGTGGGAATCGACGAAGCGCATCACGTGATTATCCAACATCGCGTCACGCCATCGACGTGTCGCGTGCGGTGCCGCGAGGTCACCCGCGCTCCGCGCGGCTTGGGTAGGATGACGCTCTAGCGATACCAGGCCTGCTGGGTCTTCTGCGCGGGCCGGCCAGGAGGAACGACATGACCCCTCGCATGACCGCCCGCAGCCTCGTTCGCGCCGCCCTTCGCGTGACCACCGTGGTGACCGCCGTGCTCGTGCTCGCCGCCGCCGCGGCGCAGGACACCCATGGCGTCGCGCCGCTCGACCCGCCCCAGCAGGTTCGCGTGGCGTACGTGCCCATCATGAAGTTCGCCGCTCTGTACGTCGCCGAGGACCGCGGCTTCTTCGACGCCTACGGCCTCGACGTCCAGATCGACTCGGTGGCTTCCGGCACGGAAGCGATCGCCTTCCTCGAGCAAGGTCAGATCGACGTCGGCGGCATCGCCATCGTCACGTCGTTGTGGAACGGCTGGAACCAAGGGATCGACATCCGGGTGTTCGCCCCGGGCGGCCTGGAACCTTACGAGAACAGCCCCACGCGCTTCATGGTGCGTAAAGACCTGTTCGACGCCGGAACGGTGACGAGCATCGAGCAGCTCGCAGGACGCACCGTGGCGCTCGCCGGGGGACCGGGCAGCGGCGGCGAGTACCTGGCTGCCAAGGCGCTCGAGCTCGGCGGCCTGACGATCCGCGACGTCGAGACCGTCAACCTCGGCAACGCCGACATCCCCGCCGCGTTCGAGAACGGCTCGATCGACGCCGCCCTGCTCGGCTCGCCGTACGCCGACCAGGTCGAAGCGGCCGGTACCGCCACCACGCTCGCCACCGACCTGGTGCCGGGTCTGATGACGGTCGCGTTCGTGGGCTCGGGCGACTTCCTGAACGAGCGGCCCGAAGTGGCGCAGCGCTTCGCGTTGGCGCTGCTCGACGCGGTGCGCACCATGCAGGGCGACGACTACCTGTCGCCGGAGAACGTCGCGGCCTACCTGCGGTACGTGAACTCCACCGAGGAGGCGCTGCGCACGGGCACGCCCGTGCTGTACGACCCCGACCTGAGCATCCCTGTCGACGGCCTGGCGGACGTCGAGCGCGTGCACCGCGAGAACGGCCGCACCGAGTACGACACGCCCATCGACCTGAGCAAGGTCGTGGTGACGGAGTTCGTGGACTTCGCCTTGGAGGCGGCCGGGCCGTACGCGCGCTGAGCCGTGACCGCGAGCCGCCGTCGTCCTCGCGCGCTTGAGCGCGTTCACCGAGCGCCGGTGCGGGAAGGCGGCGGTCGCGCCCGTGCGCGGCAGTCGAGCCCTGGTTGCGCATGAACCTCAAGATCGTCGCCCGCGACGCGGGCAAGACCTACCCCTCGATGGCCGGCCCCGTGCCCGCCATCGAGGGGTTCGACCTGGAGGTGCGCGAGGGGGAGTTCGTGTGCCTGGTGGGGCCGTCGGGCTGCGGTAAGTCGACGTTCCTGCGCATCCTGGCGGGCCTCGACACGCTCTCGTCGGGGGAGGCGCGCATCGTGCCTGGCCCCGACCCACGACGGCCGCTCAACAACGTCGTGTTCCAGGAGTACGCGGTGTTCCCCTGGAAGACGGTGAAGGACAACGTCGGCTTCGGTCTGCAGATGCGCGGCGTGCCGCGGGCGGAGCGCGAGCGCGAGGTCGAAGCGTGGTTGGCGAAGGTCGGCTTGAAGCGCTTCGCGAACTACTACCCGTCGCAGATCTCCGGCGGCATGAAGCAGCGCGTGTCGATCGCGCGGGCCTTGGCGAACGATCCCGAGGTGCTGCTGATGGACGAGCCGCTCGGCGCGCTCGACGCGCAGACCCGGGCGGTGCTGCAGGAGGAGCTGCTACGACTGTGGGAGGAGACGCACAAGACGGTGCTCTACGTCACGCACTCCATCGACGAGGCGGTGCTGCTGGGCGACCGCGTGGTGATCATGACCGCGCACCCCGGCACCAAGAAGGCCGAGTTCGAGGTCGATCT
>CAZOTV010000021.1:33751-40070 GCA_964582795.1 uncultured bacterium
GCCAGCCTGTTCGGTTGGTGGGAGCGCTTCTGGTGGGGGCTGCTGGCGCTCGAGTTCGTGCTTCTGGTGTTCGCGGCCGAGGCGCTCGACCACCGGCTGCCGTTCCGGTTCCGCACCCCGTACCAGCGCGCTCTGGCGTGGGCGTTCCCCATCGCCATGCTCGCCACCTGGGAGTGGCTCGCCCGCTCCGGCATCCTCAACCCACGCTGGTTCCCGCCGCCCACGGCTACGCTCCGCGCGCTGTGGGACCTGACGGTGACGTTCGATCGCTTCTCCGAGACGAGCCTGATCGGCAGGCCGTGGCTCGCCTTCGGCCGCTTCGCCGAGGCCGGCTGGTCGGGCGTGACCGCGTTGTTCGCCGAGAGTCACGTGTGGGCCACGCTGTCACGCGTGCTCGTGGGCTTCGCACTTGGCGCGCTACCGGGCGTGCTGGTCGGGATCGTGATGGGTCTCAACCGCACCGTGCGGACCATGCTCGACGCCACCATGTCGGCGATCTACGTGCTTCCCAAGATCGCCATCTTCCCGATCCTGATGCTGGTGTTCCCCGACCCGTTCGGCGAGGGGCCGAAGATCACCGTGGTGGCGATCTCTGCCTTCTTCTTGGTGGCGCTCTCCACCATGGCGGGCGTGCAGGGGATCGACCCGGTGCTGGTGCAGGCCGGCAAGAACTTCGGAGCGAACCGGTTCCAGATGTTCCGGCACGTCATCCTGCCCGGAGCGCTGCCGATCGTGTTCAACGGCCTGCGCTTGGCGCTCGGAACGGCGTTGATCGTGATCGTAGCCGTGGAGTTCGTGCGCGCCAAGACCGGCGTCGGGTACCTGGTGTACTACCACTGGCAAGTGCTCAGCACGCCCAAGATGTACGCCGCGCTGCTGGTCGTGATGGCGCTCGGTGTGGGCCTCACGGCGTTACTGCAGGCGGTCGAGCGTCGCGTCATGCCGTGGCGACGCTGACGCTTCCTTGCCGTTCTTGCGCAGCGCGGTTCCTCCCAAGGCGGGCCCGATCACCAGGCGCGTGTAGTAGGTGAGGAGGCGCCACGCCAGCACCGCCGCGGCCACCGTACCGGAGGACGCGCCAGCAGAACCGCCCGCACCGGCATCGATCATGGCGGCTGGGTCGAGCCCTTCCATTCCGCCCTGCAGCCCGACGGCGCCGGGGGCCCCGTCGGCGGCGCCGGCGCGCAGCAGCGTCGCGGTGAGCAGCTCGAGCAGGCCGGCGCCACCGGGCGTCGGCAAGAACGACGAGAGCACCATGGGAACCTGTGCCACGGCCATGGTCACGAACAGCGGTGCGTCCGGCTGCAGCGCCGCCACCACGACGTAGAACGTCAGGTAGGTGCTGACGTACACCGCGGCGGTGAGACCGTGCAGGACCAACTGCATGCCGAGGCCCGCGCGGCGCAGAGCGACGTTCGCTTCATCGATCCGCATCACGAAGTCGAGCACGCTGGCCCGCCATCGCCTCAGCAAGGGGAGGCGCATGAGCGCGCCCACGATCGGTACCGCCCAACGCAAGCGGAACAGCAGGACGTACCCCAGACTGGCGATGAACACGAACAGGCCCAAGGCGAGGAGGAGCGGGTCGACGTTGGCCAACAGCCGGGTCGAGCGGCCGATCAGCAGCACGCTGATCGGCAACGTCCAGCCCAGGAACGTCAGGTCCACTACCCACACGAACAGGTTCATCGACCACGCCTGCGACGCCTTCAGGCCGTCACGCGTGAGCGCGAGCGCCACGGCCGGAGCCTGGCCTGCGCTGCCGGGCGTGATGGCGGCGCTGAACAGACCGAGCGCGTACGCGCGGATCGCCTTCCCGAAGGGGATGCGGGCGCTGCTGAGTTTCCCCAACAGCATCAAGCGCAGCGCGCCCGCGAGGTAGTTGACCAGCACCAGCACGGCGCCCACGGCGAACGCCCAGGCGGGTACGTGCACGACGGTCGAGAGGTCTTCGCCGAGCCACCACAACGTGAGCGCAACGCCTGCGACGCCGAAGGCGACGGAGACGGCGATGGCCCGGAGCATCACCGGGGGTCAGGCCTGCACGCGGTTCTTGCCCGAGCGTTTGGCGCGGTAGAGCATGGCGTCGGCCCGCGCGACGAGAGCCTCAGCCGTCTCGCCCGCGCCTAAGGTGGCGATGCCGACGCTGGCCGTGATCTGGACCCCCACGTCGCGCTTGGCGGCCTCGTGGATGGCGGCCACGATCTTCTCCGCGACGTGCGTGGCGCCAGCTTCGTCGGTCTCGGGCAGCAGCACCACGAACTCCTCCCCGCCGATCCGGGCGCAGATGTCCACGTCGCGCGTGACGGCGAGAAGCGCGCCGGCGGCGCTCTTGAGCACGGCGTCGCCGACGACGTGGGTATGCGTGTCGTTCACCGCCTTGAAGTCGTCGAGGTCCACCATCAACACGCTCAACGGACGGCCGTTGCGGGCCGAGCGGTGGAGTTCGTCGTTCATGCGTTCGTCGAAAGCGCGCCGGTTGGGTAGGTCCGTCAACTCGTCGGTACGTGACAGGTGCTCCAGGCGCGCGGCCTGCCGCTCCAGTTGCTGGTTCAGCTCGCGCAGGTCGGCGTAGGCACGCGCCAGTTCGACGTTCCGAAGCCGGTCGATCTCGCGGTCTTTCTGCAGGCGATCGACGTCGAACTGGATCGTGAGCACCTGGGTGCGCAGGTCGCAGAGCTCGCGCAGGACGGTGTCGTGCACGGCGTGATACGCCTCGAAGTGCTCGAGCGACTGCTGCCAGCGCCCCAAGCGCTTCAACGCCTCGGACAGCGCCTGGTGGGCGGCCGAGGTCTCGACGGGCGCGCCGCTCGCCTCGCCGCGCGCCACCGCTTCGCGTAATGGCACCAGCGCGGCCTCCGTCTCGCCGAGGGCCAACTGCGCCCGCCCGACTCCGACCAACGCGGCGCAGAGGGCGCGCCTGCGGGCTTCCGGGCGCAACGTGCGGAGGCAGGCGCGGTACTGCGCCAGCGCCTCGGCCGGCCGGCCCTGATCGAGGAAGAGGTCCCCCAAGCTCAGGAGCGCCAGGCTTCTGCCGTACGCGTCCGAGACGTCGTGGCTCTGCTGGTAGGCGTCCTTCGCGGCGTCGTGATCGCCCAGCATCTGGTGACCCTGCCCGATGGTGCGAAGCGCGGTCGAGCGCTCCCGCTCGGACGTGGGCGAGGCAGGCGCGGCGTCCAGCGCCCGCCGGCCGTAGGCGATCGCCTTGTCGGCGTGCCCGAGGTTGAGGTACGTGGCCGCGATGCCGTTCAGCGGGCCGGCCACCCGCTCGGGCCGGGCGCGCTCGATGGCGTCGAGGGCGCGGAACTGACTCGCGAGGGCTTGTTGGAAGAGGCCGACCTTGTCGTAGCACCAGCCGAGGCCGTTGAGCGCGTTCGCCTCGCCGATCTCGTCGCCGAGGTGGCGGCGCAGGTGGAGTTCGAGTTGGGCGTAGCGAAGGGAGTCGCTGTACGCCGCCATGCGGAACGCCGCGATGGCCAGCGCCGTGGCGCCGTCCGCCGCCAAGGTGGCGGTGTCTTTGTCGAGCGCCGCCAGCGCCGCGTCCCACGTCTCGGGCGTGCCGGTGGCGGAGAGCTTGGCGTGGGCCAATGTCTCGAGTCCGTAACGCACGGCGTCTTCGTAACGGTGTAGGTTCCCGGCCGCCTCGGCCGCGAGGGCCGTCGCGGCGATGGTGGAAACCACGTCGCGCGACGCAGCGGCTGCGTCGCGCGCGCGCAGAGCGTGTTCGAGCTGGCGCTCGGCGCCTTCGGCGCGCGCGGCGAACGCGGCGTCGAGAAGCGCATCGGTACGCTGCTCCGGGATGCCGTCTTCGGCGGTGTGTCCTTCCGTAGCGGGGATCTCGGTTCTGCCGGACCGCTCGTCGTTACGTCGTTGCATGTTGGCTCGGCGCTCTCCAGGGGCGACGCGGATCACGTGGGCGTAGGTAGCACATCATTATGCCTGAAACCCCGCGCGACGTGAGCGACAACCTCTGCATCGGCGCTCGTCAGCCCGCGTTCCAGCGGTCGGCGTACTCGGGGCTGACGGTGACGGGCAGGCGCCCGCGCAGCGTGGCCCGCTCCGGTTCGAGCCACGGCGGAAGCTTGAGAGCGAGCCCGAGCTCGTCGATCGGTTCGTCCACCGTGAAGCCGGGGCCGTCGGTGGCGACCTCGAGGATGGCGCCGCCGGGTTCGGTGACGTAGATGGACTGGAAGTAGTGGCGGTCTTTGCGCTTCGTGACGGGAAGCCCGGCGCCCAGCAGGGCCGCGCGCGCAGCGGCCTGCGCGCCTTCGTCGGCGGCGCGAAGCGCGACGTGGTGGATGCTGCCCGCGCCCCAGCGCCCGGGGAGCGCAGAGGACGCTTCCAGTAAGTCCACGAACGACGCGCCTTCCTGCGCGCCCGCCGCGAACCTGCGCCGCGTCGCGCCGTTCGGTTCCTTCGTCTCGCCCGCTGGCCGCAACCCGAAGCGTTCCGTGAGCAACCGCCCGGTCTCCTCGAGGCGGGGCGCCGTGATGGTGACGGCGTGCATGGTTCCGAGCGTCATCGCCTCGGGGACGGGGGAGGCGCTCCACTGTTTGGCCGGCGGAGCACCCCCGGCGACCGCGACGAGTTCGAGCGGCGTGGCGTCCGGGTCCTCGAAGGTCACGACCTCGGCGCCGAAGCGCTCAGCGTTCGTGAACGACCGGCCGTGCTGGCGCAGGCGGTCTCGCCAGGCGTCGAGCGCGCCCACGGGCGTTCGGAACGCGACCGCGACGGTCTCACCCGCGCCGCGCACGCCGGCTCCGGCGCCGGGCCACGGGAAGAACGTCAGCAGCGTGCCCGGCGTGCCGGCTGCGTCACCGAAGTAGAAGTGATACGTCTCGGGGTCGTCGAAGTTCACGGTGCGCTTCACCAGGCGCAGGCCGAGCACGCGCACGTAGAAGTCGATGTTGGCCTGTGGCCGTCCGGCGATGGCAGTGACGTGGTGAAGGCCACCGGTCGTGAACGCCTGGCCTGGGGAACGCGAGGTCGACATGCGACAGGGTATCGCCGCGGACGCGTTCCTCATGAGGGCCGGCGTTACGCTGTGCGCGATGGACCCTGCGATGGACTCCGCTACGGACGCCTCGAAGCACCCGATCTCCTGGCCTACGGACTTCGTGTGGGGCGAGCCGGTTCCCGCGCCGGCGGGTCCGGGCGGGAAGCCGGGCATCGTGATGTTCTTCAACCTCGAGTGCCCCGGCTGCATCTCGCGCGGGATCCCGTTCTTGAAGCGCCTCGAGTCCGACTACCGCGGGCGCATCTGGACGATGCTGGTGCACACGTCGTACGGCCACCGGGACCTCACGCGCGACGAGGTGGTGCCCACGCTGCGCCACTTCGCCGAGAGCTTCGCGCGCCTACCGATGCCGGTGGCGCTCGACGTCGACGGGACTTTGGCGCAGGACTGGGGCGTGGAAGGCACCCCGCATTGGTTCGTGTTCGACGGCGGGGGCGTCTTGCAGCGCAGCGTGTACGGCTCGCAGGACAACGCCCGCACGCGCCTCGAGTACTTGATCGAGGAACTCGTGCTGGGCGCCGGGAGCGAGAAGGCATCGTAGGGATTGATTGCACCTGCCCGCTTCCGCTAAGATGGCAAGGCTTGACGCGCGGAGGCGCGAGCCGTGGGGTCGTATGCACGATCGCCGGCGCCCACCGACGCAACCCGAGAACCGCGAACGCGGCCGAAGCAGCAGCCTGCCGGCCGTGTCTCGGTGACGAACGGATCCCAACCACGGTTCCACCACCTGGAGACGACCATGAAGTACAACAAAGGCGCCATCCTGCGCTCGATCGAGCAACCCTTCCTGCGTGACGACATCCCGGCGTTCGACACGGGCGACACCATCCGCGTCGACTACAAGGTGGTCGAGGGCAACCGCACCCGCGTCCAGGCGTTCGAGGGCGTGGTCATCGCCCGCAAGAACGGCAAGGGCGCCCGCAGCACCGTCACCGTTCGCAAAGTGTCGTTCGGTGAAGGCGTCGAGCGCGTGTTCCCGCTGAACTCGCCGCTCATCCAAGGCATCGAAGTGGTGCGCCGCGGCCGCACGCGCCGCGCGAAGCTCTACTACCTGCGCAACCTGCGCGGCAAGGCCGCCCGCCTCCGCACCGACGTCGGCCGTCAGGAAGAAGACCGCGCCGCCGCCCGCGCCGCGCGCGAGAACGGCAAGGGCTGAGGCTCGACGGCGACCCGCGCCCGCCCCCGCGGCGGTAGCACCAGGAGCGCCACCCACACTCACCCATCCACGAGCAGCGCCCGCCGAATCGGAGCGGCGGGCGCTGCACCCTTCAGGGGGGGGCGTCAGGGGAGGGTCGAGGAGGG
>CAZOTV010000022.1:0-1428 GCA_964582795.1 uncultured bacterium
TACCTGCACCGCACCTTCGTCACCGGCGGCTCGACCAACGTCTACAAGTTCTCCGACCCCGCCGTGGATCAGCTCTTGAACCAGGGCCGCACCACCGCCGACATGGCGGAGCGCGTCAACATCTACGACCACCTGCAGAAGCGCCTCGCTTGCACCGGCCCCATCGCTCACATCGCCTACGGCACGCTGTTCAGCGCCGTATCCGACGACGTCGAGGGCTTCCAGCAGCTCCCGACCCGCTCGCTTCGCTACCTGCGCGAGGTGACGCTGCGCTAACCGCCTGACGCCCTCCTTCGCACCCTTCGACGCGGGGCGCCGATCGTTCGCGCGCCCCGCGTGCCGATCGTTCGCGCGCCCCGCATTCGGCACGGAGACCGCTGGACGTTCCGGGCTCGCGCTTCGCCGCCCCCGCCCCGCTTCCGCCCCGACCGGTGCCTGCACCGCCGCGCCACCGACGTAGTACCGAGACGACCTCATGTTCCAGTACACCGTCCGCCGCCTGTTCGACCTGCTGTTCGTGCTGTTCGGCGTGTCCGTGCTCATCTTCTTGATGGTGCGGTTCATCCCGGGTGACGCGGTCGAGATCATGCTCGGCGCCAACGTCGACATCACACCGGAACGGGTGGATGCGCTCAGGCGCCAGCTTGGTCTGCATCTGCCGGTGCACGAGCAGTACTGGCAGTGGTTCACCGGTGTGCTCCGCGGCGATCTCGGCAACAGCATCTGGACGGGCCGCCCGGTGCTCGACGAGATCCGCGCGCGCCTTCCCGCCACGCTCGAGGTCACGGTGCTGGCGCTGTTGTTCGCCATGCTGCTGGCGTTCCCGCTCGGCGTGGTGGCCGCCCGGGCGCGCGGAAGCGCCGGGGACCTGGTGGTGCGCGTGCTGGCGATCGTGGGACTGACGCTGCCGTCGTTCTGGGTCGGCGTGCTGATGCTCTACTTCGTCTCGATCTACCTGCCGGCGTGGCCCGCCATCGGCTACGTGCCGTTCACGCAAGACCCATGGGGGAACCTCGCGCGCATCGCCCTGCCCGTCGTGGCCGTGAGCCTGCCGATGGTTGCCGGCTTGACGCGCATCCTGCGTTCGAGCCTGCTTGAGGTGCTGTCGAGCGACTACGTGCGCACCGCGCGCTCGAAAGGCGCGGGCGAGCGCGCCGTGCTGTACAAGCACGCGATGCGCAACGCCATGATCCCGGTGATCACCGTGATCGGCGTGCAGGTGGGCTACCTGCTGTCGGGCGTCGTGGTGATCGAGCAGGTCTTCGCCATCCCGGGCGTCGGCCGACTGATCATCGGCGCCATCAACGAGCGCAACTACCCACTGGTGCAAGGCATCGTGCTGGTCGTGACGGCCGTGTTCGTTCTGGTGAACCTGCTGGTGGACCTGGCGTACGCCTGGATCGACCCGCGGGTGGAGTACAGCTGATG
>CAZOTV010000022.1:1528-2601 GCA_964582795.1 uncultured bacterium
ACCGGATGGGACCCTCGTGAAACGACGGAACTTCTTCTTGCGCCTGTGGCACAACCCGGTGGGGTTCCTGGGCTTCGTGCTGGCGCTGTTCGTCGTGCTGGCTGCGGTGCTCGGACCCTGGATCGCCCCGTACGACCCGCTGGCCCAAAGCATCCGCGAGCGTTTCCAAGGCCCCAGCGCCGCGCACTGGCTCGGCACGGACAACTTCGGGCGCGACACCCTGTCGCGCATCCTTCACGGGTATCGCACGTCGATCTTGGTGAGCATGGGCGCCGTCGGCATCGCGACGGCGATCGGGGGCTCGCTTGGCCTGGTGGCGGCGTACGCCGGCGGCTGGACGGACCGCGTGATCATGCGCGTCATGGACATCCTCCTTGCGTTCCCGATCATCCTGTTGGCGATCGCGGTGCTTGCCGTGCTCGGCCCCGGCAGCTTCAACACCGGCCTGGCGATCGGCATCGTCTACACCCCGATCTTCGCGCGCCTGGCGCGCGGCCCGGCGTTGACGGTACTGAGCTGGGATTACGTGGCCGCCGCCCGAGCGCTCGGCGGCGGGGCCGCCCGCGTGCTGGGCCGGCACGTCGCACCGAACATCCTGGCGCCGATCCTGGTGCAGGTCACGCTGTCGCTCTCGACGGCCATCCTGGTCGAGGCGTCACTGAGCTTCCTTGGTCTCGGCACGCAACCCCCGACACCGTCGCTCGGCCTGATGCTCTCGGAGAGCCGCGGGACCATGCTGCTCTCGCCGTGGGTGTCGGTCTTCTCCGGCTTCGCGATCCTGCTGGCGTCGCTCGGGTTCAACCTGTTCGGGGACGGGCTGCGGGATCTCCTGGATCCGACGCTGCGCGACGTATAGCATCACCCCACTCACGATGCGCGACCCCGTTCCGCCGCCAGCGGTACGCGAACGGCGTGTTCCCGACGAGCGCCACGGACGCGCGCCTGTGCTCGTCGAGGATCTCGGGCGACCGACCTGCGTCGACGGCGTCTTGGAAGTCCGTCTCCTCGAACTCGTGCACGATCAAGCGGTTCCCCGTCCAAGCACACACGGCGTCCTCGAGCGCACGGACCGC
>CAZOTV010000022.1:2701-7203 GCA_964582795.1 uncultured bacterium
CTCGGCCCGTGCCCCTCGGCCCGTGCCCCTCGGCCCGTGCCCCTCGCCGCGTGCCGCTCGCCGCGTGCCCCGCGGCACCTGCCCCTCGGCACCTGCCGCGCCGGCCACATGGAGGGTCCTCCCGCGAGCCTCCTCGATTCCTAGTAGACCTACTACGAGATTGGTAGACCTACTACGCTCTTGGTTAGGTCTACTAATATCGTGGCAGGTCCGAGAGAGAGACCCCTTACCCCCGGGCGGCATGGGCCGAGGCCGGCGCACTTCCATGGTCACGCACCGCTCGTACCACGACCAGCCCGCCGATGCCCGAACCCCGGGAACCCGCGCAGTGACCGTTCACGTGTCGTCGCCACGCTCGTGCCCTAACGTGTATGGCATGATCGACAACCCGTCCCGAACGCACCGGTTCCACATCCGCCGTGCCGTCGCCAGCCTCGCCGCCACTGCACTTGCCTTGCTCTCGTTGGCACATGCCCAGGTCGACGACCGGGCGCGCACGCTGTTGGAAGGCATCACGCCCCAAGCCGACGCCGAGTACCACACGCTCCACCAGAGCATGACGCTCACCAGCTACCTGCCGGACGGCACCACGCAGGTCAGCCGGAACGAGACCGTCATCGACTACGACAACCGTCGCGCCGCCATCGTGACCGACCTCGGTGGGGGCATGCTCTCCACCACGCGGTACATCGACGGCAAACTCACCATGACCATGACCGGCGTGCCGATGGCGCTGCCTGTACCGCCGCAAGCCGCGGCCGCGTTCGACAACATCTTCGACTCGCCGAACCAGCCGATCCTGCACGAAGGCGCGTCGGCGACGTACGACGGCCACCAGGAGTACGGCGAGCTGGTTTCGGGCGAGCAGGTCACGTACGTCGGGAACTGGTCGCTTCAGGGCCTGCCGGAAGGCTCCAGCGCGCGGTTCATCTTCGATGGCGCCGGCCTACTGCTCGCGACCGTGACGGTCTCGCCCGGTTCCCCCACGACGTTGATGGTCTACGACGAGCCGCTCGACGGCGAGCACCTCGCTGGAGCGAGCGGGAGCCTCTACACCGACGAGGACGGCGAGTGGGTGTTGACATCGACCATCACCTTCGAGACGTGGAGCATCAACGAACCGCTGGACGAGACCGTATTCGAGTGATGCGGTCCCGCATCCCTGGGGTCCAGCGACGGCACGGCCGTCGGAACCGCTGCTAAGCGCGTCCGGTCCGAGCAGCGCGCCACCGAACCAAGCGCCACGCGACCGCCATCAGCGTCACGCAACCGGCACGCGCACCGGCGAAGCGCTCCCGTCCAGCAAGTAGACTTCCCCATGCCGAACCAACCGAACCCGACGCGAGCATGGCTCCGAGGACCCGTGCTCGCGGTCGGGTTCGGGGCGCTCGCCATCGCGGCGGTGTGGAGCCTCTATAGCGTGTTCATGCCGCTGCTGCTGCGGGACTTCGTGGCGAGCAGAGCGCTTCGCGGCGCCATCATGGGGCTCGACAACCTCTCGGCGCTGCTCGTGATCCCGTTGGTGGGGGCGTGGTCCGACCGCGCTCACGGGCCGCTTGGAAAGCGTCTTCCGTTCCTGCTCATCCTGATGCCGGTCGCCGCGCTCGCGTTCGTCGCCATCCCGCTCGCGCGCGCGAGCCTTTGGGGGCTCCTCGGCGCAGCCCTGGTGTTCCTCTTGGCGATGACCTCGAGCCGAGCGCCGCTCACGGCGTCCATGCCCGACCACGTGGCTCCCCACCAACGTTCCAGCGCCAACGGTGTGGTCACGCTCATGGGTGCCATCGGAACCGCCGTTGCGCTGATGGGTCTCGGTCCGCTGTTCGACCGCGCGTCGTGGGCGCCGTTCGCGCTCGCGTCGCTACTCGTCCTGATCGCCGCCCTACTGCTTTGGTTAACGCTCGACCGCGAACCGCCCTTCGTCGGTGAGCACGAGCCCGCGGATCAGGCGCCCGCGGCCCGGGCCGTGGTTCGCGACGTGGCTGCGCTGATGCGCGCGCGTCCCCGAGGTCCGTTGTTGTTGCTGCTCACCGTGTTCTTCGGCTTCGTCGGGTTCTCGGCGCTCGAAGCGCAGTTCAGCACCTTCGCCACCGAGACGCTCGGCGCCGGCGAGGGCCGTTCCGGCGTGCTTCTCGGCGTGGCGAGCCTCGCGTTCGTGATCGTCGCGATCCCGGTGGGCGCGTGGGCGAGGCGCGTGGGCGAAGCAGCCGTGATGCGTTCGGGCGCCGTGTCCCTGGCGATCGTCAGCCTCGTGGCCTCGCAGGTTCACGACCCCGCCATCCTGACCCCCGTACTTGCCGCCGCCGGAGTCGCTTGGGCGCTGGTGGTGGTGCCCGCGTACCCGCTGGTCGTGAACCAAGGCGGCGCGGACCGCGTCGGGTTCTACACCGGGATGTACTACTTCGCGGGCTCGGCCGCGGCCATCGTGGCTCCGAGCGTCGTCGGCGCGGCCATGGACGCCTTCGGCAACGCCGCGTTGTTCTACGCCATCGCCACGTCGATGGCCCTCGGGTGGGGCACGCTCGTGCTGGCACAGCGCTTGGGGCTCGCCGGTTCCGCCGACGCGCGACCCTGACGGGCACCCGCCGCTACGCGGGTTTCCTTACCTTCCACACCTGCTCGCTCGGCCAGTTGCGCGCCCAGTCCGCGCTCGCGAAGAACTGCGTCTCGCTGCCGCCGTACGCAGGGCGCGGCTCCAGGAACCCCTCGACCTCCAGACCAAGGCGTTGGAACAACGCGAACCAGTCCGAGATGGCCAGGTTGAACTCGATCCCGCCGGGGTCGATCTCCACTTGGGTCCAGTCGAGCCGGTGCATGCCGAAGTAGGGCCGCGCGAGGCGATCCGTTGCCGCGCTGCCATCCTCCGGTGCGCAGACGAGCGCCAAGGGGTGGTTCGCGAGGAACACCAAGCTGCCGCCCGGACGCAGGATCCGCTTCGCCTCCGCGATCCACACGTGCGGGTCGCACCAGATGGCGGCGCCGTACTCGCTGATGGCGAAGTCGAAGCTCTCGTCCTCGAACGGTGTGCGTTCCGCGTCGCCATGCACCAAGGTCAGGTCGATGCCATGCTCGCGCGCCAACCGGCGGGCCGTGGCCAGCTGCTCTTCGGACACGTCGATGCCGGTCACGCGCGCTCCGCGGCGGGCCATCCACGACGACACGTACCCGGTCCCGCAACCGAGTTCCACCGCGTCCATGCCGCGCATGTCCTCAGGCAGCATGCGCAACTCCGACTCCGGTACGCCCCAGATGCCCCAAGAGGGCTCCGCTTGCGCCCAATGGCGCTCGCCTGCCGCGACCCAGTCGGACGCCTGTTCGTTCCAGTGCCGGCGGTTCTCCTCGGCGTGTGGGGTGGTCGCCGGAGTGGTCGCCTGAGCGGTCCCGCTGGTTGCCGTGGAGGTGGCTGGAGCCGCGGCGGTGGCCGGAGCGGCGGCGGCCGGAGCGGCCCCGCCGGTGACCGCGGGGGTGGCCGGAGCGGCGGCCCGAACCGCGGCGGTACCGGTGGGCGCACCGGCGGCCGATGAACTGCCAGGCGAGCCGGCCGGCCTCGCGGCGGATGCCGGCGGCAACGTCACGCCGTCCAGACGCCCCGAAACGGCGTCGACGTACCGCTGCGCCGAGCGCGCGACGACCTCGCGGGCGCCTTCCGGGATCACCCGGCCCCACCACGCACCGTAGATGCGCGCGAAGGCGAACGGTTCCACCGCCGCGGCAATTCGCTCGACCTCGGCGGGCGGCAGCGGGATGAGGTTGGGGTACGAGTACATGAAGCCCAGGAAGCGTCGGTCGGGGATGACCTGCAGGATGTCCCCCGTGAGCAAGGTGCCGCGGCCCCCCGCGCCGGCCGGCCAGTGCGCCACCGTGCCGCCGGCGAAGTGGCCTCCGGCGCGGATCAGCGTGATACCACCGAAGGGCGAGAACCGTTCCCCACTCCAGAAGCGCAGGTTCGCGTGCGGCGTGTGCGCGTGATCGCGGTCGGCCTCGTGCAACAGGATCTCGGCCCCGAACCGATCGGCGAACAGCTCGTAGCCGCCGTAGTAGTGCGGGTGGCTGATCGCGACGGCTCGCACGCCGCCGAGCGCATCGAGTCGCGCCGCGCCGTCTTCGTCGAGGATTGGAACGCAGTCCCACAAGAGGTTGCCCTCCGGCGTGCGCACCAGCAGCGCTCGCTGACCGATGGCGAAGCTCGGCTCCACGCCGACGCCAAACAGGTCCGGCTCCTTCTCCTCGATCCGCATGTGATGTTCGGCAGCGACGCTCGCGTACGAGAGCCAGAGCTGACCATCCTGGCGCACGTACTGCCGCTCGTCCGCGCAGATGGGGCAGGGATCGGGCGGGGGTGTGTCGCCAGGAACGTGAGTGGCGCAGGTCGCGCAGACGAACACGTTCGGGGAAGCGCTCCGGGAGGTGCTCGCGGAGCCTCCCGGGGAGGCGCTGGCGGCGTGATCGGCGGCGCCGGACGGATCGGGGTCGAGCGAGGGCGTGGCCACGGGCACCATGCTATG